>CAZDON010000043.1:0-14029 GCA_964507065.1 uncultured Ruminococcus sp. | reverse complement strand
GATATGTATTCAAAAATTCTCTCGGGTGCGGGAAGCATGTACGATATTGTAATTCCCTCTGACTATACTATTCAGAAGATGATAAAGGCAGGTCTGCTTCACTCCTATGACGTGAGCGAGCTTCCTAATTATCAGTATATTGACGAGGACTTCCGCGGACTTTATTTCGACCCCGATAACAGATACTCCGTTCCCTACACCTACGGTACCGTCGGAATTATTTACAACAGCACGATGGTGGATGAAGAGGACGCAGCGGATGAGAGCTGGGACCTTCTCTTCAATGAGAAATACAAGGGCAAAATTCTTCAGTTCAACAATCCGCGCGACGGTCTTGCTACGGCTATGTTCAGGCTCGGTCTTGATATTAATTCCACCGACAAGGCAGACTGGGATATGGCACTTGAGCTTCTCGCTAAGCAGAAGCCTATCGTTCAGGCATACGTAAGTGACGAGATCTACAATAAAATGATTTCAAACTCAGCGTCGATTGCCGCGTACTACGTCGGTGACTATATTTCTATGCTTTCCTCAAATCCGGATCTTGCGTTTTATTATCCAAGCGAGGGCACTAACGTATTCGTTGATTCTATGTGTATACTTGAATCCTCGAAGAATAAGTGGCTGGCAAAGGAATATATTAACTTTATGCTCAGCGAGGAAATCGCGATTGCAAATGCGACCTATATCGGATATGCCTCTCCAAACCGTCTTGTTTACGAAAACGAGGATTATGCCGAAGAGATGGGTGAGGATGCAATGGAGGTTCTTTACGGAAGCTCTGATTCAGTAAATCAGAATTATCCCTACGACCCGTTTTATCACGATTATACTCCTGAGATGCAGGAATACACTAATATGCTTTGGGAAAATCTTAAAACGCAAAATTCTACTGAGGCGTGGGTGCACGTAAGCTCTATTGCAATAATCGTCGGCGCTGTGGCATTCATTGGATATGATATTTATATAAAGAAAAAGCGCTCTCGCGATTACAGGCTTCGTGACAGACAAAAAACAAAATAATATATCGGGCAGCTGCATATAATTTGCGGCTGCCCAACCGTTTCAGAAAATACACTATAAAGAAAGGAGGATTCTTATGTACGATTTAAAAATACACGCAATAACCGCCAGTGGCTCATGTGTAAATCAAATATACACGCTTGCTTCGCAGAGCGCGTTTTGTGATGAAAAAATCCGCATAATGCCTGACACTCACGCAGGAATCGGAGCTGTCGTTGGATTTACCTCAACGATGAAAAGCGGCAAGATAATCCCCAACGTCATCGGTGTCGATATAGGCTGCGGTATGAGAATATACGAGCTGGGAGTGCGTGATATAGATTATGCTGCGCTCGACACCTTTATTAAGGGCAATATACCCTCAGGAAGCGAGGTCAGGCGTGAATATTACGCAGAGGAGCTTATACGCTCGCTATATTGCTTTGATAAGCTTATCGAGCTTGACAGACTTTACGGCTCACTCGGCACGCTTGGCGGTGGAAATCACTTTATTGAGGTTGACCGAGATGATGACGGCAGGTTATATCTCGTCATCCACACTGGCTCACGAAATCTTGGTACACAGGTAGCAAGGATATACCAAAAGGCTGCAATAAATGAGTGTAAGGGTGCGGGAGCTACTGAGCGAGATGCTATTATTGCCAAGCTTAAGGCGCAGGGGCGGGTAAAGGATATTCCAGATGCGCTTAAGGCACTTACCGATAAATACGCACACAAAACTAAAATTCCAGACGAGCTTTGCTATCTTGACGGTTACCTTGCCGAAAGGTATCTTCACGATATGCGAGTATGCCAGGAGTTCGCACGAAGAAACCGCGAAATGATAGGCGAAAAAATCCTGAAATTTCTCGCCATTGCTCGCGCTGATTATTTTGAGAGCGTGCACAACTTCATTGGCGATGATAATATAATAAGGAAGGGCGCTATTCCCGCGTATCTTGGTCAGCAAGTGCTAATTCCACTTAATATGCGTGACGGATGTATCATAGCAGAGGGGCTATCAAACGCCGATTGGAACTTCTCTGCTCCCCACGGCGCTGGGCGTCTTATGTCGAGGGGTGATGCAAAGCGGTGTCTTGACGAGGCTGAATTCAAGGAGCAAATGCGCGGCATTTATACTACGACGGCAAACGCCTCAACAATTGACGAGGCACCAGGGGCATATAAGGCTATGGACGAAATTCTTATGCAAATTGAGGATACGGTAAAGATAATCAAGGTTATAAAGCCTGTTTATAATTTCAAGGCGAGTGAGATTTAAGGATGTATTGACTACTCATCCACCGCAAGCGGTCTTCTCACCTGCAGGTTCGGTCCACTCGGGCTCTGACAATTATCAATTGTCATTCAGTACCCTCGTGCCGCTTCACTACCTTCCCTCGCAAGAGAAGGCTTAAATTTAACGCGGGTATCCTATTCGGATACCCGCGTTTGCAGTCAAGGTTTTATTTCTTAATATTATTTTGGTATAAGGCGAGGTTGGTCAGGCTTCGCCTTATTCTATCATTAATTTGCGGAATATACGTACTTCGAGAACGAAACGTACTCGCAAAGAGCTGCTACAAGAGCGTAGTGGCTATCAGCCGAGGTAACGCTTGCCTTGTAAGCGCCGAGGTTAAACTGTCCTACCGAAGCACCGTCAATATAAACTGTAAGAGTTTCGGCAAGGTTATAGATCTTAACGCCGTCGATATCTACGTTAAGTCCGTCAACGGTAACGTCCGCATAGCGTACAGCACCCGTCTTAACGTCGGTATAGCTTGCCGTAATAACAGCGTCGGTAGCCTCTTTAAGAACGAGTCTTATCGAGGGAGTTTCGTCAAGGACTACGGTAGCGCCGCTGAACTTAGTGTTATCAATAGTGTTCACAGCAGTAGCGGTAGCATCTGTAACGGTCAGCTTTTCGCCAAGAGCCGCAAGAGCCTCAACCTTCTCTGCAAGAGCAGAATCGGTATTGAAGTAGAGGTTAGCCTCGTTTGCGTAATCGAGGATATAGTACATAAGCACCTGTGTGTCGGTTGCAGCATCTACGGTCCAGCCGTCAAGAAGCTTCTCAGCGTAAGCCTCGATAGAAACGGTGAACGAGTAGGTGTAGGTCTTACCGTTTTCGGTAAAGGTTACCTTGTATACGACGTTGTCACAAGCCTCGTCTGACGCTCTGCCAACGGAAGCCACGAGGTACTCCTCAAACTCGTATGCGTCAGCGGTGATATCAGCACCGTTCGCAAGAATCTTAGTCACGTAGGACGAAAGCTCAGTGGGAATGAAGAGGTTGATATCAAAGCTTGAATGAAGCGAAAGGTTGACAGACGTGCCAAGCGACTTGTTGTAGGTGAAGGTATAAACGTCACCGAATGCGCCGGATGTCGTCCTAGTGTACTTGATAAACTTCTCGGTGTTAGTATTTGCGAGATTAAGCGCATTGTCAAGAGTAAGAACGGTTCCTGCAGTACCTACGGTCTGCGACTCGTTTACGTCGCCATGAAGTCTTACGGTGTAATCGGTACCCTTAACAGCAGAAAGAGCTGCGTCAACGGTGCCGTATGCGTGGCCCTTTGCAACGATATTCTCACTGGTGGGAGCAATTGACTTGTATGCGTCACTAAGCTTTACGTAATCGTCAAGATCGAAGGTTTCACTTACATAGTCATCATAGGTTACAGCAGCAAAGCCGTCAAATGCGATAGTATCAGTGGACTCGGATACTGTCTTGCCCTTAAGGTTGATTCTGAAGCCCTGGATATACTGCGCTCCGCTCTGCATCGCGGTTATACCGTCGCCTGTTACACAAGCGCCGTTTACATACGCGTGAAGCTTGTTATTTGCAACGTCAACCACAACATAGAGATTATTCCATGCGTGGAAGCCGTTGAGAGTGTAGGTGTTTCCGTCGGGAGCCTTGAATGTATTGTCACCCGAAATGTTGATAAGCTCGGTAGAGCCTAGCGACGAGGAGCCTGCGGTAATAGAGTTCTCATTGGTAATGCTTCCGCCTCTTGCGGCAAGCTGAAGATTAAAGGGAACGTATCCCGTATCGCTACCAGCGGTAAAGTTCATCTGAAGAACTATTACCTTTTTAGCAACAGCTTCATAAGTAGTGCTGTCAGAATGAGTAACAGTAAAATCAGCAACAGGAGCCTTAGCAACCGTACCGCTTCCCATAACGAAGAAGTCGGTGGTCCCAACAAAGTTGACAGTGCCTGCCTCTGAATCAACGGTTACGTTGCTGTTTGAGGTGGTAGGAAGCGTATACTTAACGAAGGTGTTTCCGTTTGACTCATAATTTGCAAGCATTGAGCTACCCTCGGAATGCTGGAAACCAATCTGCATATTGACGTTTGAGGTATATGTACCTTTACCATCTTCATCTACGCTGTACGAACCGAATGAAGTACCGAGCGCAACGGAAAAAACCTTGTCATTAATAAATCCATCAAAGCCCTCAGTCTTTGCTACGACATAGGGAGCCTCAGCATCACCGAATGGATCGTAGACAAGGGAGCATCCCTCAGGGGTAGTAAAGCCTACGTCGGTGGGAGCGAAGCTAAGACGGGTACCCTCAGCAAAGTTAAGCGCGCCTGCAACAGGTGTCTGTCCTACGCTAAGATTTACAGATGACTTTGCATGCACTATCCTGGTATCGCCGGTAAAGTTCATAAGGATGCCGTATCCACGGAACATACTGTCGCTCGTACCGTCGTTTACCTGAAGGATATCGCTATCGTTAAACACAAAGCTTAGCCTGTTAGTCGCCGTGAGGTTTGTAGCGTCGAGATTCGTAGCAATCATTCTGTACGCAGAGGTAACCGTGCAATTATCGAAGCTTATCAGGCCCGTAATGGTGCCCGTGGTAAGCGAATCGTTCAGAAGCATAAAATGCGCGGTATTATTGGTCGTAGCGTTGTAGCCCTCGTTAATAAGCGTAGAATTTTTAGCGTTGATTATGTACGCGTTGTTAGCATTGAGAATCTTTGCGTTCGCCGTGAAGGTAACCATAGTATGATTTCCGCCACCCGTCGCGCTGCGTATAAAGCATCCATCAATCGTAAGACCCTCGGATGATGTGAGAGTATTAAAGTAGAAACCGTGCTGAGTTGCGTTCATATAGGTTTCCTTGAGCGATATGGCGCCCGTCGTATTTATGTTAAAGCCCGTAGCCGCGTTTATCATACAGTTATCAAGCGAGATACTCGAGGAACCGTTTGCGTAAACGCCCGTGCCCGTTGCCGTCGTTAACTCGCAGTTCTTAAGCTCGGTAACCGATGCATTGTTAGTATAAAGGCTATGCGAAGCGCTTGCGGTTATCTTGCAGTTTTCAAGCTCAAGAGTCGACGCAGCCTGATGAAGAACGGTGTACTTCGAATTGCTTTTCAGCGTGCAATTGGTGATCTTCTGCGTAGCGTCCGCATTTGTGCCTGCAGCCGTCATAATTGCGTAGCCCGAGCCTGTATTCTCAAATACGCTGTTGGTAATAACTGTAACATCGCCTTCAGCAGCGTTATTAACCATGTAGAGCGCTCCGTAGTTGGCGATTGATGTAGTTATTCTTGATGAATCTATCTCAAAATTGTTATTTCCGAGCCAAAGCGGAATGTTTGAAGTGCTTGTAAACACACTTCCGTTGTTAATCTTAACGGAAAGAGCTGACGATTCCATGCGGATGCCAACGGGCATATTGACGGTAGAGCCGCTTACGACGAGTGATGCGGTTTTACCAACGTTAAATCCGCGGCTTGCAGAGCCTGGTGCATCAAGAGTCGAGTTTTTAAAGGTATAAAGATGAGGTGTGGTATCAGTGCCTCCTGACGTCGCGGCTGTAAAGATATAGCTCGTACCGGATACAGCACCAGAATTAGCAGAGGTAACGTTGCATCCGTCAAACGTAAAGAGCGTTTTGTTATTGTAGAAAATAGACGCGTCCGTACCGGACGCAGCCAGATTTGTTGATATGACAACGTCTACGTTCTTAAGCTCTACAGTACCCGAAATGGAGCTGATGGTGTTACCCACTATAAGATTAGTAGAATTTGCGTTTATGGTAATTCTTTCTGTGGCGCTGTCAGAGGTGACGTAAAACTTCCATCCGCCACCGTTATAAAGAAACCTCTGAGAGCAATTTACAGTACCGCTACCAATCAACTTAAGAGTTAAGCTCTTGATAGACGACGTAGCGTAATCAAAAAGAGTATCCGCCGTACTGTTGAGAGTCTTGCCGTTAAGGTCAATAGTTAAATTAACCTTTGGAGCAAGGTTTTCACTAACGGCAATATTGTTGTTAAGCGTGATAACATCTCCCTTAGTAGCTGCCGCAACGGCCTCTGCCAGGGTAGTTCCGCTTTCGTTTGAGGCGAGATATGCCGTATCGTTTACGGTAAATCCGCCGTAGGTGTATACCGTGGTATCCTCTTCCTCAGCGAACGCGGAAAACGCGAGAGCAGAGATAGCAAGCGCCACGAGCATAACCATAATGAGAATTTTTGCGAGTTTTTTCATTTGGTTTATTCCTTTCGTTAAATTTTCTAAAAGATTTAACACACGTGTTAAATAAATGCAGCTAGCTGCATTTATTGTGTCGGACTTTTTTAGTCCGAATTTAAACCGATTTTTTGGATCTTTACTTACTCAACGATAAGATCCTTGATTTTTGCGAAAAACTCATCCGCATTGTCGGTGTGAGCAACGACGTCAATGGGCGAGAGGGTGTCAAGAGCAAAAATACCCATAATCGACGCGCCGTCAACTATGTATCTTCCCTGCTCAAGGTCAACCTCGTAGGAAAGCGCCGTAACCTCGGTAACAAAGCGCTTTACGTCGCTGATGTTCTTCAAGGTGATTTTCGTTTTCTGCATAAGCCTTTTCCTTTCATATATTTTTACAATTAAATGATAGCACAGTTTCTAGGATTTGTCAACTCTAAATGATATTATAATTATTTTGCGCGAGCGGTCGGTTGACTTTCACGCACGTTTATGGTACAATGCTATTTGTAAAATGATAACTCCAGATGAGGTATGATATGCTATACACGATAAAATCGGAAGAAATGACCTATAAAATAGTGGGCCTCGGCGCTGAGTTACAAAGTGCGCAGGACCGAGGCGGATTTGAATACATATGGCAGGGCGGCGAGATATGGAACGGACATTCACCCGTTCTCTTCCCTCTTTGCGGCAGACTCAAGGACAACCGCTATACTTACGGCGGTAAGGAATACCGAATGGTTTGCCACGGTGTATTCCCCGCATCGACTCCTGAGGTGGTAAGCGCAGAGAGGTCAAAAATCGTATTCAGGCTTACCGACAGTGAGGAAACGCTTAAGGCTTATCCCTTTCCCTTTTCACTCACTCTGACCTATCGGGCAAGGGCTAATACTCTTTACGTCGGCGCGGTAATAGAAAACCGTGGTGACACACCCATGCCTTTTATGTACGGTGCACACCCTGCAATAAACGTGCCTCTTGACGAGGGGCTTTCCTTTGAGGATTACAAGATAGATTTCGGTGTGTCGGACATCTATATTAATCCCCTGACTCCAGGCATTCCCTACGTAAATCCTACAAAAGAGAGCTTTGCTCTTCCTGATGGTGAGTACACTCTTTCAGAGCGCGATATTGCAGACAAAGATACTCTCGTGCTTTCGGGACTTTCGGGCAGCGCAAGACTTTACTCCCCCCGTGGCAAGCGGTCGGTTATACTTCGTTTTGATGAGGGATTTGAGTACCTCTGCCTTTGGAAGATGCCCAGCCCCGATGCAAAATACATTTGCATTGAGCCGTGGTCGGGTATTCCTCAGGACGGTCTTGTGGATGAGGTATTTGAAACCCGTCCGTCTATGCTATGGCTTAAGCCCCACGAGTCGACGAGCCTTTCATACTCTCTTGAATTTAACGCTTAAGGGGGATGGGATTTGAAAAAAATAATTAAAAACATTCGTCCTTACGTAAAGGAAACGGTACTCAGCCCTCTTCTCAAAATGTTCGAGGCGTTGCTAGAGCTTATCGTTCCTCTCGTAATTGCGAATATTATAGACAGCGGAATAAAGAATGCGAAGAGCGGTGAGATAGTGCGCGACTGCCTTTTGCTCGTGGCGCTTGGCGCGGTAGGACTTATAGCCTCGGTGCTTGCGCAATATTACGCGGCAAAGGCGTCGTGCGGATTTTCAGCCGGGCTGCGTCATCAGCTCTTTGCGCATATTCAAACGCTTTCATACACCGAGCTTGACACTCTCGGCTCATCAACCCTGATAACGAGAATGACCTCGGACACAAACCAGGTACAGACGGGACTTAATCTTACGCTAAGACTTCTTATGCGCTCCCCATTCGTGGTTTTCGGAGCAATGATTATGGCGTTTACGATAGATACGGAAATAGCGCTTACCTTTGCTTTGGTAATCGCCGCGCTTTCGGTTATCGTATTCGGTATTATGCTCCTTACGATACCGCTGTATAAAAGGGTGCAGGCAAGGCTCGACAAGGTGCTTCTCTCTACGCGTGAAAATCTCAGCGGTGTGAGAGTCGTTCGTGCGTTTTGTATGGAAGAGGACGAGGGGCGCGAGTTCAGAGAGCGAAACGAGGCGCTTGCTCGGCATCAGCGATTCGTCGGCGGAATATCCGCCCTTATGAATCCTCTGACCTACGTGGTTGTAAATATCGCGATAATTATGCTAATTCGCGGCGGCGCTATCCAGGTCGAGCTTGGAAATCTTACACAGGGTGAGGTTATTGCGCTTTACAACTATATGTCCCAAATATTAGTGGAGCTTATTAAGCTTGCTAATCTTATAATCTCAATTACCAAGGCGGTTGCGTCGGGCTCGCGAATTGCATCGGTGCTTGACTTAAAATCAGAGATGACCTTTGGTAAAGAAAAATTCGAGGGAATACGCGAAAATATAGTATTTGACAACGTGTCCTTTTCATACGGCGGTGCCCAGGAGCCGTCGCTCTCGAATGCTTCGTTCACCGTATCGCGCGGTCAGACGGTGGGAATTATAGGCGGCACGGGTTCAGGCAAGACTACGCTTATAAATCTTA
Source organism: uncultured Ruminococcus sp. (assembly GCA_964507065.1). GTDB lineage: Bacteria > Bacillota > Clostridia > Oscillospirales > CAG-272 > UBA1740. Next base: position 4,970 of record CAZDON010000043.1, on the reverse strand, counting down.
TACCCAGGTTTTACGATGCGAGTGAAGGTAAAATTACACTGGACGGGGTTGATATTCGTGATTTTGAAAAGGATTCACTCCGTGAAAAAATCGGTGTTGTAACTCAGAAATCAGCACTCTTTTCAGGCACGATAAGGGATAATCTTCTTTGGGGCAACAAGGCTGCCACCGACGAAGAGATAATGGAAGCCGTAAAGCTTGCACAGGCCACGGACGTCATCGAGGCTAAGGGCGGGCTTGATGCCGAAATTGAGGCCGGCGGCAGAAATCTCTCAGGCGGTCAGCGTCAGAGGCTCACTATTGCAAGAGCGCTGGTAAGACGCCCTGAGATACTTATTCTTGACGACGCTGCATCGGCACTTGACTACGCTACCGACGCAAGACTCCGCGAGGCAATTGACGGTCTTGACTACGGAGCGTGCGTATTTATCGTTTCACAAAGAGCATCCTCGGTAATGAACGCGGATAAGATTATCGTGCTTGACGATTCAGAAATCGTCGCTATCGGCACGCACGACGAGCTTCTTGGCTCGTGTCAGATATACCGCGAGATTTACAACACACAGTTCAGCTCCGTATCTGGCGGCGAGGGGGTGAGATAATATGACGAAAAAGGACTCGCTCAAAAGGATTCTCTCATTTATCGGAAGATACAAGGCTCTGCTTTTGCTTTCTTCCATAGCTGCACTTCTCGTGGTTGCGCTTACGCTTTACGTGCCTATTCTTATCGGTGACGCGATAGACCTTATCGTTGGCAAGGGACAGGTGGATATCGACACGATATTATCAATACTTTTTACTGTATTAATTATGGTCGGTATAACCGCATTGCTTCAATGGCTGATGAGCTATATCAACAACAAAACCGCCTATAATGTAAGCCGCGATTTACGAAACGAGGCATTTTCAAAGCTTGAAAGACTTCCGCTTTCGTATCTTGATACACATAAAAGCGGTGATACAGTAAGCAGAATTGTAAGCGACGTCGAGCAGGTTTCGGACGGACTTTTGCTCGGCTTCAGTCAGCTGTTCGTCGGGGTTGCAACGATTATCGGAACGCTTGGCTTTATGCTCTATCTCAACTGGATAATAGCACTGGTCGTAGTATTCCTTACCCCTATTTCCCTATTTATCGCAAAATATATCGGTACTCATACGCGTGATATGTTTACTCTGCGTTCAAAAACGAACGGCGAGCAAACCTCACATATTGACGAGGTAATTAATAATCAAAAGGTTATTATCGCCTTTTCAAGAGAGGATGAGGTTACTGAAACCTTTGACGAAATAAACGGAAGATTAAAAACCGCCTCCCTACGCGCTATCTTTTACTCCTCGCTCGTCAATCCTACGACGAGATTCGTAAACAGCATAGTCTACGCGGCGGTTGCTCTGGTCGGAGCGCTATCCGTAATATCGGAAAACGGTATTTTAGGTGGAATTACGGTAGGTATGCTCACCACGCTTCTTGCCTACACAAATCAGTACACGAAGCCCTTCAACGAAATTTCGGGTGTTATCACCGAGTTTCAAAACGCGCTTGCCTCGGCAGGAAGAGTGTTTGAGCTCATTGACACCGAGGAAGAGGTCGAGGATAAGGAAGGCGCCGTCGTGCTCAGCGAGGTAAGGGGTGAAATCGAGCTTCGTGACGTGAGCTTCTGCTACGATGAGTCGAGGCCTCTTATCAAAGGACTTAATCTTAAGGCTACCCCGGGAATGAAGGTTGCGATAGTAGGTCCTACGGGCTGCGGCAAAACCACGCTTATTAATCTTCTTATGCGCTTTTACGACGTTAAGGGTGGAAGTATATTGCTTGACGGAGTAGATATTCGCGATATCACGAGAAGGTCACTTCGTGAAAGCTTCGGTATGGTGCTCCAGGACACCTGGCTGAGATACGGAACGGTTCGTGATAATATAAGACTCGGTAAGCCTGACGCTACCGACGAGGAAATCATCGCCGCGGCAAAAAAGACCCACGCACACAGCTTCATCAAGCGTATGCCGAATGGCTACGATACCGTGATTTCAGAGTCGGACGGCGAGCTATCTCAGGGTCAGAAGCAGCTCATCTGCATCACGCGTGTTATGCTGTGTCTGCCGCCTATGCTCATTCTTGACGAGGCAACCTCGTCTATCGACACGAGAACGGAGATTAATATTCAGCGCGCGTTCTCTGAAATGTGCGAGGGCAGAACGAGCTTTATCGTGGCGCACAGGCTTTCAACGATAAAGGAATCCGACCTTATACTCGTTATGAAGGACGGCTCGGTTATTGAGCAGGGCACGCACGACGAGCTTCTTTCTCGCGGAGGATTCTACAAGGAGCTTTATGACAGTCAGTTTGCACATTAACGGCTAATCTGACACTAGAAGTTTACATTATCTTGTATTTTAACAAAAAAAGTGACCTTGGAATTTCAAACCCCAAGGTCCTGATTTTTTAATTATTTTTTGCTTTCTAAATAAATTTTGATAATTTTAGTTCCCGCTTCATACGCCGCATTGGCATATTTCTTTATCCTCTCGGACGAAGAATACATAAGCTCAAAAAGCTCGTCGCGGTATATCGGACGCGGCGCTCCCTTGTCCCTGATAAGCCAACCTCTCTCGTAATCGGAAACAGTGTATTTCACAACTCTTTTTCCGTCGGCAAGAACAACAGTATCGTTAAGCTCCAAAAGCTTAAAATTCGGGAGGTCGTTAATCTCCACGACAGAGTGCTTTATTGCCTTAGCGAGCTCGCCTGACGAAAGATTAACAAGAAACTCCTCATCAAGCGCGGTAAGTTTTTCGATATCGTCGGGGGTTACCCACCTTTTATGGTCAGGCATTATTTCCTCGTCTGCGGGAAAATGGTATGCAAAGTTAGAATAATCCACGGGGCCGAAAAAGCCGTGAGCCTGTGCCATAACCGAGCCCCAGCCTCTTTGTGAAAAGCGCCTTGCGAGTCCGTCGTTCAGAACGGGAACTCCGCCCGAGTACTCCTGATGCGCATAGCCCGAAAAGCAATAGCCGTAAGCCTTAATATCCTCTATAATTGCCGCAACGGCGGCATCCGTATTGTCACCGTCCTCAAAATCGAACGAATCGTAGTCGGTCCACCCCAGAACCTTATATTTCATATAAGCATCCCGTCCTATTTCTTTTTATTTCTGCTCCTGACTTCCTTTGCCGCCTCAAGAAGCATCTCGCTTGTAATACCGTTTGACTGAAGATACTCAACGGCATCGGACGAGCCGCTCTTGCCCGCGACCAGCATAAGAGTGAGTGCCTTGTTTCTGTCAAAATCAGTTCCCATTCCGTCAAGGTAGCATTTAGCGTAGAGGTACTGTCCCTTTGCAACGAGCTCCTCAACGTAAGTCGGGTCATGAAGTGCCGCTGCCCTGAAAAATTCAAAGGCACGCCTTGCATCAGCGCTGAGCGCGGAAAATCTGCGGTCCTCGTCAGCCTCTGCCTCAAGCACGTTACCAACGAGAAGCGGTGCCGACATATCTCTTATAATAGGCTTGTGAAACGGTATTATGCTGATACCTATGACGTCGGGATAAAGAAGATATCCCGTCGTATACGCCATTCCAAGGTAAAGCATAGCCTCGACACATCCCTCGTGGGCAGCGTCGTGCATATACCGAAGAGCGCGACAAAAATCCTGCTCAACGGCGCCACCCTCAAGATAAAGCACGGCAAGATTATACAGCGCCTCACCGCCCTCAAGGTCACGGGCATAGGTATAGAAGCTCTTAGCGCGCGCTACGTCAATATCAACGCCGTAGCCGAAGCGCAGACAGTGCGCGTAGTTGAATGCGGCTCTGATATTTCCCTCTCTTGCCGCCTCGTAGTACATAGCGCTTGCCTTTTCATACTCTCCGTTTATAAATGCAACGTCCGCCGCTGCATGATTGTATTTCATTTATGGGGTTACCTGCTTTTTATTTATTAATTATATACTCAGTTCCCTCTCGCTTGTCAACGAGGGTAACTCCACGCTCAAGGAGCTCTGCGCGAATAGCATCGGCAAGTGCGAAGTTTCGCTCAGCCTTAGCCGCCTTGCGCTCCTCAATCTTTGACTTAATGTATTCGATAAAATCAGAGTCAGCGCCCTGTGCCGCACCGTCGTCAGAGACGTCGCGAAGAGCAGCTGCCTTTTTGATGAGGTCAAGACCGAGCACGGCGTCAAAATCGGCAATGAGAGCGAGCTTCGTCGCGTCATTTGTGTCAAGCTTGAGCACGTCGTAAAGCGCGGTCACCGCAAGCGAGGTATTAAGGTCGTTGTCAAGGGCTGCGCGGAAAAGCGCTCTTCCATCATCAAGCTTAAGCTCATCGACCGCCGAGGACGAGGTGTCAAGCTGCGCAATTCTCGCGACGAGCTTTTCAAAAGAAACCTTTGCATTGTCGAGATTTTCAAAGGAAAAGACGAGATTCTTTCTGTAATGAGAGCCTAGGCAGAAGAATCTGTAAACGAGCGGGTCGTATCCGCGCTCCCGGAGTAAGGAAACGGTAAGAAACTCGCCCTTGGACTTGCTCATTTTACCGCCAGCGGTATTGAGGTGGTGTACGTGGAACCAGTGTCCGCACCACTCGTGACCAAAGGTAGCCTCGCTCTGTGCGATTTCGTTAGTATGGTGAGGAAATGCGTTATCAATTCCTCCACAGTGAATATCGAGATACTCGCCAAGGTGCTTTCTTGCGATGCAGGAGCACTCAATATGCCAGCCCGGATAGCCAACTCCGAACGGCGAATCCCACTTAAGCTCCTGGTCGTCAAACTTTGATTTGGTGAACCAAAGCACGAAGTCGGTCTTGTTTCTCTTGTTAGAGTCCTCCTCAACGGTATCACGCACGCCTACGCTGAGGTCGTCCTCGTTAAAGTCGTTGAATACGTAATACTTATCAAGCTTTGAGGTATCGAAGTATATATTGCCTCCCGCGGAATACGCATAGTCCTTTTCAAGAAGCGTGCTTATCAT
>CAZDON010000042.1:0-14282 GCA_964507065.1 uncultured Ruminococcus sp. | reverse complement strand
AAAGCTCGTAGAGTTTATGAAGAAGTTTGCAATGGAAAACCCCAAGCTTTAATTCCCACGAAGCTAAGCTAATATTAACTTGAAGTAGGAGATTCATATGAAAATTCAGCTTTTAAACAAGATTGCCAAGGTTGGCACCGACGTTTTTGACAAGAGCGTTTTTGAGGTAGCTGAGGACGTTACCGCACCCGACGCGATAATGGTTCGCTCGGCAAATATGCTTGATATGCAGTTTAACCCTGAGCTTATCGCGATTGCAAGAGCAGGTGCAGGTGTCAACAATATTCCCATTGAGAGATGCGCCGAAGAGGGCATCGTAGTATTCAACACCCCCGGTGCTAACGCAAACGGCGTAAAGGAGCTTGCTCTTGCGGCGCTCATTCTTGCATCCCGTGACGTAGTAGGCGGCATTGAGTGGGCAAAGACCCTGGGCGGTGTCGAGGGCGGCGTCGCAAAGGCTGTTGAAAAGGGAAAGAGCAAGTTTGCGGGAAGAGAAATTCTCGGCAAGACGCTAGGTGTTATCGGTCTTGGCGCTATCGGCGGTCTTGTTGCGAACAGCGCGCGCTCACTCGGTATGAAGGTCGTAGGCTGCGACCCCTACATCACGGTAAACGCGGCGTGGAGCCTCTCGCGTGCGGTTGAGAAGGTAGACAGCTACGACGAAATTTATGAGAAAGCTGATTACATAACGCTTCACGTTCCCTCCACCAAGGACACCAAGGGTATGATAAACAAGGACACTATCGCAAAAATGCGCGACGGAGTCCGCATTATCAACCTTGCTCGTGCAGACCTCGTTAACTCCGAGGATTTGAAGGAGGCGCTTGCTTCAGGTAAGGTTGCCGCTTACGTAACCGACTTCCCCACCGAGGAAACTCTCGGCGTGCCCGGTATCGTCAACATTCCTCACCTCGGTGCGTCCACTGAGGAGAGCGAGGACAACTGTGCGGTAATGGCTGCACAGGAGCTTGTTGACTATATCACCTGCGGCAACGTCAAAAACTCCGTAAACTTCCCCACCGTTTCTATCCCTCACACGGGAGCTGAAAGACTTTGCGTTTGCCATAGAAATATTGCAAACGTGCTCTCAAGAATCACTACGTTTATTTCAAGCGTAGGAATCAACATTGAGAATATGTCCTCAGGCTCTAAGGGTGCTTTCGCTTACACCATTCTCGAAATGGGCGTTAAGGTTCCCGCTGAGGTCGTTGAGGCAATCAAGAAGATTGACGGAATTATCAGAGTAAGAGTAATTTAATATAAAGAGGGGCTGTTTTCTGCAAAAGAAGCAGCCCCCTTCTTATAAGCATGTCACTCAGAGGGGAATATCCCGTATGGGTTTATACGAAAAACGACAACGAAGAGGAGTACGGTATTGCATACGGTATAATGCAGAATTATTTTGAGGGCTTTCGCAAATATAGTTAGATTGTAAATATTCATTTGCAAATTACCCGATTTCACGCGTAAAATCAGAGGAAGTCGATTTGACTGCATCTCGCAATTTAAAAACTCACACGAAGCTTGGATACCGCGAGGTAGGCAGGCTTTGTACGGTAAAGAAGCAATCCCCGCCGCCAAAAGTATAAATGACTCTTGATTTTTCCTTAAAGGCGTGGTAAAATATAATAGCGCATACGAATTATCAAATTAACGAAAGGAATATACAAAGATGGACGAGAATAAGAGCTTTGACGAGGTAGAGGAATTTGAGGATGACGATATAATCACTCTCATTTCCCCCGACGGCGAGGAAGTGGATTTCGTAGAAATCGCCGGTATCGCACACGAGGGTAAGTTCTACGCAATGCTCCAGCCCGTTGAGCTTATCGAGGGCATGGAGGAGGACGAGGCACTCGTATTTGAGGTTTCCGCAGGCGAGGGCGAGGGCGAGAGCTTCAACATCGTTACCGACGACGAAATCCTTGATGCAGTGTTCAAGAAGTATAACGAGCTTCTTGACGCCGACGAATAATTATTCGGACAAAAACCTCAAAAAGACAACCGACCTTTACATTTTTCGTGTATTCGGTCGGTTGTTTTTTGTTTTTATATTTCACGTTTTTCATTTTTTCTGATATTTTCCAACCTGCTTTATTTGGTATTTAGTACGGTTTTCGGTGTGCTCGACAGGCAGGTTTTGTGAATTTTACCAAAAAACTTTTAAAAATCCCTTGAAAAATAGTTCTGTTTGTGATAAAATTAGTTAAGCATATTATATTTACACGCGACGCAAATTAATTACGTCGCAGAATGAAAGCGAAAAGGCACCGTAATGAAAGAAAAGTTTATCAGTCTTCTCTACCCCTCCGAAGAGGCACTCATATATCACCAGAACAGAGATAATCTGCCCAATATCAGCGAGGCTGTTTGCGACGAGCTTGGTCTTACCGAGCTTTTCTCGTTAAAGAACAGCGTGCTTTGCGATTTTTTCACAAGCGATGCTGATATAATCAAATACAGACAGAGCACGATAGACGATATGCTGAGGCTCCCTGAGCTCAAGGATACTCTTTCCAGAGTGCATCCCATTTTAGACGATATACAGGAGCTGAGAAGGCTCGACTCCGACACGCAAAGCTCAGGCGACTCCTACCTTTACAGCATCACCGAGATTGAGCTTTACGTCACCTGTATTGATACGCTGCGCGAGGGCTTTGAGCCTATCCGCGACAAGATAAAGAGCCCTGCGTTTTCAGAGCTTTGCAGCTTCGTTATCGAGCTTGCGTCCTCCGAGTATTACGCTGAGCTCAACAAGAAGCTCTCCGCGCTCGCACAGAGAGTGCACGAGGTAAGAAGCGTTACTATCGGCGTCAACCTCGACCGTGAGCTCCGTCCCTGCTCGGCAAGCGTAATTTCGGTAAACTCCGAGCAATTCAAGTCAGGCAAGACGCTCGACAAGATTTTAAGGCTTTCATTTAAGAACGACGCCTTTACGACGATATCCGAGCTCTCTCCGTTCGGAAAGGGACAGAGCGACAACAAGCGAGAGGCACTGACCGCAGCATTCCACGGCGCTATCGAGGACGTGTTCCGAGCCTCTATCAAGGGATGGCGCGCTATCGTCGGTGAGTACGTGCTTGATAACACCGACTTCCTTTTAAGATTACTCCCCGAAATTGAATTCGTATCCAAGGCAACCGAGGTTATCAGGCGTCTTTCGACGCACCCCGGATGCTCGGTGGTTATGCCGAGGATAGCCCCCTATGCCGACAAGGCGTTTTCCGCGACGGGACTTTATAACCCGAGAGTAGCGCTCGCCATTGACGACGAGATAGTCACGAACGACTTTACGTTTGACGACGAGGCGAGAATATTCGTTCTCACGGGCCCTAACCGAGGCGGAAAATCGGTAATAACCGTAGCCGTCGGTGCAGCGCAGGCGTTTGCTATGCTGGGACTTCCCGTCCCTGCCGAGAATGCGGAGATTTCACCCGTCGACGCAATATTCACGCACTTTCCCGAGGGTGCTGACGATACCATTGACAAAGGACGTCTTGGTGAGGAGTGCGCAAGACTGCGCGAAATATTCGACGGCGTCACCGAAAACAGCATGATACTTCTCGACGAGTCACTCTCATCTACGGGCGCGTACGAGGCTACCTACATAGCGTCGGAGATTCTGACCGCGTTTGCGGCAATGAGGGTACGCGGAATATTCTCAACCCACCTTCACGAGCTTGCCTCGGGAGTTGCGGAAATTAACGAAAAGTCAAAAAACCTCGGCGGAATACCTCTCGACACGCTCGTTGCGGGAATCGAAGAGGGCAAGCGCTCGTTCAAAATAGTAAGAAAGAAGCCCGACGGAAAATCCTATGCCAGGGATATTGCAGACAAGTACGGCCTTTCCTTTGAAAACCTTATGGCAGAGAAAGCGAGGCGTCAGCAATGAGCGTTATAATCGGAATTGACGTCGGCGGAAGCACGACGAAAATCGTTGGCATCAGACGCGGAGCGACGAGCGAGCTTATCACGCCCCAGCTTATTCAGGCAAACGACCCGCTTACCTCTATATACGGTGCCTTTGGCAAGTTTACCGCGGAAAACGGCATTGCCCTCTCGGAAATTGAAAGAGTGATGATGACGGGCGTCGGCTCTGCTTACGTTGAAAAGGGGCTTTACGGACTCAAGTGCCAGAAGGTGCCCGAATTTCACAGCATAGGTCTTGGCGGACTTTACCTTTCGGGACTTGACACGGCGCTTTGCATAAGCATGGGCACGGGCACGGCTCTCGTACACGCAACCAGAGGCGGCGAGATGCGCTACCTCGGCGGCACGGGCGTCGGCGGCGGAACGCTTATGGGTCTTTCAAGACTTCTTCTTAACGCGGAGAGCGTTGAGCATATTGAGGCTATGGCAGAGGCGGGCGACCTTAAAAATGTCGACCTGCGCATCTCGGATATGACGAAGGAAAATAACCTTCACGAGCTATCTCACGACCTCACTGCCGCAAACTTCGGAAACATATCCGATATGGCAACGAAGGAGGATATTTCGGCAGGCCTCGTCAATATGGTGCTGGAAACCGTCGGTATGGTTTCGGTATTCGGCGCAAGGAGCGTCGGAGTGAAGAACATAGTGCTTACGGGCAACCTTACTCAGCTCTCGATATCCAAACGGAAGTTTGAGCAGCAGTTCTGCTCGATACACGAAAAAGAGGGTCTGCGCTTCATAATACCCGATATGGCACAGTACGCAACCGCGATAGGCTCTGCACTCTACGGTGACGCCGCCCTTGGCGGAGGTGAGCACAGATGGCAGTAAACATTTTAAGCTTTCTTATTCCAAAGAGCCTTGCCGTCCATATTCCAGACGACAGCACCGTGAGGCAGGCGCTCGAAAAGATGGCGTATCACCGCTACGGAGCAATCCCCGTCCTTGACAGGGACGGAAAATACGTCGGTACCGTGACGACCGACGATATATTCAAATTTTTTATCGAAAGCGGAAGCTTCAACAAGCAGGGGCCGGCAGAGGAAACCTCGGTCACCCGAATTATGAAGCCGAACCCCGCAAGACCGATTAGTCACGAAACCTCAATGCACACGCTGATAGAGCAGGTAAAGGAGCACAACTTCGTTCCCGTAGTTGACGACAGAGGCTGCTTTATAGGAGTTATCCTGAGGCGGGACGTGCTGAACTTTTTGTTAAGATTTTATAATGACAACGAAGACGCAGAGGGGGATACACAATGAGCGAAGAAATGAAAAACGGCACAGCCGCACAGACGTCAGCACAGACGGAAGCTGCGCCCACTACCCTGGATAAGCTGAACGAGGCGAAGGCAGCCGCTGCAAAGGCAGACGCAAGCGCCAAGACGCGCCGTGCCGAGGACAGGAAGAAAAAGACCGAATCCTCAAGAGCTGAAAAGCAGAAGGTACGCGAGGCGGAGCAGAAGCGGCTTGAGGACGAGAAGAGAAAGGCCGAGGCGCGTGAAAAGCGTCTTGCTCAGCTTGCTTACGCAGAGAATTATCGCGAAAGACAGCGAGAGGAGCAGAAGCGCCGTCAGGCTGCACGCGACGCGAAGCGCAAGGCACGCGAGGACGCTCTTGCAAAGCGCCTGCAGGACGAAGACGAGGCGCGTATCATCGCGAATCAGCAGGAGGCAGAGGGCGCCGAGCTGAGAAACGCGCAGAACGACGAGCTTCTTCGTAAATATTCCGAGACCCGTGAGGCTGAGCTTAAGCGCCGCGCAGAGCTTGCGAGCGAGGCGGCAGAGCGAAGCGCTCGCGAGACCTCCTATACCCCTACGGGACCTATAATCATAAGCGAGGACGGCAAGGAGCTTCTTGCTGCTATCGAGCCTGAGCTTATCTACAAGGGAGTCGACCTGTCAGCGCTCGACGGCATAGATTCCCCTATCCCAAGTGAACTGAACGATGAGAAGGACGCAACCGCCGAGGCTGCGCCCGCTGAGGACGCGCCTGCCGAGGCACCCGTCGAGGACACCCCCGCCGTCGACGAGGCAGCAGCGGAGCCCGTGGCAGACGACACCGTTGCCTATACGGGAATCGACCTTTCCGCACTTGCAGGACTTGGAGCACCTCTTTCGTCGGAGTCGGCGCTTGAGGATTATCTTGACGAGCTTGACGAGGCAAAGCAGGACACCGTGCCCGCTCCCGTAAGCGACGGGGACGAGGTAAAGGAGGGAAAGCCGAGAACGGCGCTTCCCGAGGACTACATAATCTCAATTGACGAGCAGGAAATAATAGCTCCGACCGAGCCGAAGCTTATCGGCACTCGCAAAATCAAAAAGGCAAAGGAAGAGGAAGCACCCGTGACCAATGAAGCGCCCGTCGCAGAGGAAGCGCCCGCGGCAGAGCCTGAGCGCGTGGTCATCTCAATTCCCAGCACAACCGTAAGCGAGCCCGTGCCCGCAGAGAAAAAGCCCGCAGAGAAGAAGCCTGCGAAAACGGTAAAGACGGTCACCAGAACCATAACCAAGACCGCTCCCGCCCCCACGAGCAGCGAGCCTATGGTCGTAAGAATTTACGACAGCAAGAACGACAGAGCGCCTGAGCTTGACAAATACTTAAGAGGCTACGGCACGTACGCTCTCGTTACCAAAAAGGCAGGCTTTGCGGATGACGTAGACGACAGAAGAAAATCTATCGCTGACGAAATCAGCGTACCCAAGACCGCCGAGGGCGGCAGAGTCGTAAGAGAGCCAAGCGAGCTTTCTGACGATTACGAGTTCTCCGCCGGCTTCGTTTACACCTACGAGGCACTCGGACTCGTTGACAGGAAAAAGGGAAAGCGTGAGCGCAAGGAGCGTATGAAGCAGCTTCGCCACGATATGAAGCGCGCAAAGTACGGACTTCCCCCTCTTTATGCAGTAGTAGCTGATGACGTTATGCCCGACGAGGTTGACGAGGGCGAGATAGACGACGGCGAGTCGCTTACCGAGGCGGCAGTAGCCGCTACCGCGATAGCAACCGCAGCTGCCGCAATTGCAGCAGCCGAGAGAGTCACGGCAGAGGACGCGCCCTCGTACGAGAGTGCCGAGGACTACCCCGTGTATGAGGAAGTCCCCGATAGCGGCGCTGAGGCAGCAGGAATCGCCTTGGCAGCAGCGGGCGGCGCTATACTTAACGACGAGTACAGAAAAAGACTTGACGAGGCCGAGGCTCTTAAGGCAAGACGCGACGAGCTTGCGGCAGCAGTTGCTAAGGACGAGCGCGCTAACCGCGACGAGATAATTGAGCTTCGCACCAAGGAAAACGACGCGATGCTCGGCTCGTATCAGGCGGAAATCGATTCGATAAACGACAGATATTCAAGAGAAATTGAGGAGCTTACCGCAAGACGCGACCAGATTCAGTCCTCTTACGAGGCAGAAAAGGCACGCCTTGAGGAATCAATTGCAGGCTTTACCAATCCCTACAGCACCGAAAACCAGCACGTTGAGCTTGCAACCCGCGGCACCGACGGCTCACACGTCGTAACGGTTGCTTATTCGTCGCCCACCGAGCCTGCCGTAATGCCCGAAAGACGCTCGCTTCCCGAGGGCGAATCGGATGAAAAGCGCGCGCTCGAAAGACTTGCCGACGGTGAGATTGCGGACAAAATAGTAACCAAGATGAACAAGCGCGAGCTCAAGGACAGACTCAGAAGAGCCGAGCGCAAGGAAAACAAGCTTAAGCGCAGCTACAAGAAAATCGAGCGCCGCCGCGTTGACTCCACAGAAAGACTCGTAGCGCTTATGGCACTGAAGCGCGAGCTTCTTGAAAGCTACGTAAGTGACCTCAACTACGCTATCGTTGCAGACAATTCAAGGTACACCAAGAAATACGCAAGGCTCGTTTCCGAAACTACGGGCGAGTATAACGGACTTATAGACGACTTCTGCGTTCTCACGGGCTCAAAGACGCCTACGGTGAACGAGAACATAGCCGAGCTTATCGTAAGCGGTGTCGGCTGTCCCCCTATTCCCGTTATTGATTACGTATCAAGAGAAAAGCTCAGCGAAAAGCCCTCGCCCAAGCGTGAGGAGGCAGAGCGCCGCCGCGAGCAGAAGCAGCTTCTTCGCGAGGATAAGGCGCTTCAGCGCGACAGAAGGCAGGGACTTGTAAGGGATCAGGAAGCTCCCGACGCCATCGCTCTTACCCCCAAGATGGTAAAGAAGATGATGAAGCTCGATCTCAAGACCGTAAAGGCAAGATGTGCGTACAGAAAGGCTACCATCAAGTACCAGCTTTCCCTCTCGAACTATCACTTCAATGAGAACACGCGTGCGAGCCAGGCTGCCCGCGTCGACTCAAACGCAAGGCTTCGCGCTATGCGCCGCGACACGAAGAAGCTCTACAAGGTAACCAAGGCAAACAACAAGAGATACGCAAGGGTTATGAACGGAACGGTTAAGCTTAACCGCGTCAAGCACGAGGCAGAGCGTCAGCGCATCGAGGTGCTTCGCCAGAGAATTATCGCAAGGATAGTCGAGCGTGCTGAAATCAACACAAGACTTATGGCTCTTTATTCCGACGACGGACGCGGAAAGAAGAACGTAAGGGATAAGATAGCAAGGGTACGCCTTAAGGCAGCGCGCCGCAGCTTCAAAAAGCAGCTTCACCTTTACAGAAAATCAAAGAGATATTTCGTTCCTATGCCTCTCAAGGAGGAGGCGTGGGCGCTTATGAACGAGCGTACCAACCTCGCGGCATACCTTGCCGAGTGCAAGTACCGCAAGCGCCACGAAAAGCCCAAGGGCTCACTGAAGCGCGCGCTTAAGGAAGAAATACGCAACACCAAGCGAAGCATCAAGTACACTGAGCGCGATATCTACCGTCTTCTTCACAAGATGAAGAAAAAGAACGAAAAGCAGCCGAGCGTCAAGGCGCAGATCATCTGGATCGTCGTTCTTGCGGTTCTCGTCGTCGGCGGAGTTGCTTGCGCCGTGTTCTATCAGCAGATACTGGATTTTATTATGAATCTCATCGGCTCATTTAAGGGTTAAAGGAGGATTTTAGTGATGATTAAGACGAAGCCAAAGAGTCTTTACGAAATCGCATTTGGTGAAAGAGATAATCTCGTCCTTGAGCTTGAGCGTGAGCGCGCTGAAATCGCATCTGAGGTCGAGGGTGCTATGAACGAGTATTCCAAGCTCTCAAGGCGTCGCCGTATCGGCAAAATCAAGAAGAAGAGAATAACCGCGCTTCTTCTTGAGGGTGACGTTAAGGTTTATAAAAAATAATTCAAAAATGAGATATTTTTGAAAAAAGGTATTGATTTTTTGAAATTATATGTTATAATATTAATGTAGAATACGGTATGATTAAGAGTGGCCCCACGGTCACTCTTAATTTTGTGTATGAAGAGAAGCCTGTGAGCGTCACAAAAAGCGCCCGGGAGAAGCACGGCAACACGAGTGACCCGTGCTTCCGAACCTGCGCGCTCGACACTGCGTACGGCAGCCCCGTCTTTCGTCGGGGAGAAAGGAATGTTTAAATGAAGAAAAACGTAAGCCTTACCGTAAGGGAGCTTATTGAGGACACCGTTGCCGCCCTCGGCTACACCATTTGGGATATAACCTACCGCAAGATAGGTGGAGATTACCAGCTTGAGATCACTATTGACAGCGAGGGGGGAATCGGCATTGACGACACCGTCCGTGTCACCGAGGCAATAAATCCCATTCTTGACGACGCCGACCCTATACCCGGCTTCTATTATCTTGCAGTTTCCTCTCCGGGTGCTGAGCGTGAGCTTCGCACGGATGAGCATCTTGAAAGATACCTCGGTGCTGAGGTGGATATCAAGCTTTTCACCGCGCTAGACGGGCTCAAGGCATTTTCGGGCAAGCTTGCCGGCTTTACCGATGACGAAATAAGCCTTGATATTGGTGAGAGCACCGTTACTCTTCCTAGACGTGATATTTCAAAAATCAGCCTGACGCTTAAGGCGTAAGCAAAAGAGTGTGATTTTAAAATATTTATAACTTAATTTGATAACAATTGAAAGGACCGTATTTATTACGGGGTATAAAGAAAGCAATGAACGCAGATTTCTTCGCCGCACTTGACCTGCTCCAGCAGGAAAAAGGTATTCCTAAGGAATATATGATTGCAAAAATCGAGCTTGCCCTTGCTAACGCGTGCAAAAAAGAGGTTGGTCCCTCTACCGTTATAAGAGTAAAGATCGATGAGGACAAAAAGGACTTCAGAGTCTACTCACAGCGCACGGTAGTGCCTGACGGTGAGGTGTTTGACCGCACGAATCAGATTGCACTGACCGAGGCTAAGTCCTTAAGCCGCCGTCATAAGCTTGGCGGTGTAGTTGAAACCGAGCTTAAAACCAAGGACTTCCGCAGACTCAGCGCCACTCTCGGAAAGCAGATGATTATTCAGGCAATAAGAGATGCGGAGCGTGAAAGACAGACTCGCGAATACGAGCAGAAGCGTGAGGAAATCATCACCGCGGTGGTTGATAAGGTCGACATGACAAACGGAAACCTCATTCTCGACACGGGTACGGGCTACGCAACGCTTCTTAAGAGTGAGCAGATTCCCGGTGAGGTTCACGACGTAGGCGACAGAATCAAGGTATTCATCTCCGAGGTTAAGAGCGGTGAAACAAGAGGTCCTCTCGTTACACTCTCAAGAGTACATCCCCACTTCGTAAAGCGACTTTTCGAGCTTCAGATTCCCGAAATTCAGGCAGGCACCGTAGTAGTCAAGGGCGTATCCCGTGAGGCAGGAAGCCGTACGAAGATTGCCGTTTTCTCAAACGACCCCAACGTTGACGCGGTAAGCGCCTGCATCGGTGAGCACGGTATGAGAATCTCCGCAATTCTTGAGGAGCTCGGTCAGGAAAAGGTAGATATCGTAAAATACAGCGAGGATATTACCGAATACGTTAAGTCCGCACTCTCACCCGCAAAGGTTTACTCCGTCGTGCTTGAGGCTGAGCGCTCGTGCAAGGTAACCGTTGCTCAGGATCAGCTTTCTCTTGCCATAGGTAAAGAGGGTCAGAACGCGAAGCTCGTAGCAAGACTTACGGGCTGTAAGATAGATATAAAGGCATAATATGAAGGCAAGCAAGCATATTCCCGAAAGAAAATGCATCGGCTGTCAGGAAAGATTTCCGAAGCCTGAGCTTATGCGCGTAGTAAGACAGCCCGACGGTACGGTTATTTCCGACAAGACGGGCAAGGCGTCAGGACGCGGCGCATATCTTTGCAAAAAGGAAAGCTGTCTTACCGTAGCCTACCGCAAGGGCAGGCTTCAGACAGCGCTCGAATGTAAAATTCCCGAGGAGCTTTACGCGACTCTTAAGGAGAGCCTCGGCGATGAATGAGGAAAGATTACTGACGATGCTGGGCTTTGCGATGCGCGCAGGACAGCTCACGGTAGGTACTGAGCAGGTCGTGGCACTGATGCCAAAGCGCCGTGCGCTTAAGCTCGTGCTGGTGACAGGCGACGCATCCGACGCAACGCGTGAGCGCGTGATGTCAAAGGCTGAGTTCTACGGCATCAAGGCAAGTATTATCGCCATTACCAAGGACGCGCTTGGTCAGGCAATCGGAAAGGAATACTCACCCGCGTGCGTGGGTATCAGGGACGACGGCTTTGCCGAGCAGATTACGAGGGCAATCAGCCCATAAACGAAGAGAAAGGACTTTCCCGCTTTTCATCGGGAAATTCGGTGGCTTAAATGGCAGAGATAAAGATTAAGATTTCTCAGATAGCAACAGATTTTAATATGAAGTCGAAGGACGTATGCGACGTACTCCTCTCGCTTGGTATCGATAAAAAGTCCTCAAGCGCTACTGTCAGCGTAATTGAGCTTGAGGCGTTTATTCAGAATCTGTCGCTTGGCCGTCAGATAAAGAATCTTGACGATTATTTCGACGGTGTTACTAAGATTATAAAGAAAAAGTCCGAGGAGGAGCTTCGCCGTGAGGCAGAGGCTGCCGCCAAGGAAAAGGCTCGTATAGAGGCGGAGGCGGAGGCTAAGGCAAAGGCTGAGGCAGAGGCTAAGGCAAAGGCCGAGGCAGAGGCTAAGGCACGCGCTAAGGCAGAGGGTGCAGGCGACAAGCGCCAGGGACAGAAGCGCGGCGAGCCCCAGAGATCAAAATACGACGCAGGACAGACCTTCGATCCCTTTGCGCAGAAGCGTGAGAAAATGCAAAGGCCTGAGGGCTACGGTAAGGGAGGTGCCGACGCGCAGGGTCGTACGGACTCAAGGACGAGGAAGCCCGATACGAAGCCTGAGGCAAGAGCCGAGTCCGCCAAGGCGGCAGACACTCAGGTAAAGGCACCTGAGGCACAGAGGACACAGGCTCAGGCCGGTGCTTCGGCTGCACAGCAGACTCAGAAGGCATCAGGCGCACCTCTTCTCGCGCTTGAAAAGCAGAAGGCACAGGCAGAGCGCAAGGACGCTCAGCCCGAGCGTGAAAAGGCTCCTGAGAAGAACGATAAGAAAAAGAAGGAGGAGCGCCGCGCTGCTCGTCAGCAGTTCAAGACTATAACTCCCACCCCCGCACAGGGTAAGGTTACGGGCGGTGTAAATATTTCCGCCGA
Source organism: uncultured Ruminococcus sp. (assembly GCA_964507065.1). Classification (GTDB taxonomy): domain Bacteria; phylum Bacillota; class Clostridia; order Oscillospirales; family CAG-272; genus UBA1740. The sequence continues at coordinate 1,764 of CAZDON010000042.1, read as the reverse complement.
GTATCACGGTGACACTCAGCCTAAGACGAGGGTGGTTGATACCAGATCCTCTGACGTTGACCTTTCCAAATACGACGACAGATATCACGATAAGTTCTACGCTATTGTAAACGGCACCGAGAGCTCGCAGAGCAAGCAGAAGCTTAAGAAGCAGGACAACCGCGGACAGAACTCAAAGAGCGCGAAGGATAAGGAAAGAGCTGCTCAGGAAAAGATAAGGCGTCTTGAGGAGGAAAAGGCAAAGAAAAAGCCCCTTGAGATTACCGTGCCCGACGAAATAACCGTAGGCGAGCTTGCCGTAAGACTCAAAAAGACCTCTGCCGAGGTTGTAAAGAAGCTTCTCTTTATGGGTGAGATGAAAACCGTAAACGACACGATAGACTTCGCCACGGCGGAGCTTATTGCCGACGAGTTCGGAGCAAAGGTAACCCGTGAGATTATCGTAACCAAGGAGGAAATCCTCTTTACCGAGGCGGAGGATAATGCCGAGGACCTTATTGAGCGCGCTCCCGTCGTTTGCGTAATGGGACACGTTGACCACGGTAAGACCTCTATTCTCGACGCGATAAGACACACGAGCGTCACTCGCGGTGAGGCAGGCGGTATCACGCAGGCTATCGGTGCTTACAAGGTAAAGGCTCAGGGCAAGGATATTACCTTCCTTGATACCCCCGGACACGAGGCGTTTACGCAGATGCGTATGCGCGGTGCAAAGTCCACCGATATCGCAATTCTCGTAGTAGCGGCAGACGACGGTGTAATGCCACAGACTATTGAGGCTATCAACCACGCCAAAGCGGCGGGAATTGATATTATCGTAGCAATAAACAAGATGGATAAGCCTGAGGCTAATCCCGATAACGTTCTTAATCAGCTCACAACCTACGAGCTCGTGCCTGAGGCGTGGGGCGGTGACGTAATATGCGTTCCCGTTTCCGCACACACGGGAATGGGCATCGAGGACCTTCTTGAAAGCGTGCTTCTCGTAGCCGAGGTCAAGGAGCTCCGCGCTAACCCCAAGCGCCGTGCAAGAGGTCTTGTTATCGAGTCGAAGCTCGACCGCGGCCGCGGTCCCGTTGCAACCGTCCTCGTGCAGAACGGTACGCTTCATCAGGGCGACTACGTAATCGTCGGTAACACGGTAGGACGCGTGCGCGCAATGCTCGACGACAAGGGCAAGAACACCAAGGTGGCAGGTCCCTCAACTCCCGTTGAGATAGTAGGTCTTGACGACGTTCCCCAGGCAGGCGACGAGCTTAACGCGGTTGAGAACGAGAAGATGGCAAGACAGCTTGCAGAGGAAAGACGCGAGAAGCTCCGTCAGGAAACCCTCAGCGCTAACGCGAGAGTAAATCTCGACGAGCTCTTCAGCCAGATTTCCGAGGGCGCCAAGGCGCTTAACATTATAGTCAAGGCTGACGTGGCAGGCTCTGCCGAGGCGGTTAAGTCCTCGCTTCTCAAGCTTTCGTGCGACGAGGTTAAGGTCAGCGTAATTCACAGCGCGGTCGGCGGCATTACCGAGAGCGACGTTATGCTCGCAACCGCATCAAACGCAATTATCGTAGGCTTCAACGTACGCCCCGATAAGAACGCGCTTGACTCCGCAGAGAGAAACGGAGTTGATATAAGATGCCACCGTATCATCTACGAGATTATAGACGAGGTTGAGGCGGCAATGAAGGGTATGCTTGCGCCTACCTATAAGGAAGTGCTTCTCGGTCACGCCGAGGTACGCCAGACGATAAGAGTGCCCAACGTCGGCAC
>CAZDON010000041.1:0-14382 GCA_964507065.1 uncultured Ruminococcus sp. | reverse complement strand
TTTCACCCGTCGAAGACGGATGTGATTGCGTGTTCTCCGCTTTGGATAACACGCTAAGCCCCAGCGCTCTTTTTCTTTTTCATAATATATCCCACGCCGAGCCTTACGAGATGCACCGCGACAGCGCACAGCGCGGTTACTCCTAGCATAGGAAGAAGAGTGCCGGGAGCTGAGAGCGCGGGAAGAATCTCCCAAAGGTCGCCGAGCAGGAGCACCGAGCCGACGAGCGCAACGCAAAGAAGCACCGTAACGAGCGCAACGACTCCGACGCGCCACTTGGTGTAGGGTATGCAGATAAAGAGAAGATTCACAAAGCCCGCAAGCGTCAGGGTAAGCATACAAAGCGCGCTGACGAGTGTGGTATCGGTAATTATATCCATACGCGACATAATGAGTATCGCGCACACGGGGATAAGCATAGAAATCGCGTTTGGCACGCTCTTGACGAGGACGGTCTTGATAAACGAGCCCTCAATGCGCTTGTTATTAGGCTCAACGGTGAGCGCAAGCGACGCAAGACCTATTATGATAAGCTCTATCAGGTTGAGATGCTTTGCCTCAAGGGGATAGAGGATATGCACGATAACCGCGAATATCGAAAGCACTATGGTGAGCATAGTTTTCATAAGGAAAAGCACGCTTGACATTCTTACGTTGTTTATCGCGCGTCTGCCCTCTCTTACTACGTCGGGAAGCGTTCCGAAATCACTCTCAAGCAGGACTATCTTCGATACCTTTCTCGCGACGTCAGATCCGTCCGCCATTGCGATAGAGCAATCCGCCTCACGAAGCGCCAGAGTATCGTTTACTCCGTCACCCGTCATAGCAACCGTGTGACCTGCACGCTTGAGCGCCTTGACTAAGAGCACCTTTTGCTCAGGGCTTACTCTGCCGTAGACGTCGTAGTCGTTTGCAACCGCGAGAAGCTCGTCGTCAGAAAGCGACTCGCACGAAAGATACTTATCCGCGCCGAGAATGCCGACTCGCTTTGCAATAGTGGAAACGGTAAGCGCGTTATCACCCGAAATGACCTTAACGCGGACGCCCTGCTCCTGAAACCTGGCGATAGTTTCGGCGGCGTTGGGACGGATTCTGTCCGCTATTGCGATAAGCGCGATAGCCTCGCCCTCGCTTTCAAAATCACTCTGGCGCACGAGAAGAAGAACTCTCTCACCCTGCGCAGCGTGCTCGGCAATACGCCCCTCAAGCGCCTCGTCCACGGGGCACTTAACGAAGTGCGGCGCGCCTATTGCAAAGACTCCGACGCCCTCTACTCTTACGGCGGAATACTTACGCGCCGACGAGAAGGGCACCTTATCAAGAATTTTGCAGTCGGTATTCGTACCGAATTTTTCAATAAGAGCACGCGAGGTTGCGTTGATGCTACTCTCGCTGCCCTCAAGCATAGCCATTATTTTCTCTATCTCGCTATACTCCGAACCGCCAAGGCATTCAACCTCGCTGACCGTCATCGTGCCGTCGGTGATAGTACCCGTCTTATCAAGGCATACGACGTCGGCAGATGCAAGCATCTCGATAGAATACATATCCTGAACGAGCGTATTCTTTCTCGCAAGAAGAATAACCGAGAGAGTAAGCGTCAGGGTGATGAGAAGATATATTCCCGACGGAATCATACCTATGATAGCGCCGCTGGTCTTTTGTATGGTTTCGGCAAGCGCCGAAGAGCCGTCCGGAACGAGCGACCCCTCGTTTATTACGAACCAGTTGCTTATAGCCACTATAACGGTCATAGGTATCATAAAGATTCCTATGTACTTAACGAGGTTGTTAAGGTCGCGGAAAAGGTTTGACTGAGGCGCCTTGAAGCTCTTTGCCGCCTTTTCTATCTTGGTGACGTAGTTATCCTTGCCGACAGCCGTAACCTTAACGAAGATGCCGCCCGACACGAGGTACGAGCCTGCAAGCACGCGGTCGCCCTCTGCCTTCTTTATAGCGTCCGACTCACCCGTAAGCATAGACTCGTTTGCCTCTGCAAGACCGCCTATTACGACACCGTCAGAGAGAATCTGCCTGCCCATCTCAACGTACATAACGTCGCCGAGGACTATCTCTGCCGAGGGTATCTCAACGAGCGCGCCGTCTCTTACCACTGACGCCTTGGGCTCGGTTGTAACCGAAAGCTTATCAACCACTCGCTTTGCGCGCATTTCCTGCACGATAGCAATTGCCGCGTTGGGAATAACCACCGCAAGGAAGCCCAGGTTGTCAAAGCTTCCGAACGCGATAAGAATTACGGCTACGACCGTCCATACGAGGTTAAAGAAGGTAAGAAGATTGTCAATTACGATTCTTCCGTAGCTTTTACCGCTTTTGATATCCGAAACGTTGACCTTGCCCTCGGCGGTGAGCCTTGCCACCTCCTCGGAGGTAAGACCCGTCGGTATGCTGCGTTTTTCATTTTCCATTTTCATTTACCACCGCATATTTATTTTAATTTACTTTAAATATTTTAGCAAAGCAAAGCGCTCTTGTCAATATTGAAAGCGTGTAATTTGTGCGAAAGAGAAGAAAATTTAAGAAAGTATCCTCTCGGTATTGATTATCGGCTCGGCAGATAGTATAATGATATCGGAAGGCGGTGTCAGGCTCGTTATCGCCTTTTTGGTAATGTTCGTCGCCTTTAAGGTCATAAACCTTATTTCAAGAAGAATAGAAAAACGCGCCTCTGACGGCAAAGCCGACAAAACGATAATGAAAACGCTCGCCTACCTTACGAGAATAGGTCTTAAGGTGCTCGTCGCTATCTGCCTCGTCGGATACGTGAGAATAGACACCTCAGGGCTCACCGCCCTCGTCGTTTCGTTCGGTGCGTGTATAGGTCTTGCGGGCGGCGTGCTTATAATACTCACTCGCCCCTTTAAGCTTGTCGACTATATCGAGGCGCAGGGCTATTCGGGCACCGTCGTCGATATACATATCACGACGACCAAGCTAAGGACCCCCGACAACAAGATAATATAGGTAAAGAGCGGTGACTACTGGACCGTAAACTTCGACGTGCTTGAGGCGGTAAACGAGCGCCTTGAGAGGGAGGGCATCGTAGTTCCCTTCAATCAGCTTGACGTGCACGTCATAAATAACTGATAAAAAAGCACCCGTGACGTACTAAACCGTATTTCACAGGTGCTTTTTCTATTTGATTTTAATTATGGCGAATAAGTAAAAATTTTCCTGTCAATAATTACTCCGTGACCTCTTACGTCTTATCGGCGGTGTCCTTATCGACGTCGGCTGAATCTGCCTCGACCTCTGCACCTTCGGTGCCGTCGGTTGCCTCGCGCTGACGCTTTCCTACCTCGTCAACCGCCTCCATTCTTTCCTTTTCCTCGTCCGAGGCGTCGCTGTGCACTATCGGCTTCCACTCAACCTTCTTGAACATTGCGACGAAGGCGGCGGGTACCAGGCTGAATATAAAGAGGGGGAAGGTAAAGGCGTAAAGTATCTTTTTATACCACTTAGCGTGAATATGCCGCCACTCGGTTGCGGTGCACACGACAGACTGCACGAGCAAAAGAAGATACGCGCCAAGCACCATAACTGCCGTCGAGGTGAGTGTTTCAATAGGGTCGTAGCCCGCAATAAGAAGCGCCGTAACGCCTATTATATTAATGAAGCAGGCAAGAATTGAAATAACGTACGCGGGGAATATAGACATAGTCATATCGTAGCTAGCGACGAATTTCTTTGAGAAAATTCCCCGAATGAGCCCCTTGAAATGCTTTAAGAACGCCTGCATTCCGCCCTTGCACCATCTTACTCTCTGGTGCCACGCCTGAACGAAGCCCGTAACCTGCTCGTCGTAGAAGCGCGCGTCCTCGCAATAGCCGAAGCGCATTCCCTTTACAACGCTGTCACAGGTGAACTCGTAGTCCTCGGTGAGCGTATGGTAGGGCCAGCCGCCGTTTTGCTTTTTGACCTCGTTTGAGAAGAGGAAGCCCGTTCCCGATACCTGAGGGCACGCTCCTATGCGGAATCTGGAGCCGTTGAGATACTTTGCCTCTCTTATAAACCACAGTCCCGTACCGCTGGAGAGCCAGTTGTCACCGTAATTCTTTGAGTTGCGGTAGGTTGTAATGACCTCGTAGCCGTCGGAGTAAGTCTTGTTTATCTCGGTTACGAAATTCTTAGTAAGGATATTGTCCGCGTCGAATACGATAAACGCGTCGAAGGCATCCTCGCCAAAATCCTCGTCAAGCTTATGAAGCAGGAAGTTGAGCGCGTAGCCCTTACCCTTTTCCACGTCGTTGAAGCGCTCGTACACCACGGCGCCGCGAAGCCTTGCGACCTCTGCCGTCTTGTCCGTACAGTTGTCGGCAACGACCACGGTCGTAATAAGCTCGGCGGGGTAATCCTGCGCCGCGATGGAATCAATGAGCGTGCCTATTACCGCCTCCTCGTTTCTTGCCGAAATGAGTATCGCGTACTTATGAGGAGTAGTGGGCTTGTGCTTAGGCATTTTGATGATAAAGGGAATGAAAAGATACATAACCTGGAAAAAGTAGCACATTACGAAAAGTATTCCCAGGCAAAAATTACAAATATTAAGTATATCGAGAAGCATAGAAAAGGCTCCTTTTAAAACAAATTATAAAAAACAAATTTTAAAAAACGGTACGGTAACTTAAGCTCTACATAAATAATATACTATATTTTTTTCTAAAAATAAAGACCTTTTCAAATAATTAATAAAATTTTATCTTCCGAGGGGACGAAATGCGGCGTGAGCCTCAATATGTTCAATTTTTTTAAAATAGGTATTGAAAATTACTAAAAAATAGTTTATAATAGAAAAAAGAGGCAAGAAAGGCAGGTTTTTCGGGTTGAGCAGAAAGAAGTTAAACGAGAAATTTCTCAATTCATACATGGAGCTTGACAGAATTCTTTGCGATAAGCTCGGCGTATCCACAGGCGGCGTCACCGAATATATAAACAGACTCAGCAATACCCGCTTTGCACCCAGACGCGACGAGGTGCTCCCTATGCTCGTCAAATACAGAAATATAAGGAACGTATTTGCTCACGAGCCCGGCGCTCTTAAGAAAAACGACGACCTTACCAAGAACGACATCAAGTGGGTTAAAAAATTCACACGCGACCTTGAGAGGAAGAAGGACCCCATTTCCGCATACCTCAAGAAAGCACGCAGATTTGCAAGACACAGAAGAATAAGAAGATACGTTATCGCAGGCGCGGTAGTGCTCGCGCTCTTCGTTGCGGTAATCATCTACTTCGCACTTAAATGATATAGCTAAATAACAAAAGCCGTGGCAAATTTTGCCGCGGCTTTTGTTATTTTCATCACGGCTCCGCCGTGCTATAACCCCGCGCAAGCGGGACTTCATCGCGTAGCGATTTAATCACAAAGTGACTTCATCCGTCGCAAGACGGATTTCATTAAAATGGAGCGCTTTATATAAATGATATATCTCTTATGAGATATGATATACTCGTCAAGCGAGTATGATATATTTGCAGGGGCAAATATTATACCGTAGGAAACGGATATCATTGGCACGCAGGGCGTGCGCCCAGCGTGCCTAGCTCCACCTTATCAACGAGTGTGATTCCCAGGCGCTCGCAGAAGTCGTACGCTGAGCGAAGCTCTTCCTCTATAAAAACGCGCTCAGGCGTGTGTGCGTCAATTCCAAGCACGCAGGGTGCGCCAAGCGCGGCAGCGCGACGGAAAAAGCGCTCGGTGGGATAGTGCCTCCGGCGGGAAAGACCGAACACGTTTACCTCAAGCGGCACTCGGTGCTTTATCGCCGCCTTGATAAGGCGGTCAGCCTCGGCGCGGTAACGCCTGCCGTCCCCCGTAAAGAAGAAGCAGTCGGGGTGCGCGACGTAGCTTATAAGCCCGGTTTCCATAGCCTCGATAACCGTGTCGGTATATGCGATAAGCCCGTCTGCCGAGTCGGTTTCGTGATAGGAATTGTAGGACGAGGGCAAAGCTTCGTCGTCGGTAAAATGCTGCCCTAAAATCAGGTACTCAATCCCCGCCGCGCGATAAAGTGCTATGTCCTTATCAAAGGTAGATCTGTAAAGCTCGTACTCAAGTCCGAGTCCGATTTCTATATGCTCGCGGTATTTGTGCCGCAGAGTAAGCACCGTGTCGGTATATTCTGAAAGCTCACCGGGCTTCATACGGATAGGTGACTCGTAGTCACCGCAAAAGCAGTGAGGCGCGTGACAGGAAAAGCCGAAAAATTCAAGCCCGGCTGAGATTGCAGCCCTCACGTATTCCTCAGGCGCGCCGTATGCGTGCCTGCACAGCGGCGTGTGGTTGTGATAGCTGTATTTCATTTACTTTTGCCCATCTCTTTTCGTCTGAAGCCGTTCGGATCCGGCAAGGAAAAATACGGAGTCAATAATACTCTTGTGGTAGGGTATAAACCGTCCGTCGTCTATCATATCCATTATCTCGTCACGGGTGGCGTACCTCGCGTCGCAAACCTCGCTTTCCTGAAGTGAAAGAGTATCAAGCGCGTACTCACCGCGAAGAATATAAACGTCAACGAAGCCGCGCCCGATAGAGTAGGTGACCTTGGGGCGCTTGCCCGAAAAGCTCTCGCGTATGCCAAGCTCCTCAGAAAGCTCACGCGACATAGCGGTGGCAGAATCCTCGCCCGCGATAGCCGAGCCGCCGCAGGATATATCCCACAGCCCCGGCCACCCGTCCTTGTCGAGTGCCCTTCTCTGTATAAGCATCCGTCCGTCATCGGTAATGATGCAAAGGCATACTATAATGCGGTAAAGCCCCGCGGGAACCTCATCGCCCCTTATCATCGTCTTACCGACGCGCTCTCTTTTTTCGTTATATAAATCCCAGATTTCCATTTATAACAACCTTTTTTGTAACGTATTGTTTGCAAATCAAACCCATTTACTGAAAGACGTAAATTTCAGGGTGATACGCGCATAGGTACGAAGCCGCGTAAACCGTGATGCCGTTATACTGATAATCGCGCGCCTCTCTGAAGCCGATAGCATTCGTTATCAGCCCAAGACCTGTGTTAAGCTCCTGCACGTTACCGCGAAGAAGCATATTTTTATTTTCAAAAAATCCCTTTAGCTTATCTACAAGCGCCTGACCGTTCTCGGCAAGGACTCTCACGTTTTCCTCGTGGCTTCCCGTGTGCCGTACGAAGCCGCTTGCCATACCTATCGGCGTAACGAGTGCCACCTCGGCAATTTTCTCGTCAAGAAGCCCCTTGCAAAGCGCCACGCAATCCTCTACGGAATAGAAATACAGTGGTGTATAGAGCATAGTAACCCGGTACTCCACCCTGTCGCCTCTGTCGTATACATCGACGTAGACGTAGTGGTATTCGGGGTCGCCCTCGTTTTCCCTTTTGTATTTTTTAGGGAGCATAAAGAATGGCTCGCCACCCTCGTTCTTATAAATATTCTCAAATCCGGGAGCACCTGCTTCCTTAAGCGCCAAAGCGAGCTCTCTTACCCCACGATGCTCACACTCAAATGCACTGCTGACCTCTGCCATATTTTACCACCCTTCATATATGCTTTACCCTTTAATTTTACCACACGCCCAGCCTAAATGCAATATGCGCGCGCGAATAATTTTCCGATAGAATGCACTCGAAAGCAAGAATGGGGCTGACGCTTGAAAAAATCCGCCGCGTATGCTATAATGGGTAGGCAGTAACTTTTAAAAAGAGGAAAATTTATGATAAAGGCACTTCTGTTTGACTTTTTCGGCGTTATTTCAAGTGAGGTCGCACCCGTATGGTTTGATGGGCACTTTGACAGCGAGCGCGCAAGACTCTTCAAGGCGCGCGTGTTTGAGCGAGCCGACCTAGGCATCATTTCCGAGGAGCAGTCCTATATCGAAATGGAAGCAATGACGGGAGTACCGAGAGATAAAATCAAAGAGGAATTTTATTCGCTCGTTGTGATAAACACGGAGCTCGTTGATTATATAAGGGCGCTTCGGGAAAGATATCCCGTGTATCTTCTCTCAAACGCGGCAACGCCCTTTCTTCGCAATATCCTTGATAGGTACGAGCTTAACGACCTGTTTGACGGTGTATTTATATCAAGCGAAATCGCGAGAAAAAAGCCGTCGCGTGACTACTTTGAATACGCGCTCGGAAAAATCGGCATCTCACCCACCGAGGCATTCTTCACGGACGACAACCCGGAAAACGTGAGCGCCGCGCGCGCCCTCGGCATATCTGCCGAGGTGTTTTCGGGAGTAAAGCCGCTGAAGCGCGCGCTGCTTTCACTTGGATTAAGATAAAGGTTATAAAAAGGGCTTTCCCTATTTTCATTTGGGAAAGCCTTTTTACTATGCCTCGGTGCCGTCGGCCTTTGTCTTGAAATATTTTTCATCAATAAGCCTTATAATTGAGCAAAGTCCTATAACCGCCGCGATTATAAATATCGGCGCAAAGGTCATAAGATATCTTGCGCGCGCCTCGAAGAGCGCCTCGAAAATCGAAAGCCCGACGAGTGAGAGAGTGAGCACCGACGCCTCAATTCCGCGCCGTCCTCTGTTTTTAAGTATATAAAGACATACCGCGCCGCTGAGGAAAAGAACCGCAAGCCATATTGCCTGCATACTGTCCTCGAAGAGCTGGTAATTCTCTCCGTCCGCGTAGTAAAACGAGCGTAAAAACGGAGCTATCCCGTCGTTTGGCTCGTCTAAAATCTCACGGTAGAAGTTGCCCTCAACTCCCCACGCAAAGGTACCGTCACCGAAATTGGAAATGCTCTTGCGCACTAGGTGGTCAATCATACCGAAAAAGCCCATATCGCCTATGCGCTCAAACGCGACTCTCATATTCTCCCTATCTCGCTCCTCCTTGGTATCGAACGAGGTGGAGAACTGAACGTCGTCATAACAGTAGCCGCCGTGGTTTTCACCGTTAAGTCCCATCATAAAGAAGTGCGGCAGACCTATTTCGGTTTCCTTATTAAGCTCAATTCCCGTCTGCGTCGCGGAGAATACCGAAAACGCGGCGGCAATAATAACGAACACCAAAAGGCAGGCGACAATATTCGTAAGACTCTTTTTAAGAAGCGCCTTATCCTTGCGCCTTATAAGCACCGTGCGCGCCGCCTCGACTATCACGACGGCTATAAACATTATAAACGCCTGGGGCTTTATCTTGAACGCGATAAAGGCTACCGCACCGTTTACGCACCACAGGACGATAGCGCGTGATTTGCTCTTAGCCCTCGTCGAGAGCTGCCAGAGCCTGAAAATGAGAATAGGAAAAATAATTCCTATACCGTCAGAATAGGGTATTACGACCCAAGGGGAAAGCCCCAGAAGAAGAAAGAAAATCACAAACGCAAGCAGTGACGCGGTTTTCTTTTTCGTAAGGTCGTAGCATACGGCGTATACCAGATAAGCGCAAATGGCAAAGAGCAGACACTGGAACGCCACTATCGCGAACACTCCGTCGTTTTCGGGGAATATTCCAACGGCACCGTTTATCTTAAGCACGAGGGCGAAAAGATAGGTCAGAAAAAGATTGTTCGGGTACGCCATGAAGTACCCAATGGTAACCGTACCGCCCTCGGAAATATCGTAGGCGGCCTTGGTCACGTACTGAACGTCCCAGCCCGTCAGGAAATAGACGTTTTTCGCGATATAAAGCTGTACTAAAAAGAATATAACGGTAAGAAGAAGCATAAAGCCTCTGCCAACCACCTTATCCACCGCACGCTCTATTCGCCTGCCCCATTTCAGTACGGCAAGCACGCCAAGCGCTATCAGCCCTGCGTCAATAAGGAAAACCACGGCGTTTGGCAGGGTAAAGTGCTTCTCGCAATAGGTGTCTATAAACTCCCCTACGATAAGAAGCCCGATAGCGAGCGTCGCCACCAGAAAGGCGTAAATCGCGACGAGGCTACGCTTCAGCACCTCAATTGCTTTCATCCTCTTTTTCCTTTCTGAATATGAAAAATTTCATCGAAACGTAGTTGAGAATAATCACGAGCACGTTTGAGATTATCTTCATAGTGAGCGCGTGCCATACGAGAATATCCACGAACAGATACATTATTCCTATATCAAGAAGCCCCGTAAGCACACGGCAGCCGAAGAACGAGGCTATCTCAAGCATAAGCCCCGCGAAGCCGAGCCCCTTGTGCTCAAACACGAAAAGCTTATTCGTCACGTAGGCAACGAGCACCGCCACTACCCACGCTATGACGTTGCTGACGGTATTAGAAAGCCCCGCTATATAGTAAAGAAGCGCGTAGCATACGATATTGACGAGCGTCGTTACGCCGCCGAAAAACAAATACAGTATCGCTTCTTTGTATTTTTTGAAAAGCTCGATTATCTTTCCCACCGTGACTACCTCCTTCCGTTTCTCAGCCTATAATCGTTTCCGAAGAACTGTGCCGTGAGATACTCGTTTCCTATAATGCGCGAGCATATTCTCGCCTCGTATCTCTGTGCAAGCTCGTCAGCCGAGAGATTAGTCGAGAGTATTGTCGAAAGACCGCGGTTGAGTCTGGTGGTGATTATGTTGTAAAGGCAGCTCGTCGTGAACTGGGTATTGAACTCAGTGCCGAGGTCGTCCATAATAAGAAGGTCGCATTCAAGGTACTTTTCCATTTGCGGCTCGCTTACCGTCTGGGGTCTGAACTTTTCCTGCTCTATTGCCGACACGATATTTATAACCGAGTCGTAAATCACGCTGTGCCCCGACTCGATAACGCATTTTGCTATTGCGGTGGAGATATGAGTCTTACCCGTGCCCGTCTTGCCTATCATAAGAATATTCTTGCCGCGGTACTCCTTGTCAAAGCCCTCTGCAAACTCGCGCAGCTTTTTTACGGTGCTGGTCATCTTGCGCTTTATTTTCTCGTCGTAGTCAAACGCGCCAAGGTCGTAGCTCTCAAAGCTCTGCGTTTCGATAAGCCTGCCTATTCCCGACGCCTTGATAGTTTCGGTATAAAGAAGCTCCTTCATACAGGAGCAGGTATAAATATCGACAGCACCCGAATCCTGACACTTGGGGCAGGTATATTTAACCTCGGCGTAGTCGGCAGGGTATCCCAGCGCCACGGTAAGCTCGCGCCGTCTTTCGTTAAGCTCAAGATTCCTTTTCTTTATAGGCTCTATATCGCCGCCCTCGCAGGCGGTCTTGAGAATAAGCGGACCTACTCCTGCAAGCTCGCGCCCGATAGCAGCAAGCTCAGGCGATTTGCCCTCAAGCTCAGCCTGCCTCGCAAGAGAGGTTGTCCTTGCGCTCGTCCGCCTGTTATGTATAATTTCCCTGACCTTGTTGTATATCTCGTTAGAATACATTTTGTAAACCTTTCGTTACTTATCATTCGTCATCATCAAAGAACCCGCTGTTCTTTATTGCGTTCTTAAGTGCTTCCTCAGGGTCAAAATCACCGTATTTGAGCTTCGGCTTTTCCTCGCCTCTGCGCGCAGGCTTCGCGCCCTCGGCAAGCTCCTTTGACCTTTCGTTATATCTTTCCTCGCACTGAGCGACGTCGGTGCAGCCTGCCGCGTGCCAATCGGAAATAAGCTTGTCCATATACTTAAAGCTTACCTTGCCCGTATTAAGCACGGTGATATCGTATGCAAGCGACACCACGGGCACCGAATACGAAAGCTCCTCGGTCCACTTCTTTATATAGCCCTCCTCGGTCGGAGAAAGCCTTCTGTAAATTCCGAGAGCACTCTTAATTTCCGAGGTGAGCGCCGAGGTGCTCTCAACCGTCTGTATATATCGGTTAAGGCTCTCGACGTCCCGTATACCGTCGTTAAAGAGCTTTACCGCGCCTGAGTGAAGCGCCGCCGCGCTGGTGAGTCTGCCGCGCTCGTGAAGATGCGCCATATAAAGCGCGATATATTCAGCCGTAAGCTCGTACTCCTCGACGAGCGAGGTTATTTTCCCTGCCTCAAAGGGCTTCAGCGCGCCCTTGCCAATAAGACGGGTAAAATCGTCAATAAGCTCGGCAAGGTCGTTATCCCTGACCGTCTTTGCAATCTCGGCAGAGCCGGGCTCGTAGGACTCGGTAATAAGCCTAGGTGACTCAAACTCCTCCGTCACTCTTACCGCATCACGAGGTACGGCAACGCCGGCCTCGGAAAACAGCATCGTGGCAGACGCCACCCTTGCCGCCGTACAGCCCGTTATTTCCTGAAGCTCCTCCTTGCTTACAGAGCCGCCCCTTGCTATAAGAGCAAGAAGAATCCGCATCTCATCGGCGCTGAGCTCCGAAAGAAATCCGCCCTTAAGTATCGCATCCGTACGTAGCTTGAAGCGATAGTCACTCATCGTCAGCCACTCCCCTCGCGCCCGTGCGCATAGCGTAGGTAAGCTGAAGCAGCGAGTCACCGAGGTGGACGTGCTCTATAACCACGCCGGGTCTTGCCGCAAGCTCGCTGCTGGCAAAATTCCATATACCGACGACACCCCCGTCCGCAAGCGTGCCGCACACCTCGGCAGCCGAGGTCTTGGGCACGGTGAGCACGCCTATATCAACCCTCTCGCTCTTAAGAAAGTCGCCAAGCGTGGCTACGTCGAGAATTGGAATACCGCCGACACTCTGTCCTATTAGCGCCCCGTCGTTATCGAAGAGCGCAATACAGGTAACGCCCCTGCGCATAAACATATGTGAGGTAGCGAGCGCACGGCCGAGATTACCCGCACCCACGATAACCGCGCGGTAGTCCTCGGTTATACCGAGAAGCTCACCGAGCTTTGAGTGAAGGTACTTCACGTTGTAGCCGTAGCCCTGCTGACCGAAGCCGCCGAAGCGGTTGAAATCGGCTCTTATCTGGCTTGCCGTAACGCCCATAAGCTCCGAGAGCTCCGCGCTCGATATACGAAGCGTGCCCTCTCTTAAGAGCTCGCCTAAAAATCTGTGGTATCTCGGCAGGCGTCTTATGACCGCAAGCGGCACGTCCGCGTCACCCTGAATATGAGCCTCTGCAGCCCTGCCGAAAGTACCCTTAACCTTATCTATGCTTTCCATTAAACTATACCGTCAAGAGCCGAGGCGTTAAGACTCGAATCCTGAATATTTCCCTTTTCATATTCGTAAAAGCCAGCTACGGCTATCATCGCGGCGTTATCTCCGCATAGCGCGCGGTCGGCTACCGTAATTTTTCTCGAAAGCTCCGAGCAAAGCTCGCTAAGCCTTGCGCGAAGATGCGAATTTGCCGCAACGCCGCCTGCCACTATAAGCTCACAGTCAAGATTTTCCTCACGCAAGAGCGCTTCCTTAAGCTTGGTATATACCGCCTCGACCGCCTCGTAGGTATATCTTGCGGCAAACTCGGCACGGGGCAGCTCCTCGCCCCTCTGCTCGAAGCGGTGGATGAGATTTATCGCCGCGGTCTTAAGACCCGAAAACGAAAAATCAAGCGAGCCGTCACGCATAGCGGGGCTTGGCAGAGTAAGCTCTTTGCGCTTGTACGCCGCAGAGCGTCTGTATCTCTTAAAATACCCATCACCCTCCGTGACCGCCGCGGCAAAGCCCTCGGCTGACAGCTTATCAAAGCCAGCACCTGCTGGATAGGGTATTCCTATTATTCTTCCTATTTTGTCAAACGCCTCACCGATAGCGTCGTCACGCGTCGAGCCGATGACCCTGACGGAGTTCAGCGTGTCAACCCTGTATATCGCGGTATGACCGCCCGACACCACGAGAGCTATCGCGGGACGCGTGGGCGCTCTTCCCTCCTTGAGGAATGCCGAGGCAATATGTCCCTTGATGTGGTCAACCGCCACGAGGGGGATTTTATATTTCATTGCCAGCGCCTTTGCAAAGCTCACACCGACGAGCAACGCGCCTATAAGCCCAGGGCGCGCGGTGACCGCAACGAGGTCGATATCGTCAAGCGTCATTCCCGCCGCCGAAAGCGCCTCGTAGGTAATTCTGCTGATAGCCTCGGTGTGTGCACGCGAGGCAATTTCGGGCACGACACCGCCGTAAAGACGGTGAACGTCGACCTGACTTGCAATTATATTCGATTTTATCTTAAATAATCCACCCTCCTCGGTGACTATCGCACAGGCGGTTTCGTCACACGAGGATTCAAATGCTATTATGTTCATTAAAGGGAGCTCGTCCTTTATCCGTTATTAGTTAATCATATCGGCACCGTGCGCCTTAAGCATTACCACGGCGTCGTCGGTGGGATTTTTGTAATACCCACGCCTTACCCCGACCTCAATAAAGCCGAAGGATTTATAAAGATTTCTCGCGGGGATATTCTGACTCCTCACCTCAAGAAAGAGCGTTTCAAGCCCGCGCCCAAGCTCGCACTTGCGCATATAATCAAGCAGTCGGTAGGCTATACCGCGTCGGCGGTGGGCGGGTGAGGTTGCTATTCTGTATATCTCGCCCTCAGGCGCA
>CAZDON010000040.1:0-14880 GCA_964507065.1 uncultured Ruminococcus sp. | reverse complement strand
TCAGCGGTACTATGATAGAAAAGCCTCACAGCTTCTCTACCGCGTGCAATATCGCGACTCAGATTATTGCACAGGTTGCCTCAAACCAGTACGGCGGTCAGTCGATAAGCCTTACTCACTTAGCACCCTTCGTGCAGATAAGCCGTGAGAAGCTCTATGCGTCGGTTAAGCGCGAGCTTGCGGAAATCGGCGTTGACGACGAGGCGGCTATCAAGAAGATTACCGAGGAGCGTCTTCGCGACGAAATAAGACGCGGCGTTCAGTGCATACAGTATCAGGTAGTAACGCTTCTTACCACCAACGGCCAGGCGCCCTTCATTACCATATTTATGTATCTTGGCGAGGCTAAGGACGAGCAGACAAAGCGCGACCTTGCGGTTATCATTGAGGAAACTCTTCTTCAGCGCGTTCAGGGCGTAAAGAATGAAAAGGGTATATGGATTACTCCCGCATTCCCCAAGCTCATCTACGTGCTTGAGGAGCAGAACATTCACGAGAACAGCGAGTTCTATTACCTCACAAGACTTGCCGCGCAGTGCACCGCAAAGCGTATGGTTCCCGACTATATCTCGGAAAAAATAATGCTACAGAGTAAGGTCGATAAGAACGGCGAGGGACACTGCTACACCTGCATGGGCTGCAGAAGCTTCCTTACTCCCTTCGTGGACGAGGACGGCAAGCCGAAGTATTACGGACGCTTTAATCAGGGTGTCGTTACCGTAAACCTCGTTGATATCGGTCTTTCTGCCGAGGGCAGCATGGAGAAGTTCTGGCAGGTATTTGACGAGCGTATGGAGCTTTGCCACAAGGCGCTCCAGGCGCGTCACGAGCGTCTTACGGGTACGCTCTCGGATGCGGCTCCTATTCTCTGGCAGTACGGCGCGCTCACCAGACTTAACAAGGGTGAAACCATTGATAAGTATCTTCACGGCGGCTACTCCACCCTCTCTCTCGGCTACGCGGGACTTTGGGAGTGCGTATATTCGCTAAACGGAAAGAAGCTCACTGAGCCAGAGGGTGAGGCTCTCGGTCTTGAGATAATGAAAAAGCTCAACGAGTACACTGCAAAGTGGAAGGCTGCGGAGAACATCGACTACTCGCTCTACGGCACACCGCTTGAAAGCACCACCTACAAGTTCGCAAAGAGCCTTCAGAAGCGCTTTGGCATAGTTCCGGGCGTTACTGACAGAAACTATATCACAAACTCCTATCACGTACACGTAACCGAGGAAATCGACGCATTTGAAAAGCTCAAGCTTGAGGCGAAGTTCCAGGCGCTCTCGCCCGGCGGCGCTATAAGCTACGTAGAGGTTCCCGATATGCAGAACAACATTGAGGCTGTGCTTTCGGTTATGAGATTCATCTACGACCACATTATGTACGCGGAGCTTAATACCAAGAGCGACTATTGCCAGGTATGCGGCTACGACGGAGAAATACAGATACAGAAGGACGAGGACGGCAAGCTCGTCTGGGAATGCCCCAACTGCAAGAACCGCGACCAGTCAAAGATGAACGTCGCAAGAAGAACCTGCGGCTACATCGGTACTCAGTATTGGAATCAGGGAAGAACTGCTGAAATCAACGACAGAGTGCTTCATCTTTAAAGTTATAAAAAGAACCTGCAAGGCAAACGTACCTTGCGGGTTCTCTTCTTATAGTCACGCCTTAAGCTTCAGTCTTGCCTCATTAAGACTCTTTTCGTTTATAAGTATCTCACTTTTTACCTTTGCGGGGTGGTTATCTCTTTTTCTGTATTCGTTGGGTGACATACCGACGAGCTCCTTGAAGTGACGGTAAAAGCTTCTTTCGGTGCCAAAGCCGCAATCAATAGCAATCTCAAGTATGGTTTTATCACTCTCAATGAGCATTTCCTTCGCATCGTCCATTCGGAGCGTTGCGAGCAGCGTGTTGAAGCTCATTCCCGAAAAGCGATTTATACATCTTGAAAGATATTTTTCGTTATAGCCCATCGACGCAGCCACCTCGGCTACGGAGAGGGGCTCTTTTTTATGCTCGTCCATATAAAAAATCGCGCGGGTGAGAATGTGGTCGTCAACGCCTCTTTCCGTCATTGGTACCTGCGACAGATAATCCGACAGCAGCGTATAAAGGAAGCCCTTTACCTTATAAGCAGGAAGCTTGCTGCCGCGGCGAAGCTTATCAAAAAAGGGCTGTATATCATCACCGTCGGGACGGAACACCGCAAACGCGCCTATCACGTTTTCATTCGATTTAAAAAAGCTTTTTGCAAGAGTGGGGGAAAAATTAAATCTGAAGTACTCAGTTCCCTCCTCTCTTCTGTAACCGTGAGGCTGATAGGGAAAGAAAAGAGCCGCCTCACCCGCGTGAATCGTTTCGGTGCAGCCTCGCGAGGTGCCGAGAGTTATTCTGCCCGTCGAAACGACAAGTATCTCTGCCGTCGGATGTATGTGACTCGCCATTTCAAAGGCGTTGTCGTTCAGAAGCGCACGGCTGTGCTCCTTATATACGAAATGCGCCTCGTTATCCTCTTTTCGGTAAAGGAAGCGTATATCATCCTGTGCTATACTTCTCGTTGCCATACAAACCCCTTATAAGTAACTATTTGTCGTAAATTATAGCATACACTGACACATCCTGTCAATATCAATATGATAAAATAAAGCTGTAATATTAAAATTATTTTCCGAGGAGGAATTCAGAATGAAACCAAATAAAGAAAAAAAGGAAGGAAAAGGGATTTTAAGAAGGACCCTGTTATTCGTTATGGCAATATCAATGATGCTTGGCATATCGGGCGCGGCGATAATCGGTGTCGCGGCAGAGAGCTCACCCGTGTCCACCTTCGATGACGGATATACCTTGAGCGCAAGCTGGATCTGGGCTGATACGGAGCCGAGCGCGGGACAGTGGGTTGCAATGCGAAAGACCTTTACGCTCGACTCCGCTCCCGACGAATGCGTAGCGCGTATCAGCGCGGATACGAAATACTGGTTATGGATAAACGGCGAGCAGGTCGTCTTTGAAGGACAGCTCAAGCTCGGAAGCTCAAGATACAACTGGTATTACGATAAGGTTGATATAAAGGATTACCTTGTATCGGGCGAGAATACGATTGCCGTACAGGTTTTCTATTCGGGAAAGACGAGCGCAAGCACCATAAACACGAGAGTGCCGTCCTTCCTCTTTGATGCGAAGGCTGACGGTGTGAGCATAGTCTCCGATACGAGCTGGCGCGCCGTGCTTGACCCCGCGTACCTTGAGCCTATCAGCCTCAACAACGAGCGCAACGGCGAGGCAAATATAAAGTACGACGCGTCGCTTGAGATGACCGACTCGGCAGGCAACAAATGGACGGATAAGACCTACGACGACAGCTCGTGGGGATACGCACAGAATCAGGACGAAAAAATTAAGACCAACCGCATATACGACGACTCGGGCAACGTCAGCGGCGTATATTATCAGGACAGCGACCCAAGAAGGCAGCTCGTGCTCCGTCAGATACCGCAGATAAAGCTTGATGAAATAAACAAGTACACCGCTGACGGCGCGGGCGACACGGGCACTTGGACGAAGGAAAGCGAGGCGTATACCTTCCTTCCCCTCTCGCTTCCGGAAAGCTATACGGTCGAGGCAGAGCTGACCGTTGCCGCTCCCATTCAGTACGGCAATACCAAAGCAATCGGCGCGTCAATCGGTCTTTGCGTATGCGTACAGGACGCAAACAACCTTTATATGCCGCAGATAGGCTTCCGTCAGGCGTCGAGCTTTGACGGCGTGCGCTTTAAGCCGCATACGAGGGTAGGCGGCACCTGGAAGTCAAGCACGACCGACCTCACCTCCACCGATTTTGGTAAGACTCTGTATCTTTCAGGCTCCTACGATTACAGATACACGACCAGGTATACCGTAAAAATCGAGGTAACCGCATCCTCTATCAACACTTATCTTAACGGCACGCTCGTCGGTACGATAAACGATACTCAGCTTGCAAGAGCGGGCAGCACGATAGGCTTCAGACAGGACATAAACGAGCAGATTAATCTCTACTCACTTAAGGTTACCGACTCCTTGGGAAGCGAGCTTTACAACGCGGGCATCAGCTCTCTCGCCGAGGGTAATACCGTAGGCAGACTCTCTCTGCTCACTCAGGAAGACACGTCCTGCACTACAGCTTACAACACGGTAGCCCTTGACGAAGACGGCACCCCCTACGTTGCAATCCGCAACTGCCGCACCGCAGTAAACGACGGACAATTTTATTCCACTTATAAGATAGTAAATGAAACGAATATTCAGGGAACTCCTTACCTTAAGGTAAGAAGCGAAAAGGGCGGCGAGCTTATAAGCATCACTCCCGACTCGTGGAACAAAGGCACAAGCACCTCTATTGCGCATCAGTATATGACGCGTGCGGGCGAGCAGGAGTGGGAGGCGCTCGGCTGGATGAACGGCTATGAAATAAAATTCACCGTTCCCGACAGTATGGAGGTAATAGAGCTTGGTTACCGTAAATCCGGCTACGATACCGAGGAAACGGGCTCGGTGGTAACCGACAGCGAAACTCTCAACAAGCTCTATCGCGAGGCGTACGACACGCTTGTGGTCTGTATGAGAGATAGCTTTATGGACTGCCCCGACCGAGAGAGAACCCAGTGGCTCGGCGACGCGGTAATCAATATGCAGCAGGCGGCGTACGCTATGGATGATAACGCGGCTCTGCTCTATGCAAAGACGCTGACGCAGGCAATAGGCTTCGTTAAGCAAAACGGCGCTATACCCTCAAAGATAGCGCTCGGCAGACCCGACCTTGAATTGCCTATGCAATCGCTCGCGGGCGTTCACTCGTTCTGGCAGTACTATATGTACTACGGGGACAAGGACCTCGTTACCGAATCCTACCCCACGCTGCTTGCGTACCTTAAGCTCTGGGATATTTCCGACAGCGGAGTTATCACGCATCGCGACGGAAACTGGAACTGGTACGACTGGGGCAACCACGCGGACACCGTTATAATAGAAAACTGCTGGTATTACACGGCGCTCTCGGCGGTCCTTAATATCGCAAACCTTGACGGCTCGGGAGCATCCTCTGACGATATATCCTTCCTCACGAACAGAATGGAGCTTATCGCGAGAAACTTCGACACGCTCTACTGGGACGAGGATAAAAACGCCTACTATAACAGCACGGACAACTCGCTCGCAGACGACCGTGCCAACGCAATGGCAATATATTCGGGACTTGCGGACGAGAGCCGCTATGAGGGTATTCTGAGCGTTCTCGTCGACACCTACAACTCAGGTCCGTATATGGAAAAGTACGTTCTTGACGCTATGTATATGATGGGCGCGGACGAAGAGGCTATGACGCGAACCGTAAACCGCTTCTCGCCCTTCCTTGAGGACGGCTACCCCACGCTTCCCGAAATATGGGCAGACCAGACGCTTTTCAGCGGTGACGAGTCGAAGAACCACGCGTGGACGGGCGCGCCCCTTTCGATGCTTTACGTCTACAACGCGGGTATCACCCCGATGAGCCCTGCCTTTAAGACCGTAAAGATAAGACCTCAACTCGGAACGCTGGGCAGCGTAAACGCCTCGGTAACGAGAGAGTGCGGAACTATACTCGTAAGCATAGAGAGATCTGACACGGGTTACACTATGACGGTCACTATTCCCGACGGTGCAGACTACGGCTACGTGTACGTACCCCGTATAGCAAATAAGAATACCGCGATATCCCTTGGAGGCAGTACAGTTTTTGTAAATGGTGCGGCAGTCGGTTCTAATATGCCGAGCGGCGTGTCCTATCTTAACGAAGACTCAGACTTTGTCGGATTTAATATGCCAAGCGGCACTTATTCCTTTACGGTAAGCGAGAGCGAGGTCACTGAAAGCAGCACCTATAAAGTAACGGTAAATGCAACCGCGGGCGGCAGCGTATCCTTAAACGGCAGCGGCGTAGCCTCCCTGCCCTACTCTGCCGATATCGCATCAGGCGAGAGCATCACCCTCGTGGCAACACCCGACGAGGGCTACCGCCTCGTATCAATTCTGGGAAGCTCACCTGAGGATATCGTAAGCGCTACGGCGGTAACGAGAGAATACACCGTCAACGCTCCTATGAGCTTTACGGCGGTATTTGAAAAGGTGCCTCTTCAGAACAAGCTTCTTACGATATCCGCAAGCGACGCGGATATGGCGAAATACGCCCTTAGCGTATACGTAAACGACTCTCTAGTATCACTTCCCTATACGGGCTCGTTTGCCGATGGTACGGAAATCAACGTACGGGCAGAGAGCGTAAGCGACAGAAACTACTCCGTCACGCTCGGTGATTTTGACAAGAACGATATTACCCTGACGCTTAACGAGAGAGTGGATATAGTAATCGCTCTTAGTGAAAAATCAAGCGTCAACAAGCTACCCGTGTCGAGCGTTACCGCAAGCATATCGAGCGCAAACGATACCGACTGGGATGAAACGAACCTTATCGACGGATACAGAACGTCCGTATCGGGAGCTCTCGGCTTCTCATCGGGCTGGCAGGCAAGCGCTGACGTCAGCGCAAATCCCTACGTGCTTACCTTCGACCTCGGCAGTGTGCAGACCGTGAATCAGGTAGCTATATTCCCAAGAAGCGACTCGTGGACTCAGGACTCGACGCTTTCGTGCAACTATCCCACCGACTTCACGATATCGGTGAGCGAGGACGGCAGTACTTACAGTACGGTAGTGACCGTAACGAACGGTGAAAATCCCCGCTTCAAGCAGACGTGCTACGACTTCGACAAGGCGTCGGCAAGATACGTTAAGCTCACCGTAACCAAGCTCGGTATTCCCGCTTACAACGACGGACAGAACAACGACCATTACAGGCTTCAGCTCGCTGAGCTTGAGATATACTACAACGGTGACGACGGTGCCGTCGAAACCAAGTACGGTAATATTCCTTACGGATACCGCGACGCATCACTCTATCCCATAGTGGCGTTCAAGGCCGACAAGACATTCGTCGGTGCGTACAGTAACTGGAAGAGCGCTGCGGTTGCCGCAGGACTTTACGGCTCGGGGATGACAGACGATTTTAATATTCTGTTCAGGGATAGTTACACCTTTGATGCCGATGAAAACGGTGCGATAAGCGGCAACAATATGAACTCGTTCACAAACGACGTTACCGTCGACCTCGGCGGCAATACCGTAACCTTGAACGGCACGAACTTCCTTAACCTATATATTTATACAAATACGACGGCAGTTACTTACGGAAAGGTTGAGATAAAGAACGGTTGTTTCATTACGGAAACTACAAAACACGCACCCGTATGTCTTAACGGCGGTAACAACGTATCAAAGGACGTGACCTACACGGTAGATTTCGACGGTGTAAGGTTTAAGGTTGCAAATTCGACAACCGTTATATACGGCGCGATACGTACGTGGTCGGCAACCTCGACGGCAAATATGGTTCTCAACTCAAGCTTTACCGACTGTATTTTCGATTATACGGGCGCTGATACGAGCGCAGGAATGCTCGGTCTTTGCGACGGAACTAACGTAAAGACGGTATTCAACGTAAGTATCGCAGGCGGTGAGATAATTGCAGGCGAAAACGGTGCCTTTAACCTTATTGAAAAGGATTCTGATGACAGCGTGGTATTCGCTAAGGGTACGGACGGTGAATATACCACTCTCTCACTCACCGAGGGTGTCGAAGCGCCTCTTACAGCCTATACCACCACGGGTGGCGAATGCGTATTTGCAAGCAGCTCGACCGCAGGCGGTGTTACCACCTACAAGCTTATTCCTACAAGCGTAGCGGACTACACCCCCAAGACGAGCATCACGCTTGACTCGAATCTCATCCTCAACGTCTATTTATCCGAAAACGCATATCTCACCGAGGTAACTCTTGACGGTGACAATTACAAGGTGGAAAATCTTACCGCAACTGACGGCAAGTATCGCTTTGAGATTGAGCTTGACGCACGCGACGCCGCAAAGGAAATTACGCTCGTCGTATCGTTTACGGTAGACGGTGATAATCTTACCGCAACCTATACTCTCTCTACTCTTAAGTACGCGGTAAAGCTTCTTGAAAGCTCCACCTCGGATAAAGAAAAGATGCTCGTATGCGATATGCTTAACTATATCAAGAGCGCGTATACCTACTTCGGCTCGGCAGACGCTACTACGGTAGGCAACGAGATAGCTTCGATTATCGATGGCTACGACCTCACGCCCTTCGCTAAGCTTGGCGGTACTACCACCTCGATGACCGTTCCCTCGGCAGTTACCTTCATTCTTGACTCAACGCCGAGAGTACGCTTCTACTTCGCCGAGAATACCGACCTTACGGCGTATACCTTTAAGAGCGGCGGCTCGACTGTTTCCTACGAGGTAGCAACCGATACCGTAAGCGGCACGACCTACACCTGCGCTGATATCTCACTCTTTGCATACAGAATGATAGATACTATCGACGTATACAATGGAGCTGAGAAGCTCGGAAGCTTCCATATCGACAGGTACTACGACTTCGTATCAGGCACGGGTGACGACTCCTACGCAGGCGCCGATAAGACGGCTCTTACCGACCTCGTTGAGAAGTTCTATACCTACTGTGTAAGAGCTAAGGCGTACAGAACCGAGGTTCTTAACGCACAGTAAAACGGGGGTTTTACGCGGGGGACTTTGAAGCCAAAGTCCCACACAACCCCGAAAGCAAATATTGGATTTGTTTCTATAATAGTGCGAAAATCATTGAAAGGATAAATATAATGAAAACATACGAAAATCCCGATATTGATATCAAAATGCTAACAACGCTTGACGTTATCAGAACCTCGGAGGTAGGAACCGAGCTTCCACCGAAGGATGAAACGGATGTAAACTGGCAATAACCTAAGGCAATTAAAGCAGTATAATTTATTTTATAAGCGCAAGAGCGTTTATTGATACGCTCATTTAAATTCATAAAATTTCACAGTCAGAATTATGACGGGAAGGATTTAATTATGAAAACAGCGAAAATAACGGTATGTGGAATGCTTATCGTCGCTATTATGATTTCTCTTCTGGCGCTTTGCTTTATGCTAAGACCGAGAGCTGAGGAAGCTCAAAAGACGATAAACGTATATCTTATCGGCGGACAGTCAAACGCCGTAGGCTACGCCACCGACGAGCCCTCTGATGCAGAGGGTGACAGTCGGTACTACACGGGCTTTGATAACGTGCTCTACTTCGGCAGACACGAGGCCTTCAGTTACAACGAGGACGATTTCCTCTACACGTCAATTGGTCTTGGTAGGTCGGTAAGCCCCGACGGAAATTACCAGACCAGATCAGGCTCAGAGCTCGGTATTGCTAAGGCTCTCGGTGATACGGGTGAGATGAACGCCGTAATCAAGTTCGCATACGGCGGAACTTATCTCTATCCTCACAAAAGTGCTAGCATCCAGGATAACGCAAAAACCTGGACCTCGCCGTCCTATATAGACGCGCACCCCTCGTGCGACACGGGTGATAACGTCGGCGCGCTTTACGAGCTGTTTTACGACACCGTGAGCGAGGGCATAGAGCTTCTCCGCGAGAAGGGCTACACTCCCGTCATTCGCGGTATGTGGTGGATGCAGGGCGAAAACGAGGGAATGAATGCGGAATACGCGAGTGAATATGAGGAGCTTCTTACCTGTCTTGTAAACGACGTAAGAGCTGACCTTACCGAGATATGCGGCGAGGATTATTCCTCACTTCCCTTCGTCGTTGGCAACGTAATGAGAAATCCGAGCGACGCTACGCAGTATCCCGCACTGGAAACCGTAAATGCAGCACAGTCGGCGGTAGCGGAGAAGCTTGACAACGTAAGCGTAGTCTTAAAATCGGATTACAGCGCACAAAGCTTTTTCGGTCAGATCGACGCTTGGCATTTTAACGCGGACACGTACGTTTACCTCGGCGAGCGCTTCGTTGAGGAGGTGCTCAAAATGGAAGGCACGTATACCGTAAGCGCAGTAGGCGACGGATTTACGCTATCGGGCGGCGGAGCTTACGGCTCGGGAGCAAGCGTGACGGTGACCTTTACGCCAAAGGACGGCTATGCTATTAGCTCGGTAGCTATGAGGGTCGGCGACGGCTCCGCTACACAGATTGCTCTTACCGATAACTCGTACACCGTACAGATTACCAACGAAAACGTAGTATTTACGGTCAGCACCGCCTATTCCGGCGCTGACACGGTGACCGACTACGGCACTATCCCCGCAGAATTCGCGGATAACGAAAAATATCCCTTCGCTCTCTTTAACGGCGACGGCTTCGTCGGCGCGTATGAATACTACGGCAAGGCTCTTCGTGCTGTGCCTACCGAAAGCAGTGAGGACACCTATACGCTTCTTCTTCTGAGAGATTACACTACGGTAGCCTCCGACAGCACCACAGCGCCCACCTCTTTTGGCGTGGATTTCGCGCTTGACCTCGGTGAAAACACCCTGACGCGCGCAAACAGAGCTTATCTCTTTGAGATTCTCTCAGACTCCTCGGACTCCGTAACCACCTCGCTTTCGGTAAAGGGCGGAACTCTCAGGACCACGGGAAGCTTCCCTCTTATCAGCCTTGGCTACGGTACGGGCGGAACTAAAGACAGAGCGTATTCAATTACCTTTACGGGCGTGACCTTTGAAAACGACGTCTTCGGTCGAGGCAAGGCCGTTATTATCGACTGCCCCGATACAAATGCCGCTACCTCAGGCGCCGGACTTACCGCAAGCCTCGTGTTTAACGGCTGTACCTTTGACTTCGGTAGCAAGCCTGCGGTTATGATGAGCCTCTCGTCAGGCACTGCCTCCGGCACTGCCGTAAGCGCGCAGATTAACGGCGGCACCATTATAGCAGATACGGCAGGCTATACTCTCTACACCTGCACGGCAGAGGACAGCGTCACCGTCGGTCAGTACGGCGGAAGCTATCCCACCGTTACGCTTCCCTCAGGTGTTGAGGACACCCTTCACGTCTATATCGGGGACGACGGTAAGACCTATTCTGCGGCAAGCGGCGTCACCTCCGGAAACAGCGTTAGCTACACGCTCGCCGCTACGGACGCGGCGCTCACCACCGAACACGGTACTATTGACGCAGCATACGCAGACAGCGGAAAGTATCCGATAGCGCTCTTCAAGACCGACGGCAGCTTCGTTGGCTCTTACTCGGGCTTTGGTGAGGCGGCAGCGGCAGCAGGGCTCAACGGTGGCTCAGGCTCACAGGTTGCGGGTGACGACTGTGTAATACTCATAAGAAGCACCTTGATAAACGTAAACGGCTCGGGAAACGTAAACGGCTTTTCAAACGACGTTACGGTAGACCTCGGCGGAAACACAGTCGTGCTGGTAAGCAACAATTTCCTCCCTCTTTATATTCACAGAAACGAAACGGCTGCCGTAACCTACGGTACCGTAACGGTAAAGAACGGTTCCTTCGTAACCAACTCCTATTCAAGCTCCCTTATTTCTCCCGTACGGGTTGACGGCGGAAACTACGTAAATCTTGACGTAACCTACACTATCAATTTTGATGACGTAGCCTTTGCGGTAGCGAAGAACAGCCGTTCGCTGAACGGCGCGATAAGCACGAACGGCAACGCGGAGCTCGCAACAGCTAAAAATATACTCAATTCCACCTTCACGGACTGCACCTTCGACTACGAAAACAGTGCGAAGAGGGCGATTATGCTCAACGTGGGCACCACTATGAGAGCGGTCAACGCGAATATCGTCGGCGGTAATATCACGGCGGGCAGGAACAACGGCTTCACTCTCGTCGAAAAGGACAGCGGCGATACGGTCACTCTCGACAAGAGCTCCTCTGGCAGCTATCCCACCCTGACGCTCGCAGAGGGCACTGCCGCTCCCACCGAAATATATGAGGTCGGCGGCGTATGGATGGGCTATGCCAAGAGCTCAACCGAGGGCGGTATTGACACCTACTCACTCGAGCAGCTCAACAGCGTCACGCTTAATATAACCACTGACAACGCCGACGTCGCGCAGTACGCCCTTACCGTATACGTCGGTGACGAGGAAGTTTCCCTACCCTACTCCGCATCGCTTCCCGTAGGTATGGAGGTGACGGTTGTTGCAAAGAGCGCGAGTGAGAAAAACTACGACGTTACCATAGACGGCGCGTCGGTATCAAGAAAAGCCTTCACACTCACCGAAGCAACCGACGTAAAGGTCGGAATCAGTGAAAGCTCCGCCGTCAGCAAAAAGGCAATTACGACGGTAACTCCAAGCGACACGTCCGTAAGTAATACAAGCTGGGCTCCCGCATTCCTCACCGACGGTATAAGAATATCCAGCGGAACACTCGGATATACAACGGCGTGGAAGAGCACGAATGCATACACCTTCACCATCACCTTTGATATGGGCGAGGTGAATACGATAAATCAGGTGTCAATGTTCCCGAGAACAGACGCGGCAGCAGCCGACAGCTCGCTCAGCTGTAACTATCCCACAGACTTCACTATCGGCGTAAGCCCGGATGATACCGATTACGAAACGGTTGTAACCGTAACGGGCGGTGAAAATCCGCGCTTTAAGCAGCAGTGCTACGACTTTGCCGATACTGACGCAAGATACGTAAAGCTCACGGTAACGAAGCTCGGACTTCCCGCCTCGAATGACGGAAACGGCAGTCAGTACAGACTACAGCTTGCCGAGTTTGAAATAAACAGCATCGCGAGTGAGGACGGCATAACAACAAAATACGGTGTGATTCCTACGGAAAACGCTGACTCGCCTATCGTAATCTTCAAGACCGACAAGACCTTCGTCGGCGGATACGCCACCTGGGCAGAGGCTGCAAAGGCGGCAGGACTTGTAACGGGCGGAACGGGCTCAGCGGTTGACGGCAACGATTGCGTAGTCTATTTCAGAGGTGAGGTTACAAGCCACACGACGGGCACGGGCAACATCAACGCATTCAGCCACAACGTCACGGTAGACCTTGGTGGAAACACGATAACCCTCACCAACCAGCACTTCCTTGGACTGTATATATACAACTCGGCATCTGCCGTTGAATACGGAACCATAACGGTAAAGAACGGTTGCTTTATCAACAATTCGACAAGCAATACTACGATAACTCCCGTAAGACTCGACGGCGGCGCGGCTCAGAACAGCATCACCTACAACGTGATACTTGAAAATATCAGATTCAGCGTGGCACCGACGAGCAAATCGTATAACGGCGTTGTCAGCACGAATACAAACCATGCCAGCGCAAAGGTAGCAAACACACTGAACTGTTCAATTATAGATTGCGTTTTTGATTTTGCGACCTCACATACCGACGCTATTATGCTGAACGTCGGTACTACTATGAGAGTTGCCAATATCAGCGCTGAGGGCTGTAAAATTATCGCAGGCACTAATAGCGATTTCAAGCTTGCCGTAACAGACTCGGCTGACAGCCTGAAATTCCGTGAGGACTCAAGCACAAATGCAACCGCGCTTTATCTTTCGACGGGCACTGCGGCTCCCACTCAGAAATTCGGAGAGCTTGAGTTCGTTTATTCCTCGACGGCGGGCGGATACGACGTATACGACGTCGTGGAAAAGCACGACTACGGTATTATTCCCGCGCATTACACCTATGCCGACGACTATTCTATCCTCATCTTTAAGACCGACAAGACCTTCGTCGGCGGATATACAAGCTACGGTGATGCCGTTGCGGCAGCGGGACTTATCGGCGGCGCGGGCTCAGCTGTCGACGGTGAAGATTGCGTCATTCTTTTCAGAGCTAACTACCCGCACACGGAATCCACGGGCTCTATATCCGATTTCTATAATAACGTAATTATAGACCTTGGCGGCACCACCTTTACTTCAACCACCCAGCATTTTCTTAAGCTCAACAACGGCACCGGAGTTAAGGATGCGACGAAGGGCGCAACCTTTGGTAAAATTACCGTCAAAAACGGAAGCCTTGTCATTTCGGGCACTAACAACAACGTATCTGCGGTAAGACTTGAGGGCGATACTAACCCCACCGTCTACGTGACGTATCCGGTAACGTTTGAGGGAATACACTTTGGCGTGTCCGGCAGCAGCGTTCGTTTTCTCATTGCAAGCACCGCAAGCGTTGCAAGTGGCAAAAAGAGCACGCTTGATATTGACTGTAACGACTGCGTCTTCGACTTCACCGGCGCGCCGACGAGAACTATATATATGTTCGCATCGGGTAATGCGAGAGTAATCAACGCAACCATAAGAGGCGGTAAGATTATTGCGGGCACGAACAACGCGTTCGCTATGACCTACTACGTCAGCCCCTTTGACGATACGATTACTTATGAGAAGAATGATGCGGGCGAATACACAACCCTTGCTATGACGAGCGGTACTGCGGCGCACACCGCGACCTATCCTACCGCAAACGGTAACGCAAGCTTCGTTAAGACGGGCACCTCAGGTACTGATGATATCTACACGCTTGTGCTTGACGAAATTACCGCATTCAAGCCCCAGACGAGCATCACGCTTGACTCGAATCTCATCCTGAACGTCTATATCCCAGAAAACGGTTATCTCACCGAGGTAACCCTTGACGGTACTACCCACAAAATAGCCGACCTCGTAGCAGAGGATAGCAAGTATCACCTCACGGTTGAGCTTCCCGCGGCAGAGGCTGCAAGGGAAATCACCCTCACCGTAGTATTCGGTGACGAGGCAACAGCGACCTACACGCTCTCGACTCTTAAGTACGCAGAGAAGCTTCTCGCAAGCTCCACATCGGATAAAGAAAAGACGCTCGTATGCGATATGCTTGCATATATCAAGAGCGCGTATACCTACTTTGCAGAAACCGAGGATGAAATCGCGAACG
>CAZDON010000039.1:0-15293 GCA_964507065.1 uncultured Ruminococcus sp. | reverse complement strand
GGGGACCTCATCCTTACCAAGGATGTGCTCTACCAGCTGAGCCATAGCAGCATTTTTGCCCTTGCGGACTATTGTATTATAACAAATGCGTTTTAGTTTGTCAAGATGTTTCTAAAAATATTTTTTTGTCGCCTGGAAAAATATCGAAAAAAGGCGCGGGTTTAACTCCTTTTGCAGAGGGAAAGCGCCTTTTGTATGTGCTCAGGGCAGGCAAAGCGAAAGAGTAAACAACGCAACGAGGGCAGAGATGCTCACGAGAATTGTGACTGCCGTCGGGTGCGATTTGCCGAGTGAGAGAAGAAGATGATGAAGATGCCCCTTGTCCGCGGAGAACGGAGATTTGCCGTGCAAAATGCGTCTTATTACGCAAAGCACCGTGTCGAGTATGGGTATAAACAGGAACAAAGAGGTTTCAAGAGTGAAGCTTCCGTCCTTGGTGGTGGAAAGGGCTATAATGGCAATTGAAAGCCCGAGAAACTGTGACCCTACATCACCCATATAGAGCCTTGCTCGGTATCTGTTGTAGGGAAGAAAGCCGAGCACCGCCGCCGCCAGAATGAGTGATACCGAGGCGCCAAGCTCTCTTCCGTTCATAAGTCCGAAGAAAAACAGGGATATAAGCGCGACGAGAGACAGTCCTGAGGCAAGACCGTCGAGTCCGTCCGAAAAATTGACAGCGTTGACGGTAAGCACCATCCTCACGAGCATAAAGGCGTAGCCGAAAAGACCCACAAGAGGGATTTTTATAATGCCGAGAAAGGATACGTGCGAGGGCATCGGTAAAAAGACCATAGACACGAATGCCGCCGCAACCTGAAGCAAAAGCTTTCCTATCGGCGATATGCCAAAGGTGTCGTCGGCGACGCCCGCTGCGGCAAGAATTGCACCACCTGCAAGAAGCGCGCATATAAAGCCCGATTCGTCCGCGGCAAGATTAATTCTCTCGTGAAAAACGAGCAATACCACCGAAACGAAGGACGAGGTGAAGAACGCGAGCCCTCCGAGGCGCGGCGTGTCGGTGTTGTGAATCTTTCGTACTCCGTCGGGGCGGTCTATCGCGCCCGTCATAAGAGAGAGTCTTGCCGTGGCGGGTGTGAGAAGGTAGGAAATGATAAAGGACAGCGCCGAGGTAATCAGGGTTATAGGTAATAAACGGTAGACTTCCATAATACAAAAAACGAACCAAGTGAAACTTTGCACTTGGTTCGTTTTCTCCATTTTTCGAGAATTTGTAAATATTAGATTACAAAACCTATCTTTCTCTTAACCTTTGAAAGCATACGGCGCGCGTAGTAGTGAGCTTCCTCAGCGCCAGCCTTCATAACACCCTCAAGGTACGCCTTATCCGCGATAAGCCTTGCAAACTTGTCCCTTACGGGAGAAAGCCCCTCGGCTACCGCCTCGCCAACGGCAAGCTTGAAGTCACCGTAGCCGCGACCGTCAAACTCTCGCTCAATCTCCTCGATTTCCTTGCCCGTAAAGGCGCGGTAAATCGTCATAAGATTCGATATGCCGGGCTTATCCTCGGAGTATCTTACAGCACTGTCCGAGTCGGTAACCGCGCGCTTGAACTTGCGGATTATGTCGTCCTTTGAGTCGAGAATGTAGACTACCGCATTCTGATTCTCGTCCGACTTTGACATCTTTGAGGTCGGCTCTGCCAGTGACATAATTTTCATCGTGTCCTTTGAGATATATCCCTCCGGCACGGTGAAGGTGTCGCTGTAAAGCTGATTGAATCTTATCGCTATGTCACGGGTTAATTCAAGGTGCTGCTTCTGGTCAAGACCGACGGGCACGATATCCGTCCCGTAAAGAAGAATATCCGCCGCCATAAGAGCAGGATAGGTAAACAAACCTGCGTTTATATTCTGAGCGTGCTTTGAGCTTTTATCCTTGAACTGAGTCATGCGCGAAAGCTCACCGAACATCGTATAGCAGTTGAGCATCCACGCAAGCTCGGCGTGCTCAGGCACGTGCGACTGCACGAAAATCGTGTTCCTTTCGGGGCTCAGTCCGCACGCTATGTAAAGCGCGAGCGTTTCGTAGGTTCTTTTGCGAATCTCGGCGGGCACCTGTCTTACCGTAATTGCGTGAAGGTCTGCCACGCAGAAAAAGGTTTTATACTCCTCGCCGAAGCGCGAAAAATTCTTTATTGCACCAAGGTAATTTCCTATCGTAAGATTTCCTGACGGCTGTACTGCTGAAAATACCGTCTTTTTATCTCCTGTCATATCTTTCACCGTTCCTTTTGGTTGATTATACCCTTAAATACATTTGATTATACAACCGAAGGGGGAATTTGTCAAGTAGGAAGACGGCATTAGGTGTGTCATCCTGAGCGAGCGAAGCGAGCCGAACTCTGCTAACGGCAGAGCAAACGCTTCGTAGCGTTTAGGGCCCGCTGCTCTCTTGATGGTACTGGGCGAAAGGGAGCTCCGGGAATTTGGCGTGCCTGGCTTTGTGACTTGCTTTTTATAAAGATATTTAAAATATTATTATTTATTCAAAATTTGTTTACAATTATATGATACAATGGTAAAGTAAGTGTACTATCGCCCGCCGTGGCGGTAAAAATACAGGAAGGAATCGGCGTATGCCGAGCGTATTAAAATGGTAAAGGTTGAACATCTTGTTAAAAGATACGGACAGAATTACGCGCTGAACGACGTGTCGTTTGAGATTGGCGAGGGAGAGGTCGTAGGACTCCTCGGTCCAAACGGTGCGGGAAAAAGCACGACTATGAACATACTTACGGGTTATCTTTCTTCCACGTCGGGAAAGGCGTCGGTCGGAGGAATAGATATCCTTGAGGACCCCATCGAGGCAAAGCGTCTTATAGGCTTTTTGCCTGAGCAGCCACCCGTTTACGGAGATATGACGGTTGAGGAGTATCTCAACTTCGTCTTTGACCTTAAGGGCTGCACGCTCGATAGGGAAAGCCACCTTGAGGGAATAATCTCGTCTGTAAAGCTCGGCGACGTAAGGCGCAGACTTATAGCGAACCTTTCAAAGGGCTATAAGCAGAGAGTAGGTATTGCGCAGGCGCTTGTCGGCGACCCCAAGCTTATAGTTTTTGACGAGCCTACGGTCGGTCTTGACCCAAAGCAGATTCTTGAGGTGAGAAACCTTATAAGAACGCTCTCGAAGAATCATACCGTAATTCTATCCACTCACATTCTTGCCGAGGTGCAGGCTGTGTGCGAGAGGGTAATCATTATAAATCAGGGTAAGATAATCGCGGACGAAAAGACGCAGGACCTTACCAAGACTATCGAGGAGGGGTATCACTATCAGGTTAAGGTATGCGGACCTCAGCGTGACGTTATCGCCGCCCTCTCGAAGCTTCACGGTGTAAGAAACGTCGTTGCGACGGGTGAGCGCGATGCGGATTCCTACGCGTACGTTATTGAAACCATAAAGGGTGCGGACGTAAGAAAGGCAGTTTTCTCGCTTTGTGCGACGAAGTCGTGGCCGATACTCGGTCTTATGCCCACGGGCACTGACCTTGAGTCGATATTCATTCGCCTCGTTGATAAATCCAACGGTCAAGAGGACGAGTCCTCGGCACCGAAGAAGCGCCGCGCGCACTAATTTGAAAGAGAGGTACTAAGAATGCTTGCAATATACAAAAAGGAAATGCGTTCATACTTTACGGGGGTTATAGGTTACGTCTTTCTCGTGCTTTTTCTCGCGATAGGCGGCGGAATCTTTTGTCTTTCCACCCTCTATGCTATGACCGCAAACGCTTCTAATTATTTCATTTATATGCTTATATTCTCGGCGGTCGTGCTTCCGCTTCTTACGATGAAGTCCTTCTCCGACGAGCGCAAGACTAAGACCGAGCAGCTTCTCCTTACCGCACCCGTGTCGATTACGGGAATGGTAATGGGCAAGTTTCTGGCGGCGGTCACTATGTTTGCGGCGGCTCTTTTCGTGAACTCACTTTGCTTCCTTTTCCTTATCCCCTTCGCACAGCTTCAGTTCGCGTCGATAATCGGCTCCTTCGTGGCGCTGCTCCTCGTTGGAATCGTATTTATCGCGATAGGTCTGTTCATTTCATCTCTTACGGAGAATCAGCTTACCGCGGCAATAGGCACGATGGCAGTTATACTCGTGCTTCTTATTATAGGTGTTCTCAACACCTTCTTACCTAACGATTATTGGTTAAGATACGTTATAAACTGCATTTCGTTTTTCTCAAGGTTCCAGACCTTCGTGTCGGGAATATTTGACCTTTCGGGAATCATCTACTATCTCACCGTCGGTGCGCTGTTTGTATATCTTACGGTAAGAACCTACGACCGCCGCCGCTACAATTGATTCTGAGGTGGTGATACGATGAGCAAATTCAAGGAAAGGCTCGGCGCTATTGTTCGGGGTGAGGGACTTACCTCGGGTACTATAACGGCAATCGTTATCGCGATAGTAATTGCTCTTAACGTTGTCTTTTACGCCCTCGGTGTAATACTCTACGTTCCCGATACGAGCGACGATTTACAGATTTCAGGCACCACCGACCGCCTCTTCACCGAAGAAAGAGTCGCTGACAAGACCGTCACGATAACCTTCTGTCAGGCGCGTGACGATATAATGACGGGCACAAGCGATACTGCGATGAAGGCAAGATACGTGCTTTCCACGGCAGAGCAGCTTGCCGAAAGATACGACTTCGTGTCGTTAAGATTCTTAAATATAATAACGAAGCAGACGGTGTCGGCTACCGACAGCTCGGATATACAATACGTCGACATTGACAAATACAGACAAATAGACTCCTTGGGCAACGAGATACCCTTGCTTAAAAGCTCGGTAATATTCGAGTGCGGCTCGCAGGTAAAGGTGTTTACGGACACCTATACGAGTGAGGGATATTCCGATTTCTTCACGCTTGACTCGTCGGGAAGCATTATGGCGTACAACGGCGAGGAGGTTATTGCCGCTATGATAGGCTGGGTGCTTGAGGACGAGCATAAGACGGCGTACTTCACTACCTATCACGGTGAGGTTGCCGATATATCCTTCCGTACTATGCTTATATGCTCAGGCTACAACGTCGAGATGATAAATCTCAAGGAAAACGAGGTGCCTGAGGGCGCGGACATCGTTCTTATCTCAAATCCGCAAAACGACTTTGAGCGTGCCGCGGCAGGCTCTAACATAAGAACCGAAATAGAAAGACTCCGTACCTATCTTGAGCGTGGCGGAAATCTTTACGTTGCGATTGACCCCTATGCGGGAAGGCTTCCCGTGCTTGAGAGCTTTCTTGCTGAGTACGGCATAAGGATATCCACCGCAGAGCGAGATGGAAAGTATTACAGAAATCTTGTGCGCGACACTGATAACGCTATTACCGCCGACTACTTTACCCTGGTTGCCGACCTTGCGACCTCACCTCTTGCAGAGGGTGTTTCAACCGAGCTCCGCAAGTACACTGAATCAGGCGTGCTTGTCAGCAGCTGCGCTGCTCTTGAGCTTTCGGGTGACGCACAGCCGCTTCTTCTTTCGAGCTCATCATCCTCGACCTATGCGGGCGGAGAGGTTACCTCGGATGCAGGCAGCTTTTGCCTGAGTGCGGTATCCACTGCGCGTGATGAGGACGGTAACGATTCGGGACGCGTTATGGTTATTCCCAGCATTTATCTTACCGCGGGCGATGCGCTCGTTTCGGGCGGATACGCTAACAGGGATTTCCTCTATGCGGTGCTTGATTCGGTATTCGATTCACACAACGTTCCCTACGGATGCAACACGGTATTCTATACGAGCGAAACTCTTGAAAACCTGACTATGCAGTCAGCGCGCATCTTTACGGCTATCATTATGACACTTCCCGTGGCTATTGCCGTGCTTGGCGCTGTCGTTATCATAAGGCGTAAGAACAGATAAAATAATTTTTTGCAGGTATAAAAATGATTAAGAATCCGTTTGCGGGTAAAAGCACCCGCACAAAGATATTTACGGTAATAACGCTCGTGGCGGTGATACTTCTGCTTGGGCTTAACCTTGCGGCGTTTGCAATGGGCGTTTACGATACCGTATTCCTCGATTTGACAAGTGAGGGGCTGTATACCGTCAGAGATATGATGGTTGATGCCTGCCACGACGTCTTTTACCTTGAGGACGGCTCGCTTCGCGACCCCGGTATAACCATTACCTTCTGCGCGGACCGCGATACGCTTATATCAAATTACGTGACGAGACCTATATACTATATGGCTATCGCGCTTGAGGATATTTATCCCAACCTTGAGGTCAAGACTGTCAATATCACCTACAATCCCACCGCAATAGCGGACTATAAGACCACCTCTCTTACCGAGATTACCGCGACCGACGTTATCGTGTCGTACGGCACCAGGTACAGAGTTGCGTCGGCACTCAGCTTCTGGAATTCAAACGACGACGAGCTTTATTCCTTTGACGGTGAGTACAAGCTTGCATCCATATTCCTCTCGCTGACGCTTATTAACCAGCCTGCTGCATATTTCGTGACCGACCACGGTGAGGATTATTACGATTTTGGCAACCCTGAGAGCGAGATGAGCCTCGACACCAGCTATCTTGTAGATCTGCTTACAGAGCGCGGACTTAAGGTTAAGACTCTAAGCCTTAAGGAGCTCACGGCGGCAGCAAACGAGCATAACGCCAATAATCCCGACGACCCCGTCGTGCCTATGCTTCCCGACGATTGCGCGGTGCTTATCGTGAACAATCCCAAGGTGGATTTCGTTTATGACGAAAGTGAGGCTATGAAATTCGGCTACGTATCCGAAACCGAGATTCTGGACCGCTTCCTTACATCAGGCCGCGGCTCGGTTATGGTGAGCAAGGATTACAGAGTTTCTCTTCCCGTTTTTGAGGATTTTCTCCGCGAATGGGGAATGGAGTTTACAAACACTCAGGTCAAGGACGATTCACAGTATATCGTGAACGGCACCGATGCTGGTACGACTCTCGTTGCCGAGTATAATCCCGACGAGGCAAGCTACGGATACAGCATTTACGGTGAGTATGCGACTCTTGAATCCGCACCGAGAACGATAGTAGGCGATACGGGCTATATCAAGTGCTCCTTCGAAGATTCGCCAAACGTGGGCGAGGCGGGAACGCTTAACGTAGCCAGAATTTACGCCCCCTTCCTTTATTCATCGGAGAACGCGCAGGATTACGCGTACAACCCCGATGCCGACGCCTACGTGGACCTTGCGGGCGAGAGGGGACAGCGCGCCCTTGCCGCCGTGTGCGGAAGACAGAAGCTTAACGATTACACCGCAACCTACGAATATTCGTATCTCTTCTGCGCGGCGAGCGCTGAGTTCTTCTCTGCATCTCACCTCGGTAACACCTCTTATGCAAACTACGATATCGTTTCTGCCCTCGTGCAGAATATCGCGCGCCTTGACACACGCGCCTCGATAGAGCTTGGCGGCTCCTCGCTTAACAGCTACACGGGCTTTGGCGGAAAAATTCTTCTTAATTCGGCTATGAGTGCCGAGGAGGTTGAGGTAAACGGCTACGACGAAACGGGACATCTTAATCTCGTCCGTGTAAACCACGCGCTCACAACTCCGATTATCGTTATCTTTACCGTAGTAATTGCTCTGATTCCTATCGCGATAGCGGTGGTTGGCGTCGTTATCAAGGTAAAGAGAAAGTATCTGTAAGGAGGGCAATATGAAGGTTATAAAGAAAAAGAATAAGCCCCTGCTTATAGGAATAATGGCACTCGTGCTTGCGGTGCTTATCACCGCGGCGATACTTCTCTCGGTATTTCTTAACGTCGAGGAGGAGGAAGATCCCGACGAGCCTATTACAATTCTTCCCGGTGAGGCGTATATCGGCACTAATTCTCCCGCTACCTACTCGCAGATAAGCGAGGAAAAGTTTATGCTCATCGCCATTGACGGCAAAAGCACCGCATATACGCTTATGCGTCCTGACAGCAGCGTTCAGGTCATCGAGGTGAAGGATAAGGACGGAAACCCCGTTCTTAACGAGGATGGCACGGCAAAGACCGAAAAGGTGAGCTACGACGCGTTTACCTTTTATTACAAGGACGACAACGGAAATCTTCAGGCATACTATCCCTCTATAAATGAGGCGGACCCCACCTTTGAGTACACCGATCTTTACGCAACCGAGGAAAACTCGCTTGGCTTTACGCTTGATAAGGTCACCTATCTTACCACCGCGCTCGGTACGGTCTACTTTGACCAGAGAATCGAGCTTCCCGTCATAACTGACTCGATGACCGCCGAGGAGCGTGCTGCGGCAGAGGCTGAAATCCTCACACAGTACGAAAGATACGGCTTTGAAGAGGGCGGCGACGCGGTAAGAGTAAGATTCAAGTATATTGATGAAAACGACGATATGGCGTATCATACGGTCGTCGTGGGAGATAAGCTCGTCACGGGCTCGGGCTACTACCTTATGGTTGATAACCGCCCCTACATCTACTCGACTAACGTAGATATGCTCTCGTATGCGTTCCACGAGCTCGTATCCTTTATCAAGCCACAGCTTACCGCTGCGGGACTTGAGATTGACGGACTCTTTGAGCCTATGCTTACCACTGACTATAAGCAATATGTGAACACCGTTCACAAGGGCGAGGGCTGTAAGGAAAAGGGCTGCGAGGAGGGCTGTACCGTAGTGGTAGGCTCGTCCGACAGAGTAATTCTTGACGCAAGCACCTCGATACCCACGGAATCACTTACGGAAAACGGTGAGTACGCATCGGGCTATCAGACGGACGGCTTTGTCAGCACTATGGTTGACCTTGAAAAGATTTCGGGTGACGAGGCGTATCGCGCACTCGTCAACGTAATACTGGGACGCGGTGCGGGTGCATTTACGAATCCCGTTCAGATAACGCTTCCGTCCTATTCGGCAAGCGGCAAGCGGCTTGAAATGACGGACGGTGTCAGCAAGCCCTACACCTACACAATTTATGAAATCGAGGCGATTCTTACCGACAGCGGCAACACGACTTCAGCGGGCGCTGCCGTCGAAGCTACCGATAAGATAGTCGTAAGGTATACGCTTTCGGTTGACGGCACGGCAAAGAGCCTTTATCCTATGCACGCTGTGATTGATATGGCGAGCGCGGCGATACCTGCCGAGGTAAAGAGTCAGCTTACCGCAATAGGCACCGTTGGCGGTGATGCGGGAGTCAGCTTTACCGTACAGTATACGGCGGCAAATTCCATAACCAGAGAAATCAAGATGGTAGCCACCGACGTAATAGATATAGTTGACGAAAACGGAAATAGCGTTAGTAAGGCGGTGAACGGCACTAAGGTCGTATATCGCTACTACCTCAGCCTTGACGGCAAGAAAATCGGTGAGGACCTATCCGACGTTGTAGAGATAAAGGACGGTCTTACGGGCGAGGCGGCAAGAATTGCGGCTATGTTCCGTGATAAGGGCAGAGAAAACGACTTCGTGCTTGAGCTTGGAAGCTTTACGGGCTATTTCGAGGCGTTCTCCGAGTTTATCACCTACAATATCAAGGGCATCAAGTATTTCGTAAAATCCGAGCCTGTCGTGTCCTTTGAGTTTGAGCAGGCGTCTG
Organism: uncultured Ruminococcus sp.; assembly: GCA_964507065.1. Classification (GTDB taxonomy): domain Bacteria; phylum Bacillota; class Clostridia; order Oscillospirales; family CAG-272; genus UBA1740. Next base: position 5,716 of record CAZDON010000039.1, on the reverse strand, counting down.
AGAGGGACCCCTTCTACGGTGACTCGCTTTACAAGAACACTCTCGAAAACAAGCATAGCATCTACGCGCTTAATTCTACGGTATGCGGACTCGTTGCGGAGATTCTGGGCGGCTCGTCCTCGTCAACCACAACGTCGATGGGACTTATCGGTCTTGAAACGGTTGATATAGGAATTACCCCCGATAAGCTTGAAAAGTACGGGCTTTACGCGCATACGATTTATTTTGAAATGCCCAGAGGCATCACGGGCGTTGAGTACGATGAGAACAAGCACGGCTCGGTCAACAATTACCTTGACACGCTTGACGATTACGATTTTTACTCCACTCTCGGCTTCACTCTTTACGTGAGTGAAGAGAACATTGACGGAACGAGATATATTGCGTCGGAGCTTTACGATATTATTGCCAAGGTTGACGGTGATGATTTCGTGTTCCTTGACTACGGCTTCGTTGAGTTTTACGCGAGAAAGAGCCTGCTTCTTACCAACGTATCGAATATAAAGAATGTAAGCTTTGATTTCTTTATGGAGGACATTTACGGAAGCTACTCTAACGAGCTTACCCACCAGGCGCTCTACGCGTACGGCGGTAAGATAGTGGAAAAGAGCGACCTTACCGAGGAGCAGCTTCAGTACGCCTCGGCATACGACGGAATTTTCCTCTACGTTTCACCCACGGGTGAGTGCAGCGACAGCAAATTCCTGAAATATTACGATTCGCTCCTGACGACGCTGAAGATAGACGGCGTTGATTACGGCGGAGCACTGTTCCCGTTCTACGACTCCAAGTATATCGAGCTTGATACGCTTGCAACCTCGAACTTCAAGGAAATGCTTGAAACCATATTCTACACGCAGTACGTAGACAATCTTACGGAGGAGGAGCAGACTGCAGCGCTTGCTGACGGCAAGCTTCTTATGAAGATGACCGTAACCCTCGGTGAGGCGTACGGAGAGGACGAAACCTCACACGCAGAAAAGCGCAAGGCGGGAATATATAAGGCAACCTCGTCATACGACTATGCGTACGAGTTTTACAGGGCTTCCGACAGACGGATTATGGTACGCATATTCCGTGAGGACAGAACTACGGGTGCGACTCTTGAGTCGGTTTCGGATTTCTATATTTCGACCTACGCGTTTAAGAAAATCGTAAACTGCTATATGCAGATTCTTGCGGGTGAGAACGTGGATAACGAAATGAGCTATCCCGAGAATGCAAAATAAAATGCAGAGAATCCCCGAGAACCGCGGTCGTTGTTTTTTGACGAAACAGCGCCGATTTCACGACACGGGTACGGGGATTTTCTGAAAAAACACTTGTATTTAATATTTTTTCAAAAAATATTGCTTTTTTGAAAAAAATATGCTACAATAGTCGTTGCTATGCGAATAAAAAGATAAATATTATAACCAAGAAAGAGAAAAGAAAGATGAAAAGAAGAATTACAGCATTGATTCTCGTCGTCGTTATGCTTGCTCTTGCGCTCGTAAGCTGCGGATACAGCTATCGCAAGGACGATATGACGCAGTACGGAAGCTTTGATAAGGCTGCGTTTGAGGCGGCGCTTGCGGAGCTGGTTATTGAGGATGCCGATTTCACGACCGATGAGGCTACCAGAGCGCAGAAGGTTATTGACCACATTCAGGAGCTTCTCGTTGCAAAGGTTGATACCGACGCGAAGATTACAGACGGAGTCGTTGCAGGCAACGATAAGCTTTACTACTGCTACTACGTAACCGCAAACGTAGGCGGCACCGACGTTACTCTCTTCACCACCAATATGAAGGAGTCGTCCGCATCGAGCGTTCAGCTTGGCCTTGCCGATACCGAGGGCCTTGCAAAGCTCGTTGAGAATGCGTTTTCGGGCGTAAATCTTAAGGATATCGCTTACACCACCGTGACCTCGGGCACTGCTGCTACGGGCAAGCTTGCATCTATCAGCTACACCGTTGAGTACACTGAAACCGTTGAGGGTACCGAGAAGGTACAGAAGCTCACCTATGATAACGAGCTCGTTACTCTCGGCGACGCAAGTCACCCCGTTGCAACCAAGCTTGTCGACTCTACTATTGCGAGTAGCCAGGACTTCGAAGAGGGTGGCAAGAAGTACACCTCCGCTAAGGTAAACTACACCGTTGAAACGGGTGTTGAAACCCTTATCAAGGACGTAACCTATACCGAGAGCAAGACTGCAACCGATGCAAAGGGTACCTCTCACGAGCTTAAGGACGTAGAGCTTACCTATCACGTATATCCCGTTTACTTCCTTGAGGTTGAGGAGCTTAACGCAACCTCTATTATCAAGTCTCTTCTTACCGCTCTTACCACCGAAACCACCGATGAGGACGGCGAGGCTAAGACCGAGTACGCAATTCCCTCTATTGAAGCAAATGCAGAGCTTGCAAAGGCTGTTGACGAGCTGAGAGCAGCGCTCGAGACCGCTACTACCGAATACGAGGAGGCTCTTGAGGCTAAGGAAACCGCTGAGGACGACCTTGCTGAGGCTGAGTCGGCTGTAAAGGGTGAAACTCCCACCGAGGCAGAGCAGCAGAGCATTGACGCTGCTAAGGACGCTCTTAACGGAAACGCGGACAAGAACATCAAGGGCGCTATTCCCACTCTTAACGAGAAGGAAGAGGCTAAGAACAAGGCTGAGGCTGACTTTGACGCGAAGGTTGCGGAGCTTATTACCGCAATAGGCGAGGATAAGGTTGTTTCAGAGTACAAGGACGATATTTACAAAACTCTTCTTGAGGAGTACAACGACAGCATCAAGATGAACCTTGCTGCTGCCGTATGGGACAAGATGCAGGAGCTTTCTTCCGCAACGGCTGACAATCTTCCCAAGGACGCCATTCAGAGCGCGTACGACAGAATGATTGACCAGTACGAGTACACCTTCTACGAGGGTACCTACAATTCCGAAACCAGTGAGTCTAATTACAGCCACTACGACGGGCAGTTCCGTTCCTTCCTTGCAGACAAGATGGGTGCTGATTCCTACACCGATGCTAAGCACGAGGTATGGGCAGACGCGAAGGACTACGTTCTTCCTATCGTTGTAATTTACACCGTTGCCGCTGAGTACGACCTTACCGTAACCAAGGACGATATCAAGGCTGCTAAGGAGGATACTACCAAGAACTACTCCTACTACGAGTTCTACAACGGTGAGGAAAACGTTGAGGTTGCTATTCAGTTCGATAAGCTTATGAACTCTATCCTTGAGTATGATGAGAATGAGGAAACGGGCGCATTCGACTACAAGAAGCTCACCTACACTCTCAAGACTAATTAAATGCCGACTGTTTTAAACACCTAATTTAATAAGGTATTTGATGCAGCGAAAGCGGGGCTGTTGCAAATTAGCGACCGCCCCGCTTTTACTATAAATCCCGCTTTATCACAATTTAAGGAAAAGATTTTTATGAAAGAGGTGCAGCTATATACCGACGGTGCGTGCCGAGGGAATCCCGGGCGCGGCGGCTGGGGCGCGATTCTGGTATACGGAAAATTTGAGAAGGTAATGTCGGGCGGTGAGCGCGAAACTACCAACAACAGAATGGAGCTTATGGCGGCAATCGAGGGGCTTCGCGCATTAAAGGAGCCGTGCATCGTTACGCTATATTCGGATTCCAAATATCTTGTCGACGCGTATAACGAGGGCTGGATTTACGGCTGGGAAAAGAAGGATTTTGCTAAGGTGAAAAACCCCGACCTTTGGCACATACTGCTTCAGCTTACGCGCACGCACAAGGTTGAGCTTATATGGGTAAAGGGGCACAACGGGCACGAGTACAACGAAAGATGCGACCGCCTAGCGTGCGAGTTTGCCGACTCGTTTGCAGACGGTGAATAAGTTCCCTTACGGGGCAAATTTGCTTCGGGGGTGCAAAATCTTTTTAGTGCGAAAGGAAAAAGAGAATGAAGAAAATTATTTCGGCAGTGCTTCTTATTGCAATTGCCATCGGGTGCGCCCTCGTGCTTTCGGGCTGTGAGGACGGGTCGGAAAGACTTGATTATCTTAACGACGACCTGACTAAATACGTCAAAATAGATAAGAGCGATTACACCGACTACGATATAAAGGTAAATATTCCCGACGTCACCGACCTTGAGGTTGAGAATGCTATTCTTCAGGACCTCGCGTCGAAGAAGGGCGCGCTTCGCTTCGAGGGCGACTATATAAGAAGCGAGCCTGTAAGAGCGGGAGATAAGGTTTATATAAGATACCGCGGCTACACGGTTGACGAGAACGGATATCAGGTTGAGATAGACTCGTCGAGCAACTTCGGTGACTCGTACGATGCCGAGCTTATTATAGGCAGCGGACAGTTTGTCACGGGCTTTGAGCTTGGACTTCTTGGCAAGGTACCGAATCAGTACAGTAAATTTGAAAAGAGAACCGCCGACCAGGGCGGAAAGGTGCTTGACGGTGACGTCGTTTATCTTGACGCAACCTACGTCGTTGACACCGAGCCCGATATCGTATCGGAAATAATAAGAATCGACCTTCGCGACCCTAATATCGAGGATATATGGGGTGTGGGAATACGCGATTATATAATGGATATGACTATCGGTATAAGTGATACCGAGCCTATTACACTGACGAGAATCAAGACGGGCGAGCGCGTGACCTTTACCTACGGAAAAATTGAGTACGTAACGCGCTGTGAGGAAAATCCCATTACCCTGACGGCAACCTTCCCTCACGATTACAGTGAGGAAAGCCTTCGTAACAAGCAGGTCTATTTCGACGTCTATATTGCCTATGCCGTTCATTACGAGTCAGCGACCCTTGACGAGAGCTTCGTTACCGAGAAGCTTGGGCTTACGGCGGAAAGACTTGCCGAGTATGAGGGCGAGGGAATCGTAGAGAAGTATCGCTCGTATAAAAAAGCGTCGCTTGTTTCCGATAGAGAAACGGATATACGCTACGCGGCAGAGGACGCTATGTGGGAGCATCTCAGAGAGGTCGTTGAAATCAAGGAGTATCCGAAGCGTGAGCTTCAGCGCGTGTTCAACGACTACTACTATCAGTTCCAGCTTGACTACGCGCAGAACTACACCACCACTTATAAGAGCGTTGACGCCTATATACGAGTCTACTACGGACTCTCGGATGACGGCGAAAGCGGTGACTGGCAGGCGGTGCTTACCGACCAGGTGAAGAATGAAATAGCGGAAAAGCTTATCTTCTATTCAATTCTCCGTATGGAGAATATGGTGCCCGACGAAGCAAAGTACCTGGAAATCTACGAAGATGAGCTTCGCAGGGACTTCGAGTATTACGGTAAAACACCCTACGACTACGCTACCGAGGAGGAGTATCTTGCGGCTCTTCGTGAGTACGAGACGCAGATTTTACAGTACTACGGCGAGGAATTTTACAGAGAGTCGGTCTACTATAACTACGCAAGTAAGCTTATGCTCGACCTCGCAAACGTAACTAATTCCGCGAACTCCTGATAACGCGTAAAACCCCTTATATGTAAACAAATATATGAAACGGGCTATCTCAAACGTTTGAGATAGCCCAAAACTTTTGCGGTTATTAGCACCGTATTATGAAATTGTAATCCTGTCACCAAGCTTAAGGTTGGAAATCTGTTCCTCGGTAGAGCAATTACGTCGCCCTGCGTGTTCTTTCTAAGATAATAGAAGACCTCGGATTCAAGATGGGCGAATCTCACCGCGCAAACACCCG
>CAZDON010000038.1:0-15592 GCA_964507065.1 uncultured Ruminococcus sp. | reverse complement strand
GAAGGGGAAGTATAGCCTGAAATCTTGAATCCCGGCATCCCTTTGCAGAGCCGCCTGCCGAATCTCCCTCTACGAGATATACCTCGGTGAGCCTTGCATCTCTTTCGTTACAGTCAGCAAGCTTTCCGGGAAGAGTGGATACCTCAAGAGCGTTCTTTCTTCTTATAGACTCTCTTGCCTTTCTTGCCGCCTCTCTTGCGCGGTTTGCCGCCATTGCCTTTTCTATAATAATCTTACCTGTTGCGGGATTTTCCTCAAAAAATTCCTCAAGCTTTTTGCTTACGATATTATCAACGAGAGTTCTCATCTCACTGTTACCGAGCTTTGCTTTAGTCTGAGATTCAAACTGTGCGTCGGTAAGCTTTACCGATATAATAGCAACGATACCCTCTCTTACGTCATCTCCGGAAAGACCCTTATCGTCAGGTTTTATAGCCTTTATCTTTCTTGCGTAATCGTTTATAGCCTTGGTAAGAGCGGATTTGAAGCCCGTTTCGTGAGTACCGCCCTCGATAGTTGCCATATTGTTAGCAAAGGATATTATAGTTTCGTTGTAGCTGTCGTTATACTGAAGTGCAACCTCTGCAATAGAGTCACCCTTCTCACCCTTCATATAAATTACCTGTGGGTGAATGGGAGTTCCGCGCTTTTCGTTATTAAGATACTCAACGAAGGAAATGATACCGCCCTCGTAGCAAAGGTCCTCCTCGCGCTCCATTCCCTCTCTCTCGTCCTTGAGAATAATCCTGACTCCCGCATTTAAGAAGGACTGCTCTCTCATTCTCGTAAGAAGAACCTCAAAATCAAATACGGTTTCCTCAAAAATAGTGGCGTCGGGCTTGAATCTTACGTAAAGACCGTGCTTTCCTGCTGAATCACCCTCACACTTAAAGGGACGGGCAACAGCACCTCTTTCAAATCTCTCGGTATATCTTTGTCCATCGCGACAGTTTTCTACCTCTACCCACTCGGAGAGAGCATTAACTACCGACGCACCTACTCCGTGCAGACCGCCTGCGATTTTATATCCCTCACCGCCGAACTTACCGCCCGCGTGAAGCACAGTATATACAACCTCAAGAGTCGGAAGACCAAGCTTTTCATTCATACCTGAGGGTATTCCTCGTCCGTCATCCTGAACCGATACACTGTTATCCTCGTGTATAGTGACCTTTATTGCCGAGCAATGTCCAGCAAGCGCCTCGTCGATAGAGTTATCAACAATCTCATATACGAGGTGGTGAAGTCCCCTTGACGAGGTTGTACCTATATACATACCGGGTCTTTTTCTTACAGCCTCAAGTCCCTCAAGAACCTGAATCTGGCTGTCGTCATAGCTATGGACTTCTTTTTCCATCTCTATCTTTCCGTTTTCTTCCATTTTTACGACCTATCCTTTCATTATTGACGGATTTTTTACCTTTTACTGTTTTTAAATTCTTTTACGAGGCTTTATACCTCTTCAACGTTTTCTTCTATTCTTTTCTTAAGTCCTACCGAGGATATTCTTGATAGCCTTATCTTAAAGCCGCCACCCTCCTCTGTCAGAACGAAGGACCTCGGAAGGTCGTCATCTTCGTATACGACTCTTCCTGATTTTTCCATTTTTGATATAAAAGACTTGGTTTGCTTCTGTACGGTTGCCGTATCAAGGTCGAATATACCTATAACATCACGACTCCTGACCGAAGCACCGTTTCCTATATGAAGATACATCAAGAGAAAAATCCTCTCTTTACTTCAATTATTTTATCAGGCTGAAAGCATCTTGCATTCATATCGCAGCCGCTTATTATGATCTGTCTGTTTTCTCTTTTTGATAAAATAAATCTTTGTCTTTCAGCGTCAAGCTCACTCAGCACGTCGTCAAGAAGATATACGGGATATTCACCCGATATTTCATATCCTACCTCACCCTCACCAAGCTTTATAGCAAGTACGGTTGAGCGCTGCTGTCCCTGCGATGCAAAACCCTTTGCCTCACAGCCGTTTATTTTTATTACAATATCATCTCTCTGAGGTCCGTAAAGAGTAACACCTGCCGCAATTTCCCTCTCTGTGTTAGAAGAAAAAATATCAAGGTATCTTTTCTTTATCTCATCTCTTACAAAACTCTCTTCGATGGAGGATTTATAGGTAAGAGTAAGCTCCTCTGCACCGCCCGAAATCTTATAAAGCTCTTCTTTTGCATAAAGCTCAAGCTTTTTTAAATACTCAATTCTCATTAAATAGACGTATGAGGCATACGCTGACAAAACCTCGGACCAGGAATTAAGCTCCTTTTCGTCAAAATAAAGCCCTTTGCTTGCCGCCTTTAAAATCGCGTTTCGGTTTTCAAGAGAGTGCTTGAAGCTTCTGTAATAGCCTATATACGACGGATAATACTGACTTATAGATACGTTTAAAAATTCGCGTCTGTCATCGGGGCCGCCCTTTACGAGGTTTAAATCGTCAGGCACGAAAAGTACAGCCCTGAAGTTGCCGATAAGCTCGGATGCGCCCTTTAGCTTATAGCCGTTTCTTTTTCTTCTGCGCTCCTTGCCGAATACCGAATATTCAAGAGTATTTTCGCCACTCTTGTCTATATATTCAATTTCCGTACGAAATCCCTCTTCGCCAAATTTTATTAAATCCCTCTCATCACTTTTTCTGAAGGATTTTCCTCTTGCGAAAAGATAGATCCCCTCTATCGCGTTGGTTTTACCCTGCGCGTTTTCTCCAAGAAGCACGTTGACGCCGGGTGAAAATTCAATGCGGCAATCGTCTATGTTCCTGAAGCCTTTAGCCTTAAAGCTTTTTAATATCATCTATTCTCGTTCATTCTCAAGGGAAGAATCATATAGAAATACTTGAAGTCCTCACCCTTATCAGCACACTCCACGGTAATTGCGTTAAGCGGACCCTTCATCGTGATAGATATCTTCTCACCCTCAGCGGCCTTTATGCTGTTTATAAGATAACGGCAATTAAAGCCTATCTCTATATCTCCGCCGGTTTTGATGCATTCCATCTCATCAACAACCTTACCGTTTACAGAGGTGGAGCTGAGCACGAGCGTGCTACCGTTGGTAATAAGCTTTACGTAGCTCTTACCGCTGCCCTGAATCTTCTCCTCAGCTATAATATTTGCCCTCTCAAGACCCGAAAGAAGTCTTTCTCTGTCAACCGTAACGAAAATATCGTTATCCTTAGGAAGCATTCTCTTGTAATCAATAAATTCAGAGTCAATGGTTCTTGTAAAGAATACGGTATCTTCTTTTCTTACGATAGCGTGCTTTCTGGTAAGATAGAACTGAACCTTATCCTCACCGTCACCTATAATCTTTACCATCTCGGAAAGAGCGTGACCGGGAATTATAAACGAGGTATTAGTGCCGGTTCCTATGTAATTCAATTCACAGCCCATTTCACATATAGAAAGAGTATAGCCGTCGCAGGAAACAACCTCGATAGCTTCATCCTTGATATTGAAGAACGCTCCTCTCAGCATAGGACGGTTATCAAGCTCCGCTATCGAATGTGAAACCTTGGAAACCATCTTCTTTACAGTATCAGCACTCACCTCAAAGCCACGGTCGGAAACGAGCTCGGGAAGAGCGGGGAATTCCTCACCCCTCATAGCAAACATAGAAAAGCTTGCGCGTCCTGAGGAAATAGTGCAGTTAAGGTTATCGTTTACCTCAATGGTGATTTCATCCTCAGGCATTACTCTTACAGTCTGGTAAAAGCGGCCTGCGTTTATAATAAACTTTCCGTCTCTTTCAATCTCACTTGGTGTAAAGATGCTTCTTACACCCTTGTTCATATCGTAGGTTGATAGCCTTACTCTTCCGTCGTCGAGAGTTTCGAGAAGAACACCCTCAATTGAGGTTATCGTATTTTTATTGGAAACGCTTCCCATGGCGGGAGTGAGATTTTCAAGAAGAACTGATTTTAAAACAGTAAATTTCATTTTTTTATTTCCTTTATAGTTTTATTTCAAAAGTAATTCAATCTGAGATTTCCTAGGCGATAAAAAAGCAAATTTCATCTGTCGGCGCTCTTGCCCGAAGGGCATCCTTTAGCTTATATACCATATGGATTTAGGAGTATTAGCAATAAAGGCTGTGGAAAAGTAGAAAAGGTTAAAATTTATGCGTTATAAAAGCCTTTTTTTCTTCACAATTTTTCAACAAACCAATATGATGAAATTTTCTTTATCATTTCAACAAAAATCCAAGAGCTTTTCAACCGACTGCTCGGTAGGTTCTTAACAGGTTATAAACGGCTTATCCACAAGCTTTGGTGGAAAACTAAAGTCCCTTGACGAGATTTATGATAGCCTTAATATCCTTATCTATATTTTTCTTCGTGCGGATTTCGGTATCTATCTTCGTGCACGACGACATTATAGTCGAATGATCTCTGTTGAAGATGTCACCTATATCCTGATAGGATTTTTCGGTGAGTTTTTTGATAATATAGACCGCAATATGTCTTGCGTGAGCAACGTTAGCCGTCTTTTTCTTTGATTTTAGAGAATCAACCGAAACGCTGTAATACTCACTGACCTGCTTTATAATTCTGTTTATAAGAATATCAACGGGAATATTACCCGGATCAACCGCCGTTATACATCTGTCTACAAGCTCCTTATTTACAGGAAGATTCTGAAGCTTTATAAACATATGCATCTTCTTTACGACGCCCTCTATCTGTCTTATATTCTCGTGAAGACGCTCGCTTATGTATTCTATAAGGTCCGTGGGAATGGTGAAGCCAAGGTTTTCGGATTTTCTCTTTATTATAGCGAATCTCAGCTCTGCGGACGGGGGCTGTATGTCTGCAAGAAGTCCACCCTCGAATCTTGACCTTATTCTGTCCTCAAGAGGCTTTATCTCGTGAGGCGGACGGTCAGACGAAAGAATTATATGCTTGTTTGATTCATAAAGGAAATTGAAGGTGTGGAAAAACTCCTCCTGAGTCTGCACCTTTCCACCAAGAAACTGCACGTCGTCTATAAGAAGAACGTCGGCAGACCTGTATTTTTCCTTAAACTCATCCATAGCGTTAGTACCGAGATGAGAAACCATTTCGTTAAGAAATTCCTCACAGGTTTTATAAACGATATTGAGATTCGGGAACTTTTCCTTCATATGGTTTATGATAGCGCAAAGAAGGTGAGTTTTTCCAAGTCCTGAGTTACCGTATATAAAAAGAGGATTATAATCGTCGGCAGGGAAGGTGTTTGCTACTGCCTCACACGCCTTTTTGGCAAATTTGTTGGATGCGCCCTCAATGAAATTCGAGAAGGTGTAATCATCAAGCTTTGACCTTGAATCGTCCTGGGACTCGGAAAGCATCTTCTTGATGGTTTCCTCTCTCTTGCGGTTTTCCTCCTCTTCCTCAGGAGTCGGCTTTCTTTCTTCAACCGAGTCGTCGTCATACTTAAGGCTGTCATCCTTTACGACGCAAATCTCAACCTCAACCTCAAAGCCTATTACCTCAGCGAGCGATTCTCTTATTTCAAGAAGATATTTTTTTTCGATAATACCCTTTCTTAAATTGTTAATAGTAGAAAAAACAGCTCTTTCTTCATTAAGAGTGACAAGACCGAAATTGCCGAACCAAAGATTAAAAGAGGATTTTGGAATATTCAGTTTTTTGTCAAGCAGCGGGAGCATCGCGTCTACGATGCTTTGTAAATCGTCCATTTCTAAAATCCTTCCTTTCGCGTGTGCGTAGCTGCATACGCGCGATATAAACAATACTTAACATTATTATATCACATAAATATTTAAAAAGCAAGCGCTTTTGTGAAAAAAACAGGCATTAAGCACAGCGTACAAATCTTGTGCCTAATGCCTGACCTCTAATACCCGAAAGACCCCTACTTTACCTTTGATTTTGATTTGAATAAAAGAGAGAAAATAAAAGCGAAAAGAAGTGCTGAGGTACAGCCGACGCTTCCAGCTGTAAACGGGCCCTTGAGTATTCCTATAATTCCAGATGAGTCAACCGCCTCGCGAACACCCTTTGCGACCGAGGCACCGTAGCCAATGAGAGGTAGGGAAACTCCGCAGCCCACCTCATTAAACAACGGCTCGTATATACCGACGGCATACGAAGCTACTCCTATGCATACGCAAAGCACGAGAATCCTCGCTGGAGTGAGAGCGGTGAGATCGATTAAAATCTGGCACATAGCACATATTGCTCCGCCTATTAAAAAAGAAAATAAATAGTTCATAAAAACACACTCAATTTCTCTATATTTTAAACTTACATTTACAATATGCGGCTTATTATTTGTTAATCTCGATTTTCACAAGAGGGGTTATTCCGCAAATATGCTCACCCTGATTAACACTTCCCGCACTCATAAGAGCACCCGTTGACATAAGAAGCATTTTCCTTATACTTCCCGATTTTAATCTTGGCAAAATATCAAGAGAGAAAACCGCCGCAGAGCAGCCGCAGCCCGACGCCCCCGAGTGCATGTCGGGAAGTCCCTGATAAAGAAGCATACCTGCGTCCTTGTGTACCGAGTTTATTTTATCCGAATACTTTGCTAAATTTTCCTCTACAAGCTCGTGAAGAAGAGATGAGCCTATTTTGCCGAGGTCACCCGTAAGAATAAGGTCGTAATCAAGAGGGGATTCGTATTTGAAAAAGGTGTTGAGAGTATCAAACGCCGAAAGCGCCATAGCACCGCCCATATTCGTTTTATCCTTGGTGTAGCCGTCTATGATTTTCCCTGGCATCATAGCCGTAATCATAACCTCGCCGCCGGACGGGCTCAGAAGAAACGCAGCGCTTGCGGTTGCCGTCCACTGTGATGAGGGCGGTCTTTGCCCACCGTATTCAATAGGTGCGCGGAACTGTCTTTCCGCCGTACAGTTATGAGATGAGGTTACCACCGCCGCGAGATTTCCCGCACCGCACGAAAGCAGTGATGAGGCTACTATCATTCCCTCCGTAAGCGTAGAGCAGGCGCCGTACAGACCTATATAACCTGCACCAAAGGAAAAAAGACCGCCCGAGGACGCCACGCATTGATTTTGCAGATCACCCGAAACGATAAGCGAGAGTGCGTCGTTTGATACACCCAGCTTTTTTAGTGCAATATTAAGAGAAAGTCTTGCCATTTCCCCCTCAGCACGCTCAAAGCTTGGCATTGAAAATCGGTCGGTCGTATCGGTGAGATCAAATTTTGAAAAAAGCGAGGTCTTTTCCTCAAGCTTGCCGCCTACCGCTGCCGTTTCTTTTATATATACGGGATTTTTAAGATAAACGGGCTCTCTCATCACACCACCCCGAGCATCTTCAGAATGAAGTAAATAATACCGTAGGCAGTGCTGAAAACCGTAGCGTAGAGTATAACGGGTCCTGCCACGGTGAATATACCTGCGCCAAGTCCAAGCACAAGTCCTTCGTTTCTTGAATCAAGTGCGGATGAGGTCACCGAATTCGCAAAGCCAGATACCGGTACGGAAAGCCCTGCTCCCGCGTGCTTTGCAACCTTGTCAAAAAGTCCGAGAGAGGTGACGAGGGAAGAGAGAAATATAACCCCGACAGTCACCCAAAGGTAAGCCTCGCTCCGCTCCACCTCAGCTCTTATCAGAGCGTTTGCTGCTATCTCCCCCATAAGGCAAAGCGCGCCGCCAAAAAGAAACGCAGGAGGAAGCGTCCTTGTGAGCGAGGTTTTTGGTGTGTGCCTTTTTATTCTTTCTTTATATATCTTAGAGCTTTCCAAAAAAACAACCCCCGTTTCGGTTAATACAAATTGATTTTAACCAAAAACGAAGGCTTATATGTAAATAATTGTTTTGAAATAGTGGTATAATTTAGAAGCTATTTGAAATCTCTACCAAATCAATTCCCAAAAAAAGAAGAACGTTTCTTATAACGAAAAATAGCATAATAGATAACGGGATTATCACGGTGTATCTGCCCTTGAATGAGAAAATAGGGTCATAGCTTCGGCGCGCGAGGGATATAATACCCAGTACGTCTAGGTAGATTATAAAGCCTACGGTGATAAGTATCGGCGGATAGAGAATAAAGGATTTTATGAGATTAAATTCAAGTAAAGCGCCAAGCGAGCGTGTTCCGCCGCACCCCGGGCAGTAAAGCGAAAAAAGAGAATAGAATGCGCACTCTGCCGACATAGGTCCGTTAAGAAGAAGCTCCTTAAAAATCACAGCAAGCGTTACGAGTGCCGCGTGGCAAACGATATATACGGAAGCAACGAGTATTCGGTTATATCCTCTTTCGCTGCGCACGGAAATCCCCCCTTTTTCCCTTTTATACAATTATATAATATATTTTGTGTAATTGCAAGAAAGCACACGCAAAACGCGAGAAAATATTTGTTGAAAAAACTGCATTGACAAAGGCGCGTGTTTTATATATAATATAAAATAGAAGATTATGCGGACGAAGACAGGACTTTGTTTCTTTATTACTTTGAGGAGGTTACGCACTGTGAGTGATTTTGATTACTTTGAGGATAAGACGGGTGAGGATGCTGACAGCGAAAAAATAACACCCGAGGTATCCCAAAAGACTGATGAGGGAGAGGATAACGAGAGTGCAGCGGATAAATCCCCGATGACGGCCGATGCCTTTTCTGGAAGCAGCTTTTACGAGCCAACGAGCGAGGTGCGAGAGAGATACGACGAAATATTTGACGCAACCAAGCCAAAGACCGTTGGATTTTCGGTAGCGTCAATGGTGCTGGGCATCCTTTCGGTAATATGCTGCTGCCTCGGTTGGTCGGGACTTATTCTCGGTACGCTTGCTATCGTTTTTTCGATAGTATCGCGAAAGGTGCTCGGTTATTTTGACGGAATGTCGATAGCGGGTCTTATCGTCGGAATATTCGGCGTATGCTTCGGTGGGCTTATCATATTCCTCGCCTACGGACCTATTGCGGAGATGTTTGAGGAAATTATGAAAGAGCTTGAGGCGTCCGGCGCGCTTGACGGCGAAACTCCCACCCCGTCGCTTTTTGGCATATCGAGAGGTTTTCTTGGCCTTTGAGGGCTAGTTAAAAGGATTGCTAAATATTTAATATAAAAACAAAGGAAAAAGGGAAATTTTATGGACTTTTTATCATTGCTTTGCGGTCTTGCGCTGTTCCTTTTCGGAATGGATGCGATGGGTGAGGCTCTTAAAAAGAGCGCCGGCTCAAGTCTTAAGACCATTCTCGGAAAAATGACCTCAAATCCCGCAAAGGGATTTCTTCTCGGTCTTGGCGTTACCGCGATTATCCAGTCGTCGAGCGCCACTACGGTTATGGTGGTAGGCTTTGTAAACTCAGGCACTATGACGCTTCTTCAGGCGATAGGCGTTATTATGGGCGCTAACGTCGGAACGGCGGTTACCGCGTGGATCACCGCCCTCTCTGGTATCGGCGGTGACGCAGCGGCAAGCATTGGCTGGATTGAAATATTCAAGCCTGATTCGTGGATGCCCATTCTTGCGGTTATAGGCGTTGGGCTTATCCTTTTTGCAAAGAGAGGAAAGAAAAAGGATATCGGTCACATTCTTATCGGTTTTTCAATACTTATGGTTGGTATGAGTATGATGTCTGACGCGGTAGGCGGTCTTAAGACCAATCCCGATTTCCAGAACATTCTCACCGCGTTTAACAATCCTCTGCTCGGCGTGCTCGTCGGTATGATACTTACCGCGATAGTACAGTCCTCAAGCGCATCTATCGGTATTCTTCAGTCGCTTTCCATGACGGGGGCTATCACCTACGGAATGGCTATACCGATTATACTCGGACAGAATATCGGTACGTGTATTACCGCTATGCTTTCGGCTATCAGCGCTAACAAGAACGGAAAGCGTACTGCCGTGGCTCACCTTTTCTTCAATATAATCGGCGTTGCGTTCTGGCTGTCACTGTTCCTTATAGCGGACGCGATATTCCAGTTCCCGTTTGTTGAAACCTATATAGATATGTGGGGCATTGCTGCCGTTCATACTATATTCAAGCTCCTTGCTGTGGCGCTTCTGTTCCCCTTCTACCGTCAGCTTGCAAAGCTTGCGACACTCGTTGTGAAGTCAAAGGACGACGAGGAGGAAACCACGAGCATGCTTGATGAGCGTCTTTTCGAAACCCCCTCCGTTGCGGCAGAGAGTGCTACTAAGGTTGCCTACCAGATGGCAGAGCTTTCGTTTGACGCGATAAACAAGTCGCTTACCCTCTTTGATTCGTACGATGCAAAGCTTGCGGATGCTATCCGTGATATCGAGGGCAGGGTTGATACCTATGAGGATTCGCTCGGAAGCTATCTCGTAAAGCTTTCCAGCCACGACATGAGCGAGCGCGATTCTATGCAGATAACCAAGCTTCTTCATATCATAGGCGACCTTGAGCGTATATCCGACCACGCGGTTAACGTCGTTGAGAGTGCTGAGGAAATGCGTGATAAAAAGCTCAGCTTTTCATCTGAGGCTCAAAGAGAGCTTCAAGTAATGAGAAGAGCGATTTCAGACATCGCCGATATAACCATGCGCGGATTTATCGAAAACAAGGTTGAAGCCGTTCTTGAGGTAGAGCCTCTTGAGGAGGTTGTCGATAAGCTTCGTGACGAGATTAAGGTAAACCACGTCATAAGACTCCAGAAGAGCGAATGTACGATAGAGCACGGCTTCGTGCTTTCGGACCTTCTCAACAATTTTGAGAGAGTGTCCGACCACTGCTCAAATATCGCGTGCTGTGTATTTGAAATTTCAAAGTACGACGCGCTTGATATGCACAAGTACCTTGCAAAGGTAAAGAGCGGAAACCCTGAGTTTGACGCCCGCTTTGCCGAGTACAGTGAGAAATATTCTCTTAAGGTGTAAAAAAATACTATTACGAAAAAGGATAGAATTTAAAAAAGGACGAAGATTAGCGTGTTATCCTTAACGGAGAACACGCTAAAACTATGATTGCCCTATCGGGAAAGTTATGAGTTATGATATGCTTCGCATAGTTATGATTGGGCAACGCCCAAGTTATAGCTTAGATGGGAAATCATATCATAACGCTTGCTACTCAAGCTCATAACGGTGAGCGAAAGCGAACCTCATAACTATAAAATAAAACGAACAGAAAAAGAGCAGGCACACAAGATTTTTCGTCTTGCGTGTTTGCTCTTTCTGCTTGTTATAGGGGTTTGGGCTTAGCCTATAAAGGGTTTGTCTGGTCAAATGCGATGCTCGCACTTAGCGTGTTTTTCAAATTTTCCGTTAAGAACATCACCCATTTTTCTTCGTACTTTTTATCTGCCGCGGCAGATAAATTATCGTATAGTTACTCTCGGCCTCTTGCCTTCCTTTGTAATGGGAATAGGAACACAAGTGTCCTTAGAGTTTGCAGGGCAAACTCAGGGGACCGCCCCGGGTGGATGAGTAGTTTCGGTTACCCCCTTCAAAGGACAAAGCTAATCACTGTACGGTAATGTTTGGTGTATACTCCGCACCTGCGTTCGTGCCGACGTAGGTCTTACCGCCGCGAATGGCGCACATAAGAGGCGCGTTCGCCGTGATACCGTTACACTCGCACGCCTCGTGGAATACGGCGAGAATATCACCGCTTTTCTTGATTTTTATCATCTGACAAAGGCTTGTGTTGCTGATAATCTCAAACGGTGGGTTTTCATAAAATTTCCTCGTGTCATCCGGGGTTATATCGGGCAGAAGCGCGTAGGCGTACGCACCGCCCTTTGGATTCACACCGTGGTGGTAAAGCACCTCGGTAAAGGAAACCTCCGTGCCGTCCGGTACGGCGTAGGCATCTACCGCGTGACAGGATTTCGTCCTTGTGTCGACGGGTGTGACGCTTCTCTTTACCGTTACGGGAGCGTCGTCAAAAAGCACGATACCCTCTTTACCGATATTGATATACTCCGTCTTATCGGCATACCGTCTGTCGGATGCGTCGGGAGTGATTTCCTCACCGTTTACAAAGATGCGATCACGCTCGTAGCCGAGGATTTTTCCGCCCTCGATTACCGTCGCGCCCTTCCGGTTATCAAGCACCGTATAGACGGGTGCGTCGTCGCTTGCGTTTATGTCACAGCCGAGCATTACCGCATAGCCGTCGAGGAAGAAATATGCCTTCTTTGCCTCAAGCGTGGAATCGTGCTTCGGCGGGAGCGAGCCGTACTCGCCTGTGGGCTTGTAGAATCTATCCGAGATAAGCTTTCCGTCCGAGCGGTAGGATTCATACTGCATAACCGATATTCCCGCACCCTCTGCGTCAAGCGAGCCCACGAAGTCGCGCGAGGAAAGATACTCGTTTGCCTGAGCTATGCTGACCGCGGCACGCTCACGGTTGTCAACCGTCGTGCCCGGGATGCGGTAGTGGTCTACGTAGCGGAAATAATAGAAGTCGTACTGGTAGGGTTCGTTGTAAAGATAAAGCATACCGTCGCCCTGATACCAGCCCTTAAGATTTCTTGAGTTAATGCACTCGTAGTTGTAAATTCTTGATGACGACATAGCAAGCGCCATAACGTAGTCGTCGTTATGGTACACCGCGCGGTCCATAGAGTTAAAGACGTGCATACCGCGCCTTGCCGTTTTGCCCACCTTACCGCTACTTAGAATTTTCCTGAATACCGAATACTGATAGAGCGTAAGCGTGTCACCAAGCGCAGGGCATACGCCGCCAAAGAAGAGAGGATGCTCCTTGATAAGACCCGAAAACCACTCCTCAACGGTATTGCGTCTGTCGGGACCCGACATCTCGTAAAGGTAGAGAAGCGAGCCCAAGAAAAGCGAGCCCTGTATAACCGAATCCTCAGGGTATCTTCCGCCTATCTCGCTAAGAAGCGCTCCGTAGCGCGTGTGGGGAATAAACGCGCGCTCTACCCAGTCGTAGATTATATCCGTCCACTCTGCCCTCAGCTTAAAGCGCGAGCCCGTGAGCATGAGCGCAAAGCATATCGCCATTTCAAGCTGCTCAACACCGTAAATTCCCGTGAGAGCGTGTCTTGTGTGGAATATGTACGAGCCGTCACGGTAGAAGCCCTGACCGTCGTTCACGCCGCCGTCTGCATAAAGGAAGGTGTCGGCAATTCCCTCAATTCCCACCTTAATGCGCTCGTCGTCCTCGCAAAGTATTCCCGAGCAGGCAATAAGTCTGCCGAAATTCACCTTGTTAGCGCCGTAATCGCGCGTTACGGGTACAAGACGGTTGAAAAGCTCAAGATAATCGCGCTTTTTGTAAAGAGGAAGATGCTCGTCGACTATGACCATTATATCCATAAGAGGACGGGGCGTGGCGATTTTCCAGTCGTGCCAGTTGAAGTCCCTCGTGCTTCTCCAGCCTCTGCCCTCCATCTCTGCCTTGCCGTAGTAGTTGTTATAGCCCCACTCAAGCGCAAAGAGAATATCCGAAAGAAGCTCCTCGTTCTTATAATATTTGTTGCCAAAGGTGCCCCAGCCGTATGCAAGGGCGCGCAGCGTCCTGTATTCCTCGGACATATCCCAGCTCACCTTCGCGCGCTCCTTTAAGAAGAAGCCTACGCGCTCACCCTCTCCGCACTCACGGAAAAGGCTCCACAGACGCTCGGTTTCATCCTCAAGCGTTTTCAGCCTTTTTGCCGTCGCCTCGTCAACCGTGGAAAGAAGCTCGCTGTCGGCAACGAGCGTGCGCCTTAGATTAAGCTTACAAATTTCATAATCCGTCATAGTGTGTTACCTCGCAGATTTTTGCTGAGTATATTGTAGCACAAAGGCGTGCCTTTTGCAATAAAGATGGGTAAAAAATGTTGATGAAAACCGACTTTCGTAATGAAGCGTCATATCAGAAATCACATATTTTTCTTCGGATAATAGTGTTTTGTTTAATTATCCGGAAAAATATGGCAAAAATACATACTGAGAGTCAAGCGCAAAAGTAAAAGCGAGGTACGGAATTTCTTCCGTACCTCGCCCCATTAACCTTGGCGGAGCCAAGATTTCATCGCGTAGCGACTTCATCCACCAAAGGTGGATTTATTCCGTCCCCGACGGATTTAATTGATATCCGCGGCGGCACGCAAGGCACCGCCCTACGAATTATCCGCCCAAGCACGCCTGCCTTGTAGGGCGGGGGTTTACTCCCGCCGTCATTTTCAAGCATACAGAGGGTACTTGTCTCCATTGTGGTGGATGAGGTCGTCCTCCTCGCTATCAGCTGCCGCTCAGCGAATTTTTGTATTCAAGCGCACTCTGGCAATATGCGTAGAACTTAGCCGCTATATCCGAAAGAGCCTCGTTGCCCTGATCCGTTGCCCATTCGTAGTAGGTGTTGATATGGTATACTCCCATTTCCACACCGTCTATCGAGTAGGTTATCTCGCTTGGCATACGGTACGCGAGAAGCGCTATGTCAATATAGTCTACGCCACCGTCCTCACCGTAATGCGTGACGTAACCGATATCGGTATTACCCTGCTTGAACCTGAAGATGCTGCTTTCGTACCCGTCGGCAATATAAAGCCTTATAACGGGTCTTGCCTCAAGCACGATAGTGGTGCTCTCAAAGCCTGTCGTTGACGTGGTAGAGCCCTCGCTCTTTGTGAAGCTGCTTTCGTACTCATTCGCACTCAGCACCTCGTCAATCGCAGCACCTACGGTGGAGGCGTTGTCGCAGCTAAAGAAGGTGTACGCGCTCTTGATATACGCAAGCGTGTCAAGAATGAGCGTAGCTTGCTCGGTTGTGGGCGACGCACCAAGAACTCCCTTTGCGTAGCCTATAAGGCTTACGGTGAAGTCAATATCAAACACCGCCCCGTCGATAAGCGTCGATGCTCCCACGGATATATCCCTAGCCGCTTCCTTAGCGGGAAGATTTACAAGCGCCACGTAGTGCTTTACCCCGCCTATCATACGGTAATTAAGCGAGCCGAAGCCGCTCTTCAGATATTCTATTCCGTCAACCGTGAAAGAGGTCATATTACCCGTAGTGTCCTCGGGAATATAAATCGCCATAAGCATCTCGGATGCAAAGACGAGATTCGTCTTAATACCCATATCAAGCACGTCGAAGTGCGCTATTTCATAGGTTTCGGTGGTATCCGTCGACAGGTCGGCCCTTAGCGTGAAGACAGACTTACCTGCGTTGCTGTTAAATACCTCGCTCGGTCTTGCCGACTCCTTGGGCAGAGTCAGGGTTGTGTACTCGCCGCTTACCTCGTTTGTGAAGGTGATATCCCCTGTCCTTGGAATCAGGGCAAACGCGCCGTAATTCTTGCCCGAAATAATGCTGCCGCCGTCAACAGTGACGTGAAGATCTATTCTGTCGTAGGGGTCGGAGGTGGTAGTACCGTCAAGCTCGATGGTTTCAAACACAGTAACCCTCTCGATAGGATCCTGCGTTACGTCAATCGCGCAGTCTATTACCGTGAGCCGAGGCGCCGTACGAGGCTCGGTGGCGCTTACGTCGTGCAAATATGCAACCGCGCCGCGAAGATAGTGAGCTGACGTTACGGTAACGTTAAGGTTCTTCAGCGTCGTGTATGAGGTGTGAACGTCCGATTCCAGAGTAAAGCCGTTATCGGCGTGTGCCGTTGCCGAATAGATTACCACAGCACCGCTCTTGGATAGCTCGACGCTGCCGTTT
>CAZDON010000037.1:0-15632 GCA_964507065.1 uncultured Ruminococcus sp. | reverse complement strand
AGGTTGCAAAGAAGTACCGCGAGAGCAAGGATATTATTCACGCAATCGAGGCGCATCATAACGACGTTGAGCCGCAGAGCGTGCTTGATTTCATTATTCAGGCGGCTGATGCTATCAGCGCGGCTCGTCCCGGCGCTCGCCGTGAGGACGTTGAGAACTATATTAAAAGACTGCAGAAGCTTGAAGAGGTTGCGGGTGACTTCGAGGGAATTGAAAAGACCTTCGCGATTCAGGCTGGACGCGAGGTTCGTATTATGGTTAAGCCTGAGGTTGTCAGCGACGACAAGATGAAGATTCTCGCAAGAGATATTGCTAAGAAGATTGAGGACTCGCTTGACTACCCCGGACAAATCAAGGTAAGCGTTATTCGCGAGAGCAGGACCGTAGAGTTCGCAAAATAAGAAAAAGGGGCTGTCTTTGGCATTGTCAAGCACAGCCCCGATTTTGTAAGAGCTCGCGCTACGCCCGCACAGGCACGCGTGATATTCATAGTAAAGGAAGCTTTGGCGGTGCACGGAAAGAGGACTTATAATGAAAATTTTAGCAATAGGTGACGTTACCAGCCCCGGCGGCATTGAGCATCTTCGCAGGGAGCTGTGGCAGATAAGAGAAAAATACGGCATTGACTTTTGCGTCGTAAACGGTGAAAACGCCTCTGTAATCAACGGAATTTCAAAGGAGGCTGCAGGGGTGCTGCTTATGTCGGGTGCTGATGCTATCACGGGTGGAAATCACACGATGCAAGGCTATTCCGCGCACACTCTTCTTGAAGAAAACGAGGCGGTGCTAAGACCCTTGAATTACGGTGACAGAGCACCGGGACGGGGCTATACCGTAATCAACACGGGCACGTACAGAGTGCTGGTGATAAACGCGATGGGCAATATACACATCGACCCCGTGCTTGATTCGCCCTATCCCTATATTGACAGGGTGCTCCGTGCGTGCGAGGGGCAGTACGATATATCAATTCTCGACGTACACGCAGAGGCGACGGGAGAAAAGCTCGCTATTGCCCACAGCTACGACGGAAAAATCAACGTAATATTCGGCACTCACACGCACGTGCCGACTGCTGACTGTACGGTGCTGCCGCGCGGTACGGGCTACGTCACCGACCTCGGAATGTGCGGTGAGAGCGAGGGTATCCTCGGTATGGATATAGGCACCGTTATATATAAGCTCAGGACGCGTATGCCGACGAGGCTGAAGCCGAGCACGGGCGCGTGCTTTGCCGACGGGGTGATTTTTACAGTAGACGGCGGTGCTGTCACTGAGGTTACCCGTATCAAATTCTGACAGGACTTCTTTATGGAAAATAACGGTAATATTTTACCCGTTGCCGTAATCGGCGCGGGGCACGCGGGAATTGAGGCGGCACTTGCCTCGGCGAGAATGGGTGTGCCGACTATCGTGTTCACTATGAATCTCGACGCTATCGGAAATATGCCCTGCAACCCCTCCGTTGGCGGAAGTGCGAAGGGACACCTCGTGTTCGAGCTTGACGCGCTCGGCGGAGAGATGGGCTATGCCGCGGACTGCGTTACGCTTCAGTCGCGCACGCTTAATCTCGGCAAGGGCGCGGCGGTGCACTCAAAGCGTACTCAGGCTGACCGCGACGAGTATAAAAGACATATGAAGACGGCGCTTGAGAGGCAGAGCATGCTTCGCATCGTTCAGGCGGAAATAGTTGATATTATAACCGAAGAGGCAGAGGGCGTGCGACGCGTTTGCGGAGTAGAAACCTCGCTTGGCGAAAAATTCTCCGTATCAAAGGTAATTATCGCCTCAGGCACCTTTCTTGAAAGTGAGATTTTCGTAGGTGATAGGGTGTATTCGGCAGGACCTGACGGTATGCTTGCTGCGAAGGGGCTTTCGGCGGCTCTGGTCAGAGAGGGAATCAGACTCCAGCGCTTTAAGACGGGAACGCCCGCAAGAGTTCACAGACGCTCAGTGAGGCTTAACGCGCTTGAGCTTCAGGAGGGAGAGAGGGAAATTATACCCTTCTCGCAAAGAAGCGGTGATATACCCTATGAGCGTGCCTGCACCCCCTGTCATATCGTTTATACGAATGAGAAAACTCATAAAATCATACTTGACAACCTTGAGCGCTCGGCAATGTATTCGGGCAATATAGTGGGCACGGGTCCGAGATACTGTCCGTCTATTGAAACTAAGCTCGTCCGCTTCCGTGACAAGCCGAGGCATCAGCTTTTCGTTGAGCCGTGCGGTGCGCACACCGACGAGCTGTATATTCAGGGCTTTTCGACCTCTATGCCGACCGACGTGCAGTATGAGATGCTTCGCTCGCTTGACGGCTTTGAGAATGCACAGATAATGCGATACGCCTACGCTATCGAGTACGACAGCATCGAGCCGACTCAGCTTCTGCCGACTCTTGAGCTTAAGAGCATTTCGGGTCTTTACGGCGCGGGGCAGTTTAACGGCACCTCAGGCTATGAGGAGGCTGCGGTGCAGGGACTCGTAGCGGGAATAAACGCCGCGCTTTCGGTCAAGGGCGAGGAGCCTATGATTCTTCCGCGCTCGTCGTCGTATATAGGCACGCTTATAGACGACCTCGTTACCAAGGGAACGGCAGAGCCTTACAGAATGATGACCTCAAGGAGCGAGTACAGGCTTATTTTAAGGCAGGATAACGCGGATATGCGTCTTACCGAGATAGGGCACAGGGTAGGTCTTATCGACGACGAAAGATATTCGGCGTTCCTTGAAAAAAAGGAAAGCATCGAGAGGGAAATAAAAAGACTGAGCCGTACCGTGCTTGCTCCAAGTGACGAGGTAAACGGGCTTCTTTCCTCGCTTGGCTCGTCCCCGATATCCACGGGCACGACGCTTGGCGCGCTCATCAAGCGCCCTGAGCTTACCTATGCGGCGCTCGCGCCCATTGACAAGGGAAGAGTACCCCTTGTGCGCGGTGCGGCTACCACCGCGGAAATAAGCATAAAATACGAGGGCTATATTAAAAGAGAGCTGGCGGAGGCAGAGCGGCAGAGGCATCTTGAAAACAAGCTTATTCCGCCTGATATTGACTACGCC
The DNA here is from genome assembly GCA_964507065.1 of uncultured Ruminococcus sp. GTDB lineage: Bacteria > Bacillota > Clostridia > Oscillospirales > CAG-272 > UBA1740. Next base: position 12,575 of record CAZDON010000037.1, on the reverse strand, counting down.
GACATAGGCGGACTTCGTATTGAGGCACGCGAAAAGCTGTCTGAGATAAGACCTCTCAGCATAGGTCAGGCATCGCGTATAAGCGGAGTAAATCCCGCTGACGTCAGCGTGCTTATGATACATCTTGAGCAGCTGCGAAGAAAATCATAACTCGGGCTTGCGTATTTTGGCATAAAAAAGATTCTTCGATATTTCAATCTTGACGTAATCAAGCGCAACAAAGAAGAGCGAAGCTCCCGTTTTTTTGGGAACCTCGCTCTTTTTCGTTTATACCTGAATAAAGTTGCGGCGATTCAAATCTTGAAAATCTTTTTAAGTATCGTTCCTATAAGCCTTGGCGGGCGGTAAATAACTACTTTCATAATTTCTTCCTTACGCAAGAGTGTAGCTTTGAGATACCGAGTATCCCGATAGTAGTTTATGCACGGTGCCGTGGCTCTGTTACTTTGCGCTGAGCATAAGCCTCAGCACCTCTTCGCTTCTCTTGAAGTTTTCAAGGTTGTCCTCGCGGCCGAATGCCTCGGACATAAGGCTCATTCTGCGAATACAGATTACGGTGTCGGAGCCCAGCAGATTAAAGCCTGCCTTTTCGTAAAGAGGGGACGATGCGAGATATACGCCAAAGCCGCCCTTTGCTACCTCAAGGGTGCTTCCCTCGGGGAGATACGGGGAAATTTCCGCAAGAGGAGTGCTCTCGACCTCTTCCGTCCATTTCGTGTAAAGATGCTCGGATAAAAAGCAAATCTGGTACGCGCCGTAATACATATGCTGCCAGAGCGTTTCATTGTTTTGTGACACGAGAGTGAGATTTACCTCACTGTCGGTGTTTTCCTCAACGTCGCGAATCTCGTCCTCGCTCGGCATATAGAGATTAAGAAAGCTGACGTTATGCTCACCGTCACCGTCGAAGTCGCTTGAATATTGCTTGAATGCTGAGGTAAGCTTTTGGAAATCGGATATATCTCCGTCCTTGGCGGTCATTCTTATATCCGTACCGCCTGCGTACATTATATAGGTGTCGTAGCTTGTCTTGGCGCACATCTGTACCGAGCACAGCACTACCGCCAAAATAAGCACGAGTGCTATCACCGTATGCCACTTATAATGATAGAAATAGTTTTCAAGCCACAAAAGCGCCCGTGATTTCACCTTTATTTTAGCGCCCTCGATTTTTCCGTCCTCTGTGGGTGTGACGCTGCCGTTTTGGTAATCAGTCATTTTTTATCCTTCCTTAGCCTCTTGTCAGCGGCACGTACCGCCTAAAATGTATTTTAGCACATACTGCACCTCTGTGTCAATGAATATTGAGTGAACGATTTTTAAAATAAGCCCATGACTTTCGTACCGTATATCTCTTGACAGCGGACGCCCGTTGTATTATAATTTAAATATACTTGGGATAAGAGCTTCCCGAGCAGGCGAAAAAATATTGCAAGAGAGGATAACCGCTATGCTTGAAAAATTAAAATCACTTCTCGCAAGGGTTGAGGGCGGACTTGACGTCACTGACGTAAACGAAACCACGAGGCTCGTCGACGACCTGGGACTCGATTCGCTTTCCATAATGCTCTTTGCTATGGAAATTGAGAGTGAGTTCGGTATAAGATTTGACGGCCCCGTCAGCTTTAAGACCGTCGGCGACGTTTGCGAGTACCTTGAGGCAAGGCTTTAAGCCTCACAATGAGTGCCGAAAATTTTAAAAGTCAGGGGAAGGACTCTTCGTCCTTCCCTGACTTTTCTTCATGGTTGATTAAGCCGGTCAGAGTGGCTTTCGGATGCTTCCGATTTATCGCCGTCGGTTATTACCACCGTCGCGCATTTGAGTATAACGTAGTAGAACATCGTATAAATGTAGAATATAAAGTTATCCAGCATACCCGTCGCGATAATCGTGAGGAAGCTTATCATAAGAAAATTCTTCTCGTGAGTTCTGTTTTTCATCAGTGGCAAGAGGAGCTTTACTCTGTAATAGATGAATGCGGCAAGACCGAAAATACCCATTGAGGAAAGAAGAATGAGCACAGTATTGTGCGCCATAGTGGGAAGTATTGCAATATAGGTCGACGTGCCTATGTCACCGAATCCGAAGAAGCCAACCCCGAAGATAGGAGCCGTAAGGAAAAGCTCGATAGCCCGTCCCCAGAGACTGAAGCGTCCGTGGTCGTCAAGCCCCAGGTCGATAAGGTTGCTGAGCACACCGTAAAGCTTGTCCCAGAGCAAAATAACAGCCACTACCGCGAGCACTGTGCCCGCCAGTGACACGATTCTGAAAAGACGCTTGTTCTCACCGAAAAACGAGCCGTAAATAAGGCAGACGATAAGCGTGAGGGTAGAGAATAGCATCGCGTTTCTTGAAAAGGTTAGAAGAGCCGCGCCGTAGGTAGCAAGACCTGCCGCAAGCCACAGATACGAATGCTTGCCGCCGCGCACGGCACCGAGAAAAATCATAGGAATAAACGAGGTCAGAAGAAATCCCAGAGGATTAGCGACAGTCCAGCCAAGATTTATTCCCTCGCGAATAAGCACTCCGTCCACGATGAGATTGTCGTAGGTGAGATACACGAAGGCAAGCTCACCGATAAGCACCGCGGCGTTTAGAAGCGCAACGTAGGAAATATATGAAATGAGCTCATCCTTGGGGATATCCTTAAGCCCGAAGTAAATAAGATAAAAGAGAAAGAAATATACCGCTATCTGTGAGAGTGAATAAAAGAAATTCGCCACCGTGTACCCCGAGTGAAAAATACCGTTTGAAAGAAAGGCAAGGCTTATAAGCGAGGTGGGCAGAAGCAGGGGTGTGTTTCTGTTCATATTGGGCACGGAATATTTTATAAATCTGTAAGAAACTGAAATCAGCACCAGCACGCCGAGGATTATTATTCCTGCTAAAATATACGGAGTCGCGTAGTAATCTCCGTCGGGTACGTAGGGATAAGTGAAGTCTGCCGGAGTGTGCTTAAAGGGTATTTGGTAAAGAAAAGTAGTCAGAACTATCAAAAACGGCTTTATATTCGGGCAAATAAAAAGCGAGATACATACAGAAATAATGATAGGAATATTGAAATAAAATTCAAGTGCCGTAATATGACCCACGAGCACGAAAAGCGCTACTAGAAGAGGGTAAAGTCTACCCGAAAGAAACGCCGCACACCTATCCTTTAACGCAAGATAACGCTCGTCCTCGAAAAAAGCTTTAAGTCGGTTTATCACTCTATACACTCCTTTATCAAGGAATAGGTTTCGGAAAATACCGAGTCAAACAGAAACTTACGCGCCGCGTCCCGTGAGGCTTCCCCTTGGGGAGTCTTATCCCTCGCGGCAAGAATAAGCTCCAGCGCGCGTGATTTGTCAGAGAGGGAAAACAGACGCTCTTTTCCAAGGATGTCCCTGTGCCCCTTTACGTCTGACGCTACCGTATACGCTCCCGATGCGAGCGCCTCTACAATATTAAAGGGAAGCCCCTCGGAGCTTGATGCCGACATATATACGTCACAGCCTGCCATAAAGTCGCAGACGTCACTCCGCCTGCCGAGAAGCCTTACGCTTTCGCTGACACCGAGCGATAACGCCAGCGACTCAAGCCCCTCGCGCTCATCACCCTCACCGAGAAGCCAAAGCTCTGCGTCGGGAATTTCCTTCAGGATATCGGGCATCATTGAAATAAGAAAGCGCTGATTTTTTCTTACCGAAAGCTCTCCCGCAAAGAGAATTACGAATTTACCGCTCATACCGAGCCTCTCTCTGGTATGGTCGCGCACCTCGCAGGGTGGGGCTGCCTTAACGCCCATTCCGCGGCAAAGCCTGACCTCGCCAAGACAGAGGCGGTGCTTTTTGGCAATTTCCATATCCTCACCGTTCATTACGATAATCGAGTCGGTGCGCTTTGCCACGAATTTTTCGGCAGCAAGAAGCATCAGCCGCTTTATGCGTGCGCCAATTCCGCCGCGAGCCTTAAGCGGAAAAAGATAGCCGTGCACTATGTTCAACACACGCGGACGCGCACGGCCGAGCGCGAGCCTCGTATGAAACGCGCCAAGCGAGGTGTTGAGCACTATCGCGTCAAACCCCTCGCGCAAAGTAATATCCTTAATCTGTGCTCTTGCGGCGGCGTTGCCCCTGTCAAAGAACTTTTTTCTGAAGGGAACGGTGACGTCCGCACCCTCGCCTGCCGCAAGAGTTACGACCTCGTAGCCCTCGCTGCGAAGTGCCTCGATATACGGTGTATGAAAGGCGTCAAGGTGCGACGCAACCGATGCTGCGTAGAGTATTCTTTTCATTGTAGCTCCTTTCATACCTTTTTGCCTAAGAGAGTGAGGCGCTATTCCTCACCGCCCGTGCCGTCTGCGTTGTTTTTCGTATTACTTTCGTTATCACCGTCAGCAGTGGGGTTGTCCTCGCTGTCTGCCGCCACGTTTTCTTCTAGGGGCACCTTGGGCGAGTCCTTTTCCGCCTGAGTGCCGTCCTCGGTGTCGTTTCCGTCACCGTCGCCGAACTCCTCGAGAAGAAGCTCGTGTATCTCCTGCACCTCAGGGTCGGCAGGGCCGCCGTAAAGCTCAGGAAGCTCGCGGATTTCGGTTTCGATGTACTTCTCGTTTTTATTGAACGCCTTGAAGGGCGTACGGAGAAGAATTGAGATATCAAGAGTCAGCGACCAGTTCTCAATGTAGTAGATATCCATATGGATACGCTCCTCAACCGAGGTGTCGCCGCGAAGACCCTTGATTTGCGCAAGCCCCGTCATTCCGGGCTTTACGTAATGCTTTACCATATAAAGCGGGATAACGTCCTTGAACTCGTTTACGAACTTTGGTATTTCGGGGCGCGGACCTACGAGTGACATACTGCCAAGAAGCACGTTGAAAAGCTGAGGCAGCTCGTCGATTGCGGTGCGCCTTATAAAGGTGCCGAACTTCGTCTTTCTCGAATCCGTATCTGTTGTCCAGGTGTCGTCAGAGCCGTCGTTTACCTTCATCGATCGGAATTTAAGCATAGTGAACGGCTCGCCCATCTTGCCCACGCGCTTCTGCCTGAAAAGCACGGGTCCCGGTGAGGTAAGCTTGATAATTATCGCGACCACGAGCATAAGCGGCAGGGTAAAGGCTATAAGCACTGCCGAGCCCACAATGTCTATAATTCGCTTGATTACCGCGTTTGCGCGGTTGTCAAGCGGTGTGTTGTGTATGTTTATAAGTGGAAGCGAGCCTATCTTTTCAAGCTGCTTTTCCGACTTGAAGAAGCCGTAAATTACGGGAAGGAAGTATATCTTCACACACTTATCGTCGCATATATTCACAAGTCGGATAAGGTGCTTTTTATCGTAGGCGTCTATTGCGAACACGACGTCCGTTGGCTTATAGGTGTCTATGACGGTGGCAAGGTCCTTGAAGGTGCCGAGCTTGTCGCACGCAAGCTCAGGGTCGGACTTGTTTCCGAGATAGCCTATAACCATCATACCGTACTGAGGGTTGCCTGCAACCTGGTGAACGAAATCCTTTGCCGAGGCGGTGTTGTCACCCACGACGAGTACCTTTCTTAAAATAAACTGCTTTTTGTGCAGCAGCCTCATTATCGAGAGAATCACGTTTCTCTTGAAGGTAAGGAACATCGTGCTTATTACGGCGGAGAGCAGCGTCCACATAAGAAGAAAGCTTCGTGCCTCGTCACTTGCGAACAGTGCGAATATAATTGCTATCGAGCCGAAGAACACGAGGTTAGCCTTGATTATTCCCACGATAGCAAGATACGCCTTTACGTAAATGTGAGTCTTGTAAATATTGAACGCCTGGTATATAAACGAGCCCGCTATAACGTAAGCGAGAATCCATATAACCGAGGCTGGTGACGTTGAGTTTACGGGCGGCTGAGTTCCCCTTATCAGACTGCTGAAGAAGTACGCAACGTATATAGCAACGGCGTTGATAAGCATATCAAGATAGTGTTCTATCAATGCAAACAGACTTTTGTTTTGCTCGTTCACGCCTCTTACCCCCTGACCCTTAAAATATTTACTGATTATATAATATCATTTTGTCGAATGTTTGTCAAGTGTATACGGGCAGTGTCGCGAGATACGCCTTGACAACGGTGAAAAAAGATGGTAGAATCGGTTTGTAAAGGGGTGCGTTATGGAAGGCTTCAGAAGAAATATTTCAAAAATTGAAAATATAATAGGCTATACCTTTGCCGACAAATCGCTTATCACTCAGGCGTTCACGAGAGGGAGCTTCTGCAACGAGGCGAATATAAGGGCAGGCGTCAAGTACCAGTCAAACGAGGTGCTTGAATTTTTCGGTGACAGCGTGCTTTCGTGCGCAATTGTCACGCTACTTATAAGAGAGCGCTCAGAGCGGTATTCTCACGGTATAAGAACCGAGCTTGACGAGGGGGATTTTTCGGTAATCCGCTCAAATCTATCCGATAAGAAAAATCTTTCCCGTAACGTATCCCGTATGGGGCTTGAGAAATACCTCATTATGGGTGAGGGCGACGCAAAGGTCGGTATCTTCAACGAGGACTCGGTTAAGGAGGACCTTTTCGAGAGCATCGTGGGCGCTGTGTATATTGACAGCGGATTCAGCCTTGACGCGGCGATTTCAGTAGTGTCGAGAATGCTCGATACCTCGGTGTATCTGAAACGGGCAGAGGCTCCCGCGCAAAGCCCGAAAAACGCGCTTCAGGAATGGTGCGCTGATAAAAAAAGACGGCTTCCGCCGCCCGTGTATGAAACGGTAGAGGAAAGCGGCCCTGACCATGATAAGCACTATACCGTAAGATGCTATATAGACGAAAGGCCTATGGGTATAGGTGAGGGAAGAAGCGTAAAGCACGCACAGTCAGAGGCGGCAAAAGTAACGCTTAATATGATAAAAGAAGAGGCAGGCGTATAAGATAAAACAAAAATAAAACAGACTCCGTGAGAAATCACATCGCAGAGTCTGTTTTATTTTTATGCTTATTCGTCCTCACCCGCGCCGTCGTCCTCGTCGCGCTCTTCCTCGCGCGCGGTTGCGTCAAGCTCGTCGTTGAAAATGGTAATGGCGTCCGCATCGGTGAAGTCCGAGTCGCCAACGGGGCTTATAAATCTGAACTCCTCGTCCTCAACGTCGTAAAGATTTCCTCTTACGTCAAGCTCTCTTGCGCCGCGACACAAAATATCGAGAAAATCCTCGGTGTTAAGGCGTAAAAGCTCAATGCCCATATCGTCGTTAGTGAAGATAAGGCGGCCCGTACCGCCCTCGGTATACTCGTCGTATATGAGATAATCGTCGTCAACCTCAAAAAAATCGTCAAATACACCGCTTGTCGCGTAAGCCTCAAATTTCTTAAGCGCCGCTGAGTCACCCTCAAGCGTTATATCAAAATAAATTTCTTCGTGAAGAATCATATAGCCTCCTTAAGCTAACGGTCGTGTTTTGAGTGACATTCCGCTGTCAGTAAGAAAGTATACCATCTACACAGCGTGTTGTCAATATCTTAAGAAAAAATCAATTGAATTAAAAATCAATAGCGTCTGGGCGCGCTGGGAGCGCCGACTCCTCTTACTTAATTATATGAACGAGGAGCTGCCTCTCGTTACAGTATCCTGCAAGGTCTGCTGAGAAAGTATAAAAATACAAAAAACGGGTCCTGAATTTTCAGCAAGCTGCATACGAGCTTGCCGCCTTAATCAACGTGAGCTTTGCGTAAATATGTAAATAGTTATTTTCATATTCGCTGCTTTTTGGTGCGTATATGGCTTCAAGCCCTAAGGCTTTATTGGCAGAGGCGGGCGCTGAGGCGGCGTCGTATTCTGCCGTCTGTATTCAAGCGGTGATATTCCGACGCTCCGCTTGAACTCACGCGAAAAGTGAGCCGAGTCGCAAAAGCCGCACTCGTCCGCAATCGTCGAGAGCGCGAGCGCGCTTTCGGTAAGAAGCCTCTTTGCCTCGTCTATTCTTACGTCCGATACGTAAGCGGCAGGTGTTCTTCCCATTATTTCCTTAAAGCGCCGTATGAACGAGCTTCTTGAAAGTCTTGCCTTTTTCGCAAGTGCGTCTATCGTAAGATGCTCGCCGAGATTATCGTGAATCATTGCAACGGCGAGAAGAATGTCGGCGTTTTTCTGCCGTGGCTTTGCCGTTTTTTCCACCCTCTCACTTGCGTAAAGGTCGGTAAGGAGCGTGACTATCGACGCGCAAAGGAGTCCCTGCATCATCATATACGTAGGCTTGCTCGACTTGCGATAGCGAGCCATCTCTGAAAAGAGCGTATTGAATTCGCGGAATTTTTCTGCCGAGAGCGTAAGTCTTGGGCGGGTATACGGTGTGGCGTCGGTTGAGAATAGATCGGAAAAGCAGGGAAGTGCTCTTAGAGGTGCGCCCACACCCTCAAGAAATTTTGAGCTGAATATTACGTGATATACGTCAAGCGGATCTATCTGCACGTAGCCGTGAGGGGTGTTCGGCGGTATTACGAAAACGTCACCGACCGACGCAAGGGTGCGCTCCTCACCTATATAATGCATTCCCGTACCCTTGGATATGACGTTAATTTCAAAAAAATCCTGCATGTGCATTCCCGTCGAGTAGTTCTTCTTCGTGAATGCGTGCGCGACGTCCTCGTCGCACCTGAAAATGTCCTTTTCGTGAAAGCTGTATTTAGAGCTTTTCTGGAGTCTGCTTTTCAAAGTGTTCTTCACCTCACTGAATTTAAATAAAAGTGAAACGATTATTCAAAAAAATGACACTGTTTTGCGTTGATTATAGCATATGCTTGTGATAAAATCAAGATGTAACCGAATTTTTTGCTCGGGATACAAATTTTTTTAGCAGACTGAGAGGAAGAAAAATGAAAAAAGCATTAAGACTTACCGCGCTTCTTGCGGTAACAATAAAATAGCACAAATATCTCAAACGATTTAGCGCAAATATCCACAACAATTTAGCACAAATATCCACAACAATTTAGCGCAAATATCCACAACAATTTAGCGCAAATATCCACAACAATTTAGCACAAATTTATCAAACTGTATTGACTTTGACGTTTTTGTTGTTTATAATAATAATGCGAGGTGAGTTATGAAATATAAAAAGAGAATTGCGGATGATTTACTTGAATTAAAAATGGAAGCTTTTGGAGCCACTCTAATTGTTGGTCCAAAGGGGTGCGGAAAAACAACTACAGCTAAACAAAAGGCGAAAAGTGTAGTTGAATTTCAAGATGAAGATAATAGAGATAAGTATTTGTCGGTAGCAAATAACATGCCCTCCAAGCTTCTTATTGGAGAGAAACCAAGATTGTTTGACGAATGGCAAGATGCTCCTAAAATTTGGGGTGCAATAAGAAAATCAATCGATGATGAACAAGAAAACGGCTTATATTTATTGACAGGCTCGTCTTCTCAAACGGTAGTTACGCCGCATACGGGAACGCTCAGAATTTCAACTTTGAAGATGTATCCTATGAGCTTATATGAAAGTGAAGAATCGAATGGATCAGTTTCTATAAAGGAGTTGTTTAATAATCCTCATGTTTTGGATGATGGCTGTGTTTCTGATTTATCCGTTGACGACTTGATTTTTGCCATTTGTCGTGGCGGGTGGCCTAAAAGCTTTATAAATAAAACGAAAAGAGCCAAACTGGAAATTGCAAAGGATTTGTTTTGGCAAACCTGCCACGTGGATATTTCTAATATTGATGGCGTTTCTCGGAACGCATTATGGGCAGAAACGATATTAAAATCATATTCGAGAAATATTTGTACTCTTGCTGAAAAGAAAACCATTGAAGCCGACGTTAAAAGTACTTGTGATGTTTCGGGTAATACGATAAGCGATTATATTAATGCACTTAAAAAACTTTATATCGTCGAAGATATAGACGCATGGTGTCCTGCAATCCGTTCTAAAACCGCCATTCGTGCATCAGTTAAACATAATTTGATCGACCCATCACTTGCCGTTGCGGCACTTGGAATCACGCCTGATTATTTTAATACCGACTTTAAGACGTTAGGTTTCTTGTTTGAATCTTTAGTTATTAGGGATTTGAAGGTTTATTCATCTAATTGTGGTGGCAGAATTTCTTACTACAGAGATAGATACGGACTTAAAGCTGATTGCGTGCTACATTTGGAAGATGGAAGATATGCTTTAATTGAAATAAAATTAGGAGCAAGAGAGATTGATGATGGCGCAAAACATCTGTTAGAGATAGAGCAACTTATCAAAGAAAAGAATAAGACTGAAACACAAGTGCCTATTTCATTGCCTACTCTTAAAATTGTTATTACGGGTACGCAGTACGGATACAAAAGGGAAGACGGAGTTTTAGTTATCCCAATCGGTTGCTTGAAGGATTAAAGGTTTAAATAGAAAAGTCACATAAGCTTTAGAAATGAAAAAATTAAAGCTTATGTGACTTTTTTCGGTTTCACCGAATATGGCACGCCGTGGGGAAGGCAGATTTGAGGGAAAATCGTTTTTTTAGTTTAGAGTTATGAGGCTCGCCTTGCTCACCGTTATGATTTTGCTGTCGCAAAAGTTATGATATGATTGCCCATCTAACTTAAAACTTGGGGTTTGCCCAATCATAACGATACGAAGTATCTTATAACTGATAACTTGCCCGTAAGGGCAATCATAACTTTAGCGTGATGTCCTCGGCGGACAATCACGCTAATACCCCACGTTAGTGCGTCAAGAGAAGAGTTGCAACAAACAACGCTCCGATTACCCACGAGCTTGCCTTTATCTTCTTTACGTCACCCGTAAATACGCTGATAACGAGATAGGATATAAGACCGAATGCTATTCCGTAGGAAATATTGTAGGTAAACGGCATAATAACGAGAGTGAGGAATGCGGGGAGCGCGATTTTCATATCGCTCCAGTCAATATTCTTAAGCGCGCCTACCATAAGAAGTCCGACGTAAATGAGTGCCGCCGCCGTCGCGCAGCTGGGTATAAGCTGTGCTATCGGGGAGAGGAACATAGCCACGAAGAAGAACGCGCCGCAGAAAAGTGAGGTAAGTCCCGTTCTTCCGCCTGCCGCAACGCCTGCGTTTACCTCGCTGAAGGTCGTTACGGTCGAGGTGCCGAGCATAGCACCCGCGGTCGTCGCGATAGCGTCGGAGAGCATACCCTCGTTCATATTGAGAGGCTCGCCTGACTCGTCCATAAGATTTGCGCGCTCACACGCGGCGTAAAGAGTGCCGAGGGTGTCGAACATATCAACCATACAAAAGGCAAGCGCGGTCGTTATAATAGTGAGCACGAGGTTTGCGCCACCGTGGGCCTCGGTGTATGCCGAGAAATCAAAGCCTTCTTTAAATACCGCAAAGAGTGACTGGTCAAAGAACTCGCCAAACGCGGCAAACGGGCTGATAAAACTTATATTAAGATTTGCGTAGAAGTCGGGGACGGTAAGACCTAAAAGATAGTAAAGCCCCATACCGCCGAGAATACCGATAAACACCGCGCCGCCGATGCCCTTATGGCTCATTATAACTATCGCAAGCAGCGTCACGACGGTTACGACGAGCGGCATAATGTCACCCCAGCTTCCCTTAAGAATATTAAAGGACGCGAGGTCAACGCAGGTGGAGTCGCTCGGCACGACGATTCCCGCATTCTGAAAGCCGAGGAACGCTATAAAAAGACCGATTCCCGCGGGAATTGCCGACCTTACCGCGCCCGGCAGGGAATCAAAGATTTTCTTGCGAAGTCCCGTTACCGTAAGGAGTATGAATACCACACCCTCAATGAGTATAAGCACGAGTGCGTTTGCGTATGAAAGCCCGAAGCCCAGACACACGGTGTAGACGAAAAAGGCGTTGAGTCCCATTCCGCTTGCCTGCGCTAAGGGAAGATTTGCGAGAAGTCCCGCAAGCACCGTTCCTATTACGGCGGAGAGCGCCGTCGCTATATAAATCGCGCCGTAGGAAACGCCGAGAGGGTTTTCACCGTTGCCAAACGGATTCGAAAACATATTCGCGTTTACCATAAGTATATAGACCATAGACACGAAGGTAGTCATTCCCGCAACAAATTCGGTCTTGACGCTCGTGCCGCGTTCTCTAAGCTTAAAGAAGCGTTCCATCTCTCTTTGTAATCCTTTCTCTAAAAGAGCTTTTTATTTTTAAATATTATAACGAAATTTTAAAGCTTTGTCAATAAATGCCGAAATTAAAATACAAGCAAAAATAAAGAGGTCGGGAAATTACGCCATGAGTAAAGCGTAATTTCCCGACTGTTTGCTCCCATAGGGAGCTACTGTAGGGCGGCACGCAAGGCGCCGCCCTACTGCCTACTGCCTAGTGCCTAATGCCTTTCACGGCGGGAGCAAGCCCACCGCCCTACGGGTATAATCGCGAAGCGACTTCATCCACTAACGGTGGACTTCATCTGCCGTGGGCAGATTTCATCCGTCATAAGACGGATTTCATCGGCGGGAGCAAGCCCACCGCCCTACTGCCTAATGCCTAATGCCTAATGCCTACTATCCTATTACCTCCTCGCGATATGCCAGGGCGCTCACACAATAGGTGTAGAACTTCTCAACGAGGTCGGCAAGAGCCGTGTCGCTTCCTGCCT
>CAZDON010000036.1:0-15737 GCA_964507065.1 uncultured Ruminococcus sp. | reverse complement strand
CTATCAAAAGCAATTGTCAATTTCAATTATTTATGGTATTATAGAGTATATCAAGAAATGTCAGTAGAAAGAGGATTTTTAAAATGAAGGGAAGCAAAACGCGCTTCGTTTGCAGTGAGTGCGGATACGAGAGCATAAAATGGCTGGGGCACTGTCCCGACTGCGGAAGCTGGGATACCTTTGTCGAGAGCACGGTATATGAAAAGAGCACGAAACCGGGCGTAATTTCTCAAGCAAGAGCAGAGAAGCTATCAGAGCTTAAGATTCCCGAATACATAAGGTCAAATACGGGACTTGGTGAGCTTGACCGCGTGCTTGGCGGCGGACTTGTAGGGGGCTCGGTCGTGCTTTTGTCGGGTGAGCCCGGAATAGGAAAATCAACGCTTCTTCTTCAGATATGCGACAGCCTTGCTAAATCAAAGCGCGTGCTTTATGCGTCGGGCGAGGAATCTCAGGGACAGCTTAAGCTGCGTGCTCAGAGGCTTGGCATTTCCTCTGACGAGGTGTATCTTATCACGGTCAACGATACCGAAACGGTTATCAGCGAGGCACAGCGTCTTGAGAGCTCGGTTATAATCATCGACTCTATACAGACGATGATTAGCGATGGCGTAGCCTCAGCGCAGGGAAGCATCACTCAGGTGCGCGAGAGTGCACTGAGGCTGATAAATTTCGCAAAAAGCTCAGGTGCTGCGGTATTTATCGTCGGTCACGTCAATAAAGAGGGCGGAATATCGGGCCCTAAGCTTCTTGAGCATATGGTAGATGCGGTGCTTTACTTTGAGGGTGAGCGTACGAGCTCTTACAGAATAATAAGGGCTATCAAGAACAGATTTGGCTCGACTAACGAAATCGGCGTATTTGAGATGGCTGATACGGGACTCGTTGAGATAAACAATCCCAGCGAGGTTATAGTATCACAGCGCCCCAAGAATACGAGCGGCTCTTGCGCCGGGTGCGTTATGCAGGGCACAAGACCTATTATTTCCGAGATACAGTCACTCGTTACTAAAACACAGTATTCGGTAGGAAAGCGCGCTGCGGACGGCTTTGACCTCAACCGTATGTGCCTTTTGATTGCCGTTCTTGAAAAACGAATGGGTCTTAAATTCTATGAAAACGACGTGTATCTTAACGTTGCGGGTGGTATCCGTCTTGATGAGCCGAGTGCTGATTTGTCTATTGCGATGTCACTTATCAGCGGTATTTGCGACAGAGTAATACCCGATAATCTTATTGCGTTTGGCGAAATAGGACTCGCGGGCGAGGTAAGAGCTGTATCCCATATCGAATACCGAGTTAAGGAAGCAATCCGTCTTGGCTTCAATAAAATTCTTATCCCCGTTAAGAACTTAAGCAAGACGCTGAGTGACCTTCGGGGCTGTGAACTTATCGGTGTATCAAACATTTACGAGGCGCTTGCGCATATGTCGCTTCGCGCACAAGAATAATGCTGACGAATAAAAGAGGACTGCTTTGGGAAATCAACCTGAATGCAGCCCTCATTTTTTGCGCATCGCCCTGAACTTTGTATAAAATCAACAATTTATGTCTCTTAATTTCTACGCGCGGTGGTTAAAATCTTCAAAGCATTTTCTTGAAATCTCGCTCTAAATTTAGTATAATATAAATATGTAGGGCATGTCCTAAAGGTGATTTATGCTCTATAAAGCAAATTTAAGGAGTTTCTTCTATGGAAAAGGTTTTTACAAAAAGCATTCGTAACGTAGTTCTGTTAGGTCACGGTGACTGTGGCAAGACATCTCTTGCCGAGTCTATGCTCTATATTTCGAGAGTTACCGACCGTCTTGGCTCGGTTACAGACGGAAATACGATATGTGACTATGACCCTGAGGAGGTAAAGCGCGGCTATTCCGTATCCGCATCTACTGCGCCTATGCTCTGGAACGGAACGAAAATAAATATACTCGATACCCCCGGATTCTTTGATTTTGAGGCAGAGGTCCGTCAGTGTGTAAGAGTTGCTGACGCCTCTATTATCGTCGTTGACGGTAAGGCGGGCATTGAGGTTGGTACCGAGCTTGCGTGGAATCTTGCGACTCAGGCGGGAATACCTAAGGCGTTCTTCATCAACCGCTTTGACGACGGCGAGGCACGCTTCTATAAGGTGTTCGGTCAGATAAGAGAAAAGTACGGTGTTACCGTGTGTCCCATACAGATTCCTATTATCGACGGAGATACCGTTATAGGCTTTGCAAACCTTATTGATATGAAGGTTTACACCTTTGAGCGTACGACGGGTGAATATTCCGAGAGTGCTATTCCCGAAAAGTTCCGCGACGTCTGCGACGAGTATCATAATATGCTTCTTGAGGCTATCGCGCAGACCTCAGACGAGCTTATGGATAAATTCTTTAACGAAGAGCCTATTTCACGCGAGGAATCGCTTGAGGCTATTCACGAGGGAATTATAAGAGGTGAGATTGTTCCCGTATTCTGCGGTGCAGCTATAAAAAATTGGGGAATCAAGACACTCCTTGACACCGTTGCGCAATCCTTCCCGCGCCCCACCGCCAGAAATTGCGAAAAGGGAATCAAGGACGGCGAGATCGTTGACGTTACAATTGATACCGAGAGTCCTGACACCTCTATCTTCATTTTCAAGACGGTGGCAGACCCGTTTGTCGGTAAAATGTCATTCTTTAAGGTTATGAACGGTGAGCTTCGCCGCGATATGACTCTTAAAAATCTTCGCACGGGTAAGGATGAGAAAATCGGTAAGGTCTTTATGCTCAGAGGTAAAAAGCAGCTCGATATTGAAGAGTTCTCGTGCGGCGATATCGGTGTTATTGCAAAGCTTTCTGGCGCTAATACAAACGATACTCTCACTACCGCGCAGAGTGCCGTGCCCTATGCACCTATCGAGTTCCCCAAGCCCTATTATAAAATGGCAGTAGCTCCCGCCGCAAAGGGAGATGAGGACAAGATTTCGGGCGGTATTGCAAGAATCCTCGAAGAGGACCTCACCGTATCCTATGAAAACAACGCTGAAACGAAACAGCTTCTTCTTTCGGGTCTTGGTGACATTCACCTTGATATAATCGTTGCAAAGCTTCGCAGCCGCTTCGGTGCAAACGTTGTTCTTGGAAAACCCAAAATTGCATATCGTGAAACAATCAAGGGCAAGGCTGACGTTGAGGGTAAGCATAAGAAGCAGTCCGGCGGTTCGGGTCAGTACGGTCACGTAAAAATCAGATTTTCAAGAGGCGAGGACGAGGGACTTACCTTTACCGAGAGCGTATTCGGCGGTGCAGTTCCCAAAAACTTCTTCCCCGCAGTAGAGCAGGGACTTCGCGACTGTATGCAAAAGGGTGTGCTTGCAGGATACCCAGTGGTTAATCTTGCAGCGGAGCTTTATGACGGCTCCTACCACGACGTTGACTCGAATGAGATTTCCTTCAAGCTCGCGGCAGGTCTTGCGTACCGTGACGGTCTTCCTCGCGCAAATCCCATTCTTCTTGAGCCCGTCGGTGCGCTTAAGGTCTACGTTCCAGACAACTACGTAGGTGACGTAATGGGCGACCTTCCCAAGCGCCGCGGAAGAGTTATGGGAATCGAGCCTGCCGATGACGGACTTGGTACTCATGTCGTTATCGCAGAGGCACCCTTCTCGGAGCTCACCGATTACGTTATCGCACTTCGTGCGGCAACTCAGGGAAGAGGACGCTTTGACCTTGAATTTGTAAGATACGAGGAAGTGCCTCAGAATCTTGCTGAAAAGGTTATTGCAGAAGCTAAAGCTAACTAAATAATTCCAAAAAATGAGAGGACAAATACAATATTCTTGCGTTTTTGTCCTCTCATTTTTCTATATTCGACAATATACTTGACTATTCGTTAAATTTATGTTAAAATTTACATAGGTATGTCAAAATTCATATAGAAAAGGATATATTTATGAGCGCTAATGTTATCGACAATATGATGCAAGATGTAAGCGATGCTATCGCTGACCTTAAGGATGCGGATAAGGTTGACGTAAGAAACACACCGATCCAGGAATACGATACTCCCGCGTATAAAAAGAGAAAAAGAAGATGGGGCGACAGAAAAGAGGGAAGAAAGCTAAGAACTATTCCCCCTATGAATATTTTTATGCCCTACATAATGAAGAAGCGCTCTGACGCTCAGAATTACTTTGAGGACGTAATTGATATTACTAACATAGAGAGATACCTTGATGAAAAGCACAGAGAGGGCTACACCGATATGACGATTCTTCACGTTATCCTCGCCGCTTACACGAGGGTAGTTTCGGAGCGCCCGGGTATCAACCGCTTCATATCGGGAAGGAAGATTTACGCGAGAAATAACCTTGAATGCACAATGACTATCAAGAAGGAAATGTCCCTTGAATCGCCAGATACCTGTATCAAGGTTGAATTTGACCCAAGAGATAATATTTATAACGTTTATAAGAAGTTTCGTGCCGTTGTTAAAGAGGCGCTCTCACAGGAAAATAACGATTTTGATAAAACGGCAAGAATGCTCACCAGAATCCCTGGGCTTATTATACGCGGTATAGTAAAGCTTCTTTTCGGACTTGACTTTATGGGGTGGCTTCCAAAGGCGCTTCTTAAGGTCAGCCCGTTCCACGGCTCAATGATAATTACCTCAATGGGCTCGCTTGGAATTCCCGCAATTTACCACCATATTTACGATTTCGGTAATCTTCCCGTATTTATTTCCTACGGAAGTATATTTACGGGCGACGCAATTCTTCGCGACGGTACGCGTCAGAGACATCATTTCGTGACACTTAAGGTCGTGACCGACGAGCGTATTTGTGACGGCTACTATTACGCCTCCGCGTTCAAAAGACTCAAGAGATATCTTCTTCATCCCGAAATGCTTGATAAGTCACCTGAAAAGGTAATGGAGGACGTGGATTAAACACCAAAGCACAAAGGCGGGGGCTTAGCTCCCGCCTGAAACCTTAAGTGAGGTCAGAAATATGAGTATCAATGATAAATATACCTTAAAAAAAGGGAAGTGGGAGGCTGACGTATGCCCAAGACTCGGCGCAAACGTTATAGCGCTTCGCTACGACGGGCGCGACCTGCTTGTCCCTCTTATCAGTGAGGAGCAGCTTGACGTAAATCCCTATATTCAGGGCTCACCTATACTTCTTCCCGCAAACCGAACCTATCTCGGAAAATTCTCGT
Organism: uncultured Ruminococcus sp.; assembly: GCA_964507065.1. GTDB lineage: Bacteria > Bacillota > Clostridia > Oscillospirales > CAG-272 > UBA1740. Next base: position 10,551 of record CAZDON010000036.1, on the reverse strand, counting down.
TTGAGGGCGAGGAGTATGCGCTCCCTATAAATGAAAAGAGAACAAGCTCGCACCTTCACGGCCTCGTTCACAGAAAGTCGTTTGATATTCTTTCGGTATCAGAGGACGAGATTGCCTTGAAATATGAAAACCGCGGCGAGTGCTATCCGTTTTTATTTGATATATATGCAAAATATACGGTTGACGAGAGCGGTCTTTCTCAGGAATTTACAATTAAGAATAAGGGCCGTGTGAATATGCCCTACGTATTTTGTCTGCACACGACCTTTGTCGAGCCCGATATTTTCACCGTCCCTGTAAATATCAGACAGGAGCATAATAGCATAGATATTCCGACAGGCAAGTACGTCCCGCTTGATGAACAGCAGAAAAAATACCTGACGGGCTTACCCTCTCGTAATATTTACGTCGTTGGATACTTTAAGTCCTGCGGTAACGTTGCGACTGTTGATGACTTCGCCTACACTGTATCCGATAATTTCGACCACTGGATACTATATAACGCTAGGGGCGAGCGTGGATATATCTGTATCGAGCCTCAGGCGGGTAAGGTCAACGGACTCAATATTGACGACGGTCACAAAATTCTCGCCCCTGATGAATTGGTCACTTACACGACGAGATTTTCGAGAAGATAAAACAATAAGATTTGGAATTGCATGCTTCTTCATATAAAAAAGTCTTGAAATCACTTGAATTTTACAGTGAAATCAAGACTTATTTCTATGGCGGAGAGAATGGGATTCGAACCCATGAAACCGGTTAGGGTTTACACGATTTCCAGTCGTGCGCCTTAGACCAACTCGGCCATCTCTCCAAGACCTATCCATTATAACAAACAATTTTATCTTTGTCAAGGGATTTATAATTTATTTTTTTGCGTTTATTTTTTGTATTTGCTTAAAATTTAACTTCACTTGCATTTTGTCTTTACTCGTGCTATAATTAATGTAGTATTTTGTTTCGTTTTATTGCTACGAGGTGTGTTATGGGAAAATTTGACGGTGTTTTGATTGCATCTGACTGGGACGGCACTCTTGCAATCAAGGGTGAGATTCCAGAAGAGAATATCAAGGCTATTCGCTATTTTCAGGAAAATGGCGGAAAATTTACGATATGCTCCGGAAGATACTTCAAGTATCTTATGGACTTCCGGGACGTCGTGCACGTAAACACCTACACTATCGCCTATAACGGAGCTTACATAATTGATACTGAAAGTGGTGATTCGCTTTATCAGGGATTTTGCGACGATTACCTTTTCACTATATTAAGACAGCTGCTTTCTCTCGATTTACATTACAAGACGATAGCTCTGTATGACGACGAAAATCCTGAGCCATACGAATTTACCGTTGAAGATTTTCTCGCCAATATGGACGAGCATAGAGGGAAAAGACTTTATAAGGTGCTTTTGCGTTCGGACACACCAGAGCACGCACTGGCGGGAGTAAGAGCTGCAAATTCACTTGACCTTCGCGATTATATTGCCGTAAGGAGCTGGGAAATAAGCCTTGAAATATTAAAGCGCGACAATGCAAAGGGAGCGGCTATTCGCCGTGTAGCCGATAAAATCGGTGCTAAGCTTTTGGTTGGCGTTGGCGATTATGAAAACGATATAACGCTTCTTGAGGCTGCCGATATAGGCTATGCAGTTGAGGGCTCGATTCCTGAGCTGTTGCCTTATGCTGACAGAATAACCGTAAGTGCAAGTGAGGGTGCCATTGCCAAGGTTATATACGATATCGAGCGCGAGCTTTATAAAAAATAGTAAGGTGGATTTAAAGAATGAGGAATATGTACAAATTCAGTACATATTCCTCATTCTTTTATGCTATAAGTTCTTTATCTTTTTCCGGTTTTAATTTTACCGTGCTTTTGCTCGTATTCTTCAATTAAATCTCGAATTAGTACAATAATTTGGCTATTTGCACTTCTTCCTTCGTAATCTGCAATTACGTGCAATTTGTCGAGCATTTCTTCTTCGATTCTAATTGATAAACTTTTTGTAGCCATAATAACCTCAATTTGAATTTATTTTATATTTACTTTACCTCAGATTTATGATAAAATGTTAAAGATGAATGCAGAATATATCTAATATGAGGTTATAATGAGGTTGAAATGAAAATCGCAATAATAGGATCGAGAAACATAACTAAAATCCCACTTGAATTATATATGCCTGATGATGTTGATGAAATAATTTCAGGCGGTGCAAAGGGTGTTGATTCGTATGCAGCGGAATATGCAAAAAACAATAATATTAAATTAACTGTGATATTACCTGAGTACAAAAAATATTCGCGCTATGCACCTCTATTAAGAAATAAACGAATTGTGGAAGCTGCGGATAAAATAATAGCTTTTTGGGACGGTAAATCCAAAGGAACTTTATTTGTTATTAATTACGCCAAGGAAGTAGGAAAGGATTGTGAGGTCATACTCTTTAATTAAGGCTGTAATTTTAAGTTGCAGGCATAACAAATATTACCTGCACGGCAAGAAAAAGTCCGTAAAGCATAAGAAGCGTGACACCTTGGGCGCGCGAGAGCTTTGATTTTATAAGAGTAGGGACGGTCAATATAAGCATGACTAAAAGCATAAGAGGAATATCTAGCACGAGTGATGCGTTTCTGTTAAACAGCACAGTGCTTGTCGGCAGAGAAAATGGACTTATTGCAATGCTTACACCGCTGACAAACACTAAATTCAGAAGATTTGCGCCTATAATATTTCCGAGCGAGAGTGAGCTGTGCCCCTTTATAAGTGCCGTGAGAGCCGTGATAAGCTCAGGCAGGGAAGTGCCGAGTGCAACTACCGTAAGCGATATTACCGTCTGAGGAACACCTATCGCATTTGCGATTTTTGTCGCGCTATCTACGAGAAAATCCGCACCAAAGGCAACGGTTATGGCACCGAGGGTAAGCATAAGTATTTCCCTTACAACGCTTGTGCGTCTGCCCAGAAGCTGCTCCTTGACCTCAAGATGAAAAGGGAGCTTAGTGCTCTCTTTTTTGAATGAAGCACCGATTTCTTCGTTTGGCACAGTGCTTTTTCTCATAGATAAGACGGTATAAATCATATAGACGACGAATATCAATAAAAGAATTATACCTACCGTGCGTGTGAACTCTCCTGAAATATAGCTTACCAGTGAGTAAATAAATGCTGCGATAAAGAAAAACGCGGTGGGTATCTTCAGTGTATTTTTATCGACGGCAGACGGCCTTATCGCAATGGTTATAGCGGCAATGAGTGCAGTATTGCAGATTATCGAGCCTATGGCGTTTCCGTAAGCTATCTCACCTGCACCTGAGGCTGCTGCACTTGCAGATACCAGCACCTCGGGAAGCGTTGTGCCGACCGACACTACGGTAGCTCCGATAAGAAGCTCTGAAAGACCGAATCTCCTTGCAATACCGCACGCGCCGTCAACGAAAAAGCTTCCGCCGAATATAAGGAGTAATAGTCCCAGCGCAAAAATCAATACTGTACTTATATTCATAACTAAAAACCTCTATTATTTTTAGATATTTAATTGACATTACCTTTAAGTTGTAGTATACTTAACTTGGTGGATTTTATACCATAAATACATATTCGGGGGACTATATGAACAGGCTTAAGGTTGCTATAATCGGTGTTGGCGGAATATCCAAGCACCATATTAATTCCTATCTCGCAAATCAAAACGTTGAGCTTTACGCATTTTGCGATATAAACGAGAAGGTTCTTCGTGCTAAGGGTGAAACCTACGGTATCACAAGGCTTTATACTGACGAGGCTACGATGCTTCGTGAGCTTCCCGAAATCGACGCGGTCAGCGTCTGCACTTGGAACTCGGCGCACGCGCCCTGCACCATAATGGCTCTTGAGGCAGGTAAGCACGTCCTTTGTGAAAAGCCTATGGCTACGAATGCCGACGATGCTGCAAAGATGCTTGAGGTGGCAAAGCGCACGGGTAAAAAGCTTATGGTAGGCTTCGTAAGACGCTTTGGTAAGGATACGAGAGTTATCCGTGATTTTATGGACGCAGGTAATATCGGTGAGCTTTATTATGCAAAGGCTTCATACCTTCGCAGAAACGGCTGCCCCGGCGGCTGGTTTGGCGATAAGTCGCGCTCAGGTGGCGGACCTCTTATCGATCTCGGTGTACACGTAATTGACCTCGTCCGTTATCTTATGGGCAATCCCAAGCCCGTATCGGTAACAGGCGCTACCTTCAAAAAGCTTGGCAACCGTCCCGGTGTAAAGGATTCGGTTGAGTATAAGTCTGTTTCCAAATCAGGCGAGGATATTTTCGACGTAGAGGACCTTGCTACTGCATTTGTAAGATTTGAAAACGGCGCAGTTCTGGCTATTGATACCAGCTTCTCGCTCAACCTTAAAAAGAATACGACGAAAATTGAGCTTTTCGGCACAAAGGGCGGCATTTACCTTGACGGTGACGTTGAGCTTTATACCGAAACAGGCGGATACCTTTCAAACGTAACTCTTGATATGAGGACCGCCTTTGAGATGAAGGATATCTTCCAGAACGAAATCAATTACTACGTTGATGCAATACTCAACGATACCGATACATACGCAATTGCAGAGGACGGAATTACTCTTATGAAGATGCTCGATGGTATTTATAAGTCAGCAGAGTGCGGCGAGGAGGTTAAAATCGTATGAAGTGCGGTGTAATAGTTTCCCTTAAGAAATTCAAAGAGGATTTTGCAAAGGCAAAGTCATACGGCATCACAACCTGCCAGCTTGTTGCGTGGTGTGACAGTAATGAGCTTACTCCCGCCCTTGCCGATGAGGTAAAGGGTGAAGCTCTTAAAAACGGAGTGGAAATAACCGCACTCTGGCGCGGCTGGCGCGGTCCTACAAAATGGAATTTCATCGAAGGTAATTCAACTCTCGGAATAGTTCCCGTGGAGTTTCGCGCTGATAGAATTTACGACCTGAAGCGTGGAGTTGATTTCGCAAAAATGCTTGGCATATGCGATATGGTCACCCATATGGGCTTTATTCCCGAATGTCCGAACACAGATGAATATCGCGGTGTTGTCGAGGCTGTCAGCGAGGTTGCGATATACGCAAGGGAAGAGGGAATTAACGTTCTCTTTGAAACAGGACAGGAAACACCTATTACGCTTCTTCGTATAATCACTGACGTCGGTACGGGTAATCTTGGCGTAAACCTCGACCCGGCTAACCTTATTATGTACGGTAAGGCAAATCCCGTTGACTCGCTTGACGTTTTCGGTCATCTCGTGCGTGGCGTTCACGGCAAGGACGGTGTATATCCAACTGACCCAAGATATCTTGGTAAGGAAGTTAAAATCGGTGACGGTAAGGCGAATTTTGAGGAGCTAATTCCTAAGCTTCACGCGCTTGGTTACGACGGAGCTATTACTATTGAGCGTGAGATTTCAGGCGAGGAGCAGGTAAAGGATATCCTTTACGCAAAGGAGCTTCTTGAAAAAATCTTCGCAAAGCTCTGATAATATAATAAATGCTCTCCGCGGCAGATGTCATATTCTGCATAAAGAGAGCATTTTTATTCGTTATTTTGTCATTTTGCTCTTGACAAAATACTGTACTTTACATATAATAAAGAATGTAAATTTGTTTTAAATATTTAAGGAGAGTTTAATAATGGGACTTAAGGTGCTCAAGTTTGGCGGAAGCTCGCTTGCCGATGCCAAGCATTTTGAGAGGGTTGCAAGCATTATAAAGAGTGACCCTGAGAGAAAGTATGTTGTCGCTTCTGCCCCTGGTAAGAGAAAGAGTGGAGATATAAAGGTTACAGACCTTCTTTATAAGTGCTACGAGCTTGCGACTAATGACGAGGATGTGACCGAGGTTTTTGAAGAGGTTAAGTCCAGATACAACGATATTATAAGAGAGCTTGGCATTGACCTTGATCTTACTGAGATTTTTGACAAGATAAAAATGTCGCTTCTTCATTCATCGGGTCGTGACTATATCGCGTCAAGAGGTGAGTATCTTAACGCGCTTGTGCTTGCAAAGTATCTTGGCTTCAGCTTTATTGACGCTAAAAAGGTTATATTCTTTAACGAGGACGGTACCTTTAACGCTGAAAAGACCAACGACGTGCTTAGCGAGTATCTTTCCAAATACGAGTATGCCGTAATTCCAGGCTTCTACGGCTCTATGCCTAACGGTACAATAAAGACCTTTTCGCGCGGTGGAAGTGATATTACGGGCTCTATCGTTGCTCGTGCTGCAAGCGCCACTCTTTACGAGAACTGGACTGACGTATCCGGCTTCCTTATGGCTGACCCAAGATGTATCTCAAATCCCAGAGTAATTGATACTATCACCTACAAGGAGCTTCGTGAGCTTTCTTATATGGGCGCGACCGTTCTTCACGAGGACGCGATTTTCCCTGTAAGATACTCAAAAATTCCGATTAATATTAAGAATACTAACAGGCCTGAGGACAAGGGTACCTTCATCGTTCACGAGTCCGACGAGATTAGCGACGTCGTTATTACAGGTATTGCCGGTAAGGTAGGATTCTCGACTATAACCGTTGAGAAGGATATGATGAATGCCGAACTTGGCTTTGGTAGACGCGTTCTTCAGGCAATAGAGGATAACGGACTTGTATTTGAGCATCTTCCTTCTGGAATTGATACGCTTTCCGTTGTAGTTCACTCAAAGGAGCTTGCTCAAAAGCGTGCCGATATTATGGCTGATATATGCAAGGCGGTTAACCCTGAAAACATTTTTGTTGAAGAAAATCTTGCCCTTATAGCCGTAGTTGGACGCGGTATGGTTAAGGCAAAGGGAACTGCAGCAAGAATTTTCAATTCTCTTGCAAACGCAGGCGTCAATATTCGTATGATAGACCAGGGCTCGTGTGAGCTTAATATCATTGTCGGAGTTGACTCAAACGACTATATCACGGCACTCAAGGCAATCTACAACGAGTTTGTTAAATAAAAGAGTGGGGAAGCGGTGAATTTTTCAGCGCACACCGTTAATAAAAAAGGATAGGCTATGCGTATTTACGCGCCTATCCTTTTTTATGTATAGGGAATTAAACCATAGCGGCTCTGATTTCCTTAACCCAGTTCTGAACCTTTTCAAGCTCCTCAGGGGTAACCTTCTTTAAGAATTTAAAGGGAAGACCGCCCTGAATATAGAGAATATTGTCCTCAATTACGTGTGAATCGTTGGTCTTAGCCATCTCGATAATGGGCTGTGCAAGCTCAGGCGTACCGTCAACGATAAATGCAACGTTGTGAGTTACGCTTCTCTTGAAGGAACGAAGCGTTCTGCCAAATACCTCAGGCATATTAGCCTTTGCGGTAACAACGATTACTACAAGTCTTTCACCGTCGCAGGGGTAGGCGGGGGGAATTACATCGGTGGCCTTATCTGCCTCGACAAGCTTGGTAACCTCATCAGCAATAGCAAGAAGCTTGCCCTTCGAGGTGTGAGTAAGAACTCTGTTTCTCATTTAGAAAATCCTCCAAAAAATATGTTTATTTAATTATATCATAAACATATTAAAAATTCAAGAGATATTGAAAAATTAGTAGGAGTAGAGAGTAGGCAGTAAACAATAGGCAGTAGGCAGTAGGGATTAATAGATAGGGAATAGGTGGAAGATAAAAAAACAGTGGTAATTAATGTTAAGTGTTATTCTTTGAAAAGCATTAAATAATAAATATCGGGAAATTATCTTTTTAGTTATCTATCATAAGCTTGGCAAAAAGCTCAGTGTCGAGGTCGGAGGGAAGAAGGACAGCCGACCTATCGGCTATACCTCCATTATACAAAATAGATATTTTGTATAATGGAGGGCATTAAAAAAGCCTGATTTTAAGGCTTTTTGGGCATTTGAGCCTGTTTTTATCTATGATAAATTCAATTCCGTAAATAATTAAATGTACGGTTTTATCTTTGATTTTATTATTTATGTACTTAAAGAATATCGCGTGCTTTAAATTTTGTAGCGTCACTTATCATATAATAATCGTATTTTACTTGATGAAAACGTCTTGCAATTACTTCATTCTTGGTCTATAATATATATGAAATAAGCAGGGAAGTCACTTCCCTATTTTTAACCTTAAATTTTCTGTGTTTTGCATGATTATCCGTTATATAAGCCTCTTTTGAGCCTTTTATATTTTATTCTTGTGGCCTCTCCGCCGCGAAGATGCCGCTCTGCCTTATTTGTATCAAGCACATCCTTTACGCGTCTGTACAACATAGGGTCAAGATATCTTAGTCTGTAGGTGAGGTCCTTGTGTACTGTGCTTTTGCTTACGCCGAAAACCGACGCTGTATATCTTACGGTAGCGCCGTTTTCTACGACGAACAAGCCAAGAGCCCTCGCACGCTCAATTCCGGTATAGCGATTCATAATATCCCCCAAAAATACTTTTATTAGAGTATATGAAAGGAAAATCTATTTAATGATAAAAGAGAATGCAAAATTTACTCCATCGTGCATCTTTGAGGGTATGACCTCTATTCGTGCGGTTATATCAGCAATTGATGCAGGCATATCGGACAGGCGTATTGAAAGAATATTGTATGATGCTTCGAGAATGCCTAAAATCGCAAAAGAAATAGGATATTTCAGGGCAGTATCGGATAAATATGGTTTCGAGCTTATTGAATCAAGCGCAGATGAGCTTGATAAAGTGAGCCTTGGGTCCTCACACGGCGGTATTATTGCATACTGTACTGAGCGTAGCTATGAGCCACTTACAGATATGACACAAATTACACCTCAGGGATTTTATGCTATTATTGAGGGTATTGAGGACCCGTATAATTTCGGGTATGCTTTAAGGTCGCTATATGCTTGCGGCTGTGACGGAATTATCGTTCCAATGCGCAATTGGCTCACTTGCGCTGGCGTCGTGTGCCGTAGCTCAGCAGGAGCGTCGGAAAGATTTAAGATTTATATGTCGGAAACACACCGGTGTATTGATGAATTTAAAAAGCGCGGTTATATCTGTGTTTGTGCCGATATGAGAACTGACAATATACTAGGAAAAACTCCTCTTCCCCGCCCCATTCTTCTCGTCGTAGGCGGTGAGAAGCGCGGCATTTCAAGAAAGGTATTAGATACCTGCGACCTTGCGGTGAAAATTCCTTACGGCAGAGAATTTGCCGCTTCCCTTTCTGCTGCAAGCGCAACAACAATGTTTGCGTTTGAGATTATGCGGCAAAGTGAGACGTAGGCATTTTTTTTGAGCATTGAGCATGATACCTGTCGAAATATGTTGACAACAGAGGGTTATTGTGTTACAATTAAAAGGATGAAAACGATAACGGCACACCTTTTGGCTGTGCCTATCGTTTTGAAAAATAAAGGAGGACTAAAAAATGACGAATAATCTCGTCTACGGTATCCACGACAGACCCAAGCTTTCCAGCCTTATGGTTTTTGCCTTTCAGCAGCTTCTCGCTATAATGGCAGCAACGATAGCAGTGCCCGCGATTGTCGGCAACGGAATGAGCGCATCGGCAGCTCTCTTCGGTGCGGGTGTCGGCACGATCGTTTATCAGCTATTCACACGTTTCCGCAGCCCTGTATTCCTCGGCTCATCCTTCGCATTCATCGGTTCAATGACAGCAGCCTTTGCAGGTGCATCATCTGCTGCGCTCGGATATCTCGGCATTATTCTCGGTGCAGTATTTGCAGGACTTGTATACGTAATTATTGCACTTGTCGTAAAATTCGTTGGCGTTAAGTGGATAAGCACTCTTATGCCCCCCGCCGTTATCGGCCCTACGGTTGCCCTTATAGGTCTTTCCCTGGCTGGTGCTGCCGTTAAGGACGTTTTTTCCTACGGTCCTACGGATGAAAGCGGCTCGTTTATTATGTCGGGTAACATCTGGCTTTCATTTATTGTAGCTATCGTTACGCTTCTCGTCATTGTGCTTTGCTCAACCTACGGTAAGAAAATCGGAAAGCTCTTCCCCTTTATTATCGGTATCGGTTCGGGTTATCTTCTCGCACTTGTATTCACTGTAATTGGCTATATTGCATCTCAGGATTGGCTCAAGGTTATTGATTTTGCTCCTTTCCGTGCGCTTGTTGAGAACGGAGTTCAGTTCACTACCTTCCTTGACCTTCCACAGTTTACCTTTGTTGAGGCATTTGAGGGCTTTAAGAATTTTGATGCAAGCTATCTCGCAACTATTGCGGTTGCCTACATTCCCGTTGCTTTCGTTGTATTTGCAGAGCACGTAGCAGACCATAAGAACCTTTCGTCGATTATCGGCTCTGACCTTCTCGAGGATCCGGGACTTCACCGCACCCTTCTCGGCGACGGTGTCGGCTCTATTGCGGGCGCATTCTTTGGCGGTTGTCCCAATACCACCTACGGCGAGTCGGTTGGATGCGTTGCAATTACCCGTAACGCTTCGGTAGCTACTATTACGACTACCGCTATTATGTCGGTGCTTATTTCGTTCATCTCTCCGTTTGTAGCCTTCCTTGATTCTATCCCCGGCTGTGTAATGGGCGGCGTTTGCATCACCCTTTACGGATTTATTGCT
>CAZDON010000035.1:4630-15918 GCA_964507065.1 uncultured Ruminococcus sp. | reverse complement strand
ACAAATTACCTATGAGCCAAATGCCCGACCTTAAGAAAATGAAGAGCGTAAAGAATATACCGAACTGTGCAGCGGCACCGAAGAGCATAAGCTTAGGATTGTTGAGCAGCGGACCAAAGTCAATCATCGCACCTATTCCGATAAACAGAAGAAGCGGGAAAAGCTCGTTTGCGATACCCGCATTGTAAAGCTCGTGAAGAGGCTCGGCAATTCCGCCGTATTTTATCATACTTGTACCAGTACAAGAAACTCCGTCTACGATAGCGGTGCAGGTTCCCTCTGCCAATGCAGCTCCGCACGCATCACAAACATGAGTAATAACTCCGGGGAAGTTCATCAAAATTGCTCCAAATCCGATAGGCAGAAGCAGAGTGGGCTCCATCTCCTTCTTTATTGCAAGGTAGATGAGCACGCCGCCGATAATCCACATCAGGACCATTTTAAAGTCAAGCTGAGTTACCGACTCAAACAAGTTAAGCAGCTCTTGCATTTTATTCTCCTTATTTTTAATTGTTACGACGTGATTCAAAAAACGAATTACATCTTGTATATTTTACAATAAGGAGCAATAAATGTCAATAGCTTAAATAATTAAATATTATTATTTAACGTTTCTTTACTGAGAGTTGCGTTGCATTTTTGGGACGTCTTTTTTATTATCAAATAAACCGTAAGCCATATTATGAAGTAGGCAGCGATGAATACTGCCGTGAAAATAAGAATAACTATCGGCTCAAACGGTATCCAGCTATTAACAACGTAGCAAAGTATATAGGCTACGTAAATCGTAGAAAAATGACATGCGAGTGATTTTGCGACAGACCAGCTATCTATCTCATTGAACACGCTCGCCCCCGCCTGAACGAACGCCAGAATATAGGTGGATATTATTGCAATAAGCACCTCGGAGCCGCCAAGAGAAAAGCTGCTGAGTGACGCGTCGATTATGGCATACACTATTCCGAGAATAATAGGTCCAAGCCCTGCAAACAGCGCGCCTCTTTTCAGATATTCGAGCAAATAGAACTTTTTCATTTTATACCCAACCTTTCCTTTACTGCCTTGAGGCTTCTTCTTGATACGTAATCCTTAAAGCCGCACATAAGTGTAACGGTAAGCGTACCGCCGAGCGTTGCGTCAAAGCGCTTGATTTTCGTTGAATTTATAATCGTTGACTGATTGATTTTGACAAAGCTTACAGGCAAGGTAGCCTCAAGCTCGTAAAGACGGCCCTTTACGCGAAGGATACCGCTCTCACAGCGAAAATACACCTTGGTGTCCTCAATATAAAAGCACTCTATTTTTTCCGTGGGTACGATTCTTCCGCCGTCCTCATCATAGCCAACTATGGTAAGGCTCTCCCCAGCGACTAAATTCTCTATCCTTTCGACTATTCCGTTATCTGCCGTATGGTAAATAAGTATAGCCTCGTCGGACGGATTTTCGACCAGATGCTTTGTAATTTTCATTTTTCATTTTCCCCTTTCATCAAGAATTGTACTATTCGGCAAAGGGAAAGTCAAGCGAATTTAACTGTTCGGTGCAAATACTTCCCTATTCGGCAAAAGAGTGAGAGGATTCTTATCGCCTCTCACTCAAAGCTATTACTTTTTTATCGGCAGCAGCATTCTCGTCTCTCTCTTATATTCGTCAAATCCTGCCTTTTTCGACTGTCTTTTATCTGCCATAGGAATACTGACGAAAAGAAACATAAGATTATTCACAGCGGCACCGACAAATAACCACCACTGAAATCCGAGATACACGGCACTGTAGAACGCAACGAGCCACCACACAAGAATCTCACCGAGATAATTCGGATGCCTTGAATATTTCCAGAGTCCCTCTCTTATAAAGGGAGTCGTCTTATTTTTTCTGTATCTGTGCATCTGAAAATCAGCCACACCCTGCAAAAGCACCGCAAGCAAAATAAGAGGCGCAAAAATAAGCGATAAAGCAGAGCCCGAAGAATCTGACGTTATAACGAGTGCGGCAGGCATAATGCAGAGATATACGACGAGTGTCGGGAAAAGATGTATTCCGAGAAAATTAATCAGCGGGTAGATTTTACCCGTCCTTTCCTTAAGCATCACGTATCTCCAATCCTGATATGCGAAGCTATGAAAGGTATAGGCAAAGTTGAGCGTGAGCCTTACGCCCCAGATGAATATTGGTATAAGCAGACAAAGCTTAATATAATTTATCTCAGCACCAAAGCACAGAGCTGTCAATATAACGATGGGGGCTACGCTCCAATACGGATCATACACCGACGAATTATCGAGTGCAAGTGAAAATATAAACACAGCGCAAGTAGCTGCAACGTCAGCAATAAGTATATTCAGCCACTCGTCAAATGGCAGCGCTATATAAACTAAAACACCAAGCACTGATGCCAAAGCATATATAAAGGTCAACAAAAGATAGCATAAATTGCGATTCAGTTTAAGCATAGTATGATAAGCCTTAAGTATAAACTATTACTAATTGCCAAAATAATCCTCAGCAAGTCGGACGGCGCCCATAGCATCCTTTGCATAAAGGTCAGCACCGATTTTGCTTGCATAATCCTCGGTAAGCACAGCACCGCCTACTGCAACCGAAACGCCTGGTTTGCTTTTGTGAATAAGCGCGGCGGTTTGCTTCATAGCAGGCACGGTAGTCGTCATAAGTGCACTGAGCATAACGAGCGTAGCACCGTAATGATTTACCGCGTCAAGCACAGCCGTCGGCGGCACGTCCTTGCCGAGATCGTAAACGGTAAAGCCGTAGTTTTCAAGAAGAAGCTTTACTATATTCTTTCCAATATCGTGAATATCTCCCTTGACGGTTGCTATTACGATTTTTCCTCGCGACGCCTTATTATCACGTGGCATTGCTTCCTTGATTTTCTCAAACGCCCCGCGCGACGCCTCAGCACTCATAAGAAGCTCAGGCAGGAATGCTCTCCCCTCTTCGTATGCACGCCCGACGTCGTCGAGAGCAGGAATAATCTCGGTATTTACAATTTCGAGCGGCGCAAGCCCTTTAAGGAGCTCTGCCGTCATAGAAACCGCAGTGTCACGCATACCCTTGATTATTGCATCCCTTAGCGTTTCGACACCTGATGCTGCGGTAGATTTTTGCGTAGCCACCGCCGTAGAATCGAGTGAAACGACTCCCTCAATATATCTGCGGAAGCCCTCGTCCATACCGCAAAGCGCAAGATAGGAGCGATAAGCGTTCATCATAGGAGCGGACAGAGGATTCATTATAGCCGCTGTGAGTCCCTTTTGCATAGCGAGAGCAAAGAAGGTAGAGTTGATTATATCTCTGTTTGGCAAGCCGAAGGATATATTCGATACGCCAAGCGAGGTTTTCACCGACAGCTCCGCCGTTAGCCTTTCAATACATTCAAGTGTCACAAGGGCGCTGTTTTCGTTGCTTGAAACAGTCATAGCAAGAGGGTCAAAGACAATGTTTTTCCTGTCAATACCAAAGCTTTGTGCCTTATCGAGTATTCTTTTTGCTATTGCTATTCTCCCGTCAGCACTTTCGGGGATACCGCCCTCGTCAAGCGTAAGGGCAATTATAACTCCACCGTATTTTTTTGCAAGCGGAAAGATTTTTTCCATTGACTCTTCCTTACCGTTGACCGAGTTGATGAGCGCCTTACCGTTATAAAGCCTCAGCGCAGCTTCCATAGCATCGGTATCGGAGGTATCTATACAAAGAGGCAGAGGACACACCGCCTGCAGCTCACTTATGACACGGGAAAGCATTTCCCTCTCGCATATATCGGGAATTCCCACGTTTACGTCAAGGATATGCGCTCCTGCCTCCTCCTGCCGCATTCCCTCCTCCAGGATATACGGAATATCGCAGGTCGCAAGAGCTTCCTTAAAGCGACGCTTTCCCGTGGGATTTATTCGCTCACCGATAAGAAGCGGTACGTCACCAAGGGTGGCTATTCTATTATACGAGCAAACAGCCGTCAGGTTCTTTTTGGTTATAGGCACAGGTGCTTCCCGCTTAGCTTCTGGCGATACCTTGGCAATATACTCAGGTGTAGTACCGCAGCAGCCGCCGACACATCTTACGCCATGGGAAATCAGCTCCTTCATTACACTCGCAAATTCCTGAGCGCCGACGTCAAATACCGTCTTGCCCGACTCCTCGTGCGGCATGCCCGCATTTGGCTTAATTGCTATGGGAAGGTCAGACACGGCAAGCATTCTTTTTGCCACGCCTACGAGTGCGTCAGGACCGAGCGAGCAATTTGCACCGATGACGTCAACCCCAAGTCCCGAAAGAAGCTCAACCATTACCTCAGGCGTTGCGCCCGTCATAAGCTTTCCGTCAGAACCGTATGCGTTAGTTACTATAACGGGAAGACCTGAATTTTCCTTAGCCGCGAGGACGGCAGCCTTTGTTTCATAGCTGTCGTTCATCGTTTCAATGGTTATAAGGTCGCAGCCATACTTTACGCCAAGACGCACGGTCTTAGCGAATATCTCAACACACTCCTCAAAATCAAGGTCGCCAAATGGCTTGAGAAGCTTACCCGTTGGGCCTATATCAAGAGAGATAAACCTCGGCGCGTCACCGCTTGCCTCAGCTCTTGCGCGTTTTGCACACTCGACAGCGCAAGATATTACGCGCTCAAGCTCGCACTCGTCAAGCTTAAGCACGTTAGCGCCAAAGGTGTTAGTGTTTACAACGTTACTTCCCGCCTCAAAATACGCCTTATGTATATTCGTGATTACCTCCGGGTGAAGATAGCACCAGCTCTCGGGAAGCTCACTTACGCCAAGCCCCGCGCTTTGTAAAAGAGTACCCATTCCACCGTCGAGGACGACGGTATTGTTCTTTAAAAATTCAAGAAAGCTCATACCTATACGCTCCTAATACTTAAGCCCTTATACAATTCCTACTATCGCGCTTACCGACTTTGATGGCGACATCAAAAGACTATCCGAAAGAGTAATGCCAAGCGTCCTCTCGGGACACAGCGATGAAAAAACGTCCCTTTGGAGCGACAAATCAAGGTCACCGTATCCGGCACTGAAGCGAGGTCTTATCTCACCAAAGCTTTTGCTTAAGTAATCTACAAAGGCATCCATTATTGCCTCCACACGCTCGCTGCCTACCGCAGATATCGCGTGAGCGAGTGAGGGCTGTATATTTATATAACGTTTAATAAGTCTGTCAATCTCAATGCCCGCCGTCGCGCAAACGAGAGCGATTTTACGGCAGCCATTAAGATTAATTGCGAGCGAATGCGAGGTGACGGTGGCAAAGCCGAGGTCACATTCCTCACCGATTACGTTTACGTCAAAAATCCGATAAGCCGCACGCGGACTTATATAAGGCTGTACAAGCTCTACCGCGCGGGAAATCAAGGCATCTATCTCCCCTGACGGGCTTTTGACACCGAGGTATCTTTCCACCTCACGCCTGTTTGGGGCGGCTATAGTAAGCTCAACAATATTACTCATTTTCCTATAATATCGGTAAGACTCATCATAATCTTTTCTGCAACGTCGGGGTTGTTCATCGTATAGACGTGCACGTTGTTGACACCGTTTGCAAAAAGGTCGATTATCTGGTCGGTAGCGTATGCAATTCCAGCCTGCTTCATCGCCTGTGGGTCACCTCCAAAGCGGTCAACAAGCGACTTGAAGCGCCCGGGCATGAAGGAGCCTGAGAGCTTTATTGCACGCTCAATTTGCTTGGCATTGGTGATAGGCATAATACCCGCAACAACGGGAACGCGGATTCCCGCCTCTCTTATGCGATAAAGGAAATTGTAGAGCAGATTATTATCAAAGAACATCTGCGTGGTAAGAAAATCAACTCCGCAATCGACCTTGAATTTGAGATTATGAATATCCTCTCTGCTGTTTGCACTCTCAGGGTGAATTTCGGGATAGCACGCCGCACCGATGCAGAAGTCGGGACAGGTAGCCCTTATATCAGAAACGAGGTCGGATGCGTGCATATAGTCACGAAGCACGTCGCGCGCGTCAGATCCGCTCGGAATATCTCCGCGAAGAGCAAGTATATTACGAAAGCCTCCGCTTTTTATATCGTCAAGGCGTTTTTTTACGGTGCTTCTGTCTGAGTTGATGCAGGTAAGGTGAACGAGCGTGGGAACTCCAAGCCCCTTCTCAATACCCTCGGCAATATCGAGAGTATATCTGCTTCCGTTACCGCCTGCACCATAGGTAACGCTGATATACGAGGGTGAAAGCGCCGCAATTTTCTGTGTGGCGTCCCTGACGCTGTCAAGTCCTGCGTCGTTTTTCGGCGGGAATACCTCAAACGAAAGAGATATTTTACCGTCACTCAGTATTTTGTCAATTCTCATAATTAGCTCCATTCAGTAAAAGCATAGTAGCACCAGAGTGTTGCCGACTGTAACTCGTGCTCTAAAACTTATAATTATTATATCACACGCGCCTGCGAGGTGTCAATATTTTTTAACAAACGGACTCAGCTATCGGCACCAAGCTCACTGCCCGTGCTGTGAATTATATTCTTAGCGCTCGTCTTTTCGCTATTTCTTGCCGGGTTTATTCTTTTATAAGATTTCCCAAACACCCAGCTTTTCTGCACGAAATAGCTTATTATGCCAAGTATTGTGTCTATTATTGCCTTAATAGCGGTTATATTAAGTTGAGATACATTCGCTGAAATTTGCAAAAGTAACGAAGATAATGAAAGCTGCAAAGATGCAAGAATATAATATTTTACGATGCTGAGACGATAACCGTTTTTAAACACCACCTTCAGATTTACCGTATAATTAAACAATGAGGATACGATTCGTGCAACTACCGTCGCCGACAGTATAGTGAATATTGTATCTCCGTTTAGCCTGAAGTTTATAAGAAACCCAAATACGCAAAGATCCATAGCACAGGATAAAAGAGATGATATCGAATATAAAAAGGCACCCCTGACGAGCGTTGCAATAACTCTTAGACTATCGCGTACAGTCTTAAAGTGCGAGGTATGAGTGCCGTCGGTTTCATCATATACCGTCTTTATCGGAACCTCGTAAATGGGTATTTTTCGTCTTACCGAATATATCAGCACCTCCGACTCATAGTCAAATCGCTCTCCCTTTACACCTATCAGCGCTCTGGCGTATGACACAGAGAATGCGCGAAGTCCCGTTTGAGTGTCGCTTATTCTTTTTCTGAAAAGCAAAGCAAAAAGTCCCGTCGAAACGGCATTGCCAAATCGACTTCTTAAAGGTACGTCCTTGCCCTTGAAGTTTCTCACACCAAGTACTATAGAATCCCCCGCTTCACACGCCTTTTCATATACACGAATTACGTCGTTTGGCGTATGCTGTCCGTCACAGTCCGCCGTAACGATAATTGCCTCGTCGCCGCAACGCTCTATACAGTAAGCAATACCGCGTTTTAAGGCGTAGCCCTTTCCGCGATTTTTCGCATAGCTTATAACGCGCACTTTATCAAGAGTGGCTATTCTCTCAAAAATATGAGAATATTCCTCCCCGCTTCCGTCATCAACAACGACGATTTCCCCAGCATACTTTGACAGTAATACTACATAATCAAAAAAATTCTCTCGCGGCTCGTACGCGGGTATTACGACGACTAATTTCTTTTCCATATGCTCCCTCACCTTCGATAGTATTATTGACAAAAAACGGTGAGGTTATAAGAGCGGTCGAAATGGCGTTTCTCTTAGGTTTTATAGATTGTAAAAGAGGGAGCAAATTTTCACTACCCTTACCCTGATATATGTAGAGTAGGACAATAGCAAAAAAACGACAACCCTCTACCGAAGATTGTCGTTTTTGGTGGGGACAGCTGGACTCGAACCAGCGACCTCTTGCATGTCAAGCAAGCACTCTAACCAACTGAGCTATGCCTCCAATTTGAACATAGATATAATATCATAGAAACAGGCGTTTGTCAAGAGGTAAAAAAACCTTTTCAAAAAACTTTTCAAAACTTTTCAAAAAACTTTTCAAAAACTATTGAAAAACGAATTTGTTTATGCTATAATATCGAAGTACGCAATAAAAATGTACAGTATGCATCAAGCAGAGGTATTTCGTCCATGACGAAGATAAGATGCACGCTGTTGCATCATATTTATGCAGAGGTATCGAAGCGGTCATAACGGGGCTGACTCGAAATCAGTTTGTGGCAAAACCACACGAGGGTTCGAATCCCTCCCTCTGCGCCAAGTAAAAAAGTGGCTCTAATGTTGGATTTTTCCAGTATTAGAGCCGTTTTTTTGTTCCAAAGGTTTGGAATATTTTGCCGTAATTATCCATAAAACGCCGTTTTTGGAGGGTCAGCAAAAGGGTCAAAAATGGGGGTAAAATCGAGTTATGAAAAAGGGGCGATAAATGATATCATCATATCGCAATAGGATACAAAAAAAGCGTCGGTCAGTCCGACGCCTTTTTCTTTTGTGCGCTGAAGCCCGCGTCTATCGCGGAGCGGATATTGTTGACGGTATTCTCGCCCGCCTTGACGTAAGTGTCAAGGGTAAGCACGGACGAGGTGTGGCCGAGCGTGTATTGCAGGTCCTTAATTCCCGCACCGTTCTCTGCGGCAATGCTCGCAAAGGACTTGCGGAGCTGGTGCGCGGTGCAGGTGATGCCGAACTCCTTCTGATACTCGCGGTATTTCTTCTCATACACGGATTTCGAGAGGGGCTTAAGGCCGTCCTCGCTCACAATGTAATAGAACGGCTGGGGCTTTTTGCGCTTGTATAGAGCTGTCAGAGCGTCGGCAAGAACCGACAGCAGCGGCACGGTGCGGTTGCCCGCCTTCGTCTTCGGCTCCTTTTCGTATGGGTTGACGCCCACGTGCTCGATACTCTTCGTCACTCTGATAATGCGCTTCTCAAAATCTATGTCCTGCCATTTCAGCGCAAGCACCTCGCCCTTTCTCAGCCCCGAAGTCAGGCAGATGAAAGGGAAAATCCACGCCTCAGGGTGCGAGAGGATAATTCCCTCGTCCGACTGTGAGGCGCGCGGCCGTTCGGTGTGACCGAGGGCGCGAGGGAGCTTTACGTGCGCGACGGGATTATATACTATATACCCCTTAATAAGTGCTAAATCGAATATTTGATTAATTATAGTCTTGTGATTTGATATTGTCTTATATGAAAATTCAAGAGCTTTAAGCTTTTTATAGAATCTATGTATGTCTGCGGCTGTTATCTTGGATATATCCATATCACCGAAAATGTCTATCGCACGCTTAAGCGCCGGCTTGTAGCCCTTCAGCGTCTGATTCGCAAGGCCGTCGACCGTATCCTCCCACCATTCGTCAGCAATCGTCTTAAAGGTCTTGGGCGCGTGCTTATCGTCCTCATACTCGTCGATTTTCTGTTGCAGCTCACGCCGCGTCTTGCCGTAGAATGCGCGGCCGTCTACGACCTGGCGGTAGCGTCCGTCCTTTCGTTTCGTCGGTTGCTTCTTCATAGGAACTTTGCCCTCAATTCAACGACCTTACCGAAAATGGTAATAGGAATATCCCGAATATCCTCTGCCGAGTAGAAGGTCGGGGAGTAGCATTGATTCAGCGGTTGCAAGAGGATACCGCCGTTCTGTTTCAGGAGCTTCTTACAGGTCGCCTCGTCACCGTTCACGCACACAATGGCTATCTGGCCCGAATCCACGTCGGGCTGACGGCGCACGATAACGACGTCACCGTTGTTGATGCGCGGGGACATACTGTCGCCCTTTATCTGAAGGGCAAAGTATTCGCTGCCGTCGGACAGCATCTCGGAGTCTATTTCCTCATAGTCAAGGATTTCGGTTATTGCTTCTATCGGTATTCCTGCCGCCACGTAGCCGAGGACGGGGATGCGGACAGGCATTTTTGAAATTTCATTTTCTACCATTGGGACATCAAGACCACTTAACCACGCAGCTGATACTTTTAGTGCTTGCGCCATAACCGACATTTTGTCAGCTTTCGGCACATAATGCCCCGCCAAATAATGACTCAAAGATGCTTCCGATATGTTGGTTTTATAAGATAAGACCGAAGGCTTCATTTTTCTAATGAATAATGCTTCTCTTAATCTTTCGCAATGTTTTGCCATAGTATAACCTCCTTTTTACGACTATTATACCTTCCAAAAACGCAAGTTTCAATATTTTATCAAAGAAAATTGAGAAAAAATCAAAAATACGCTTGACAAAACGCAAGTGCTGGATTATAATATACTTGCGAAAGCGCAACGACGCGAAAGGAGTTAGAGGGATGAACACTATGCCCAATGAAAGAATTATTGCTATGAAGTTAAAGAGGATTGAACTTTGCGATTTAATCCTCGCCACTACAAGCCTGTCGCACAGCACCAACGCAACGAAATGGAAGGTACTCCACGATAAACTCAAAGAAATCCTTGACGAATGGGATGCGAAAAATCTTACAGAGTGACACCGCTATGGCAGTTGCAATTCACGCGAAAGGAGTTAGGGGGATGAATAGAAAGAACATTATAATGGATATTGTATTTGCGGTATTATATATTGCGGTATTGCTTATATGTTATTTCAGCAATTATTTTGAAGAAAAAAATACTATTTCAGCGTTAATTATGTATTCCATATACACATTGTGCGGATTAAGCTCACTTATTTCTGATTGTGATTTTAATAATGAAACAATAAGACCCACCGTCAGAACGATAGGTCTATTTGTGTTAGGTGCTATTTTCTTGATGTTCAAAATAGAAAGCTTCAGAGTTAGTTAATTTTAATTGCATCTTGTACTCAATTAGCTTTTCTTCAAAACTCTTCGCTTGCGTTTTAAACATAGAAATAAGCCTTTCTCGCTTTCTTCGCAAGCCAAACGCCTGAATGAATTGATTGAATATAGATAAAAAAATGTCAACCGAGAGTTACACTTGCAGAGTGCAGCCGTAAGCAATTACGGTTGTAATGCACTCCCGAAAGGGAACGGTCACAAGTCCGGAAGAAAGGAAAAAACAATGAAACTAACACTTGAAGAATGCAAAAGAAGAATGGAAGAGAACGAAGGCTATCTCGACCTCTACGGCACGCCTATCACCTCACTCCCCGAGGGGCTGACTGTGGGAGGCTATCTCGACCTCCGACACACGCCCATCACCTCACTCCCCGAGGGGCTGACTGTTGGAGGCTATCTCAACCTCCGAGGCACGTCTATCACCTCACTCCCCGAGGGGCTGACTGTTGGAGGCTATCTCGACCTCCGACACACGCCTATCACCTCACTCCCCGAGGGGCTGACTGTGGGTGGCTCTCTCGACCTCTACGG
>CAZDON010000035.1:0-4530 GCA_964507065.1 uncultured Ruminococcus sp. | reverse complement strand
CCCCGAGGGGCTGACTGTGGGTGGCTCTCTCGACCTCTACGGCACGCCCATCACCGCACTCCCCGAGGGGCTGACTGTGGGTGGCTCTCTCGACCTCTACGGCACGCCCATCACCTCACTCCCCGAGGGGCTGACTGTTGGAGGCTATCTCGACCTCCGAGGCACGTCTATCACCTCACTCCCCGAGGGGCTGACTGTGGGAGGAAACTTTTATTATGATGCCTCTAAAATCAAGAACGCCGAATACACGCGCCTGAACGACGGCGATACGGTAGAGGGCAAGTACGTATACTGTGACGGCATCCTCACCCACATAAAGCACTCGCACAAATTCGGCAAGTACACATACTACGTCGGCAAGATAAAGGGCAAGAACGTCGTCACCGACGGCACTCTCTACGCCCACTGCAAGACCTTCAAGGAAGGCGTCGAGGACATTGAATTCAAGGCTGCGAAGGAACGCGGCAAGGACCAGTACAGAAACCTCACGACCGAGAGCGAGGTCACGAAAGACGAGGCAATAAAGATGTACCGTATCATCACAGGTGCCTGCCGCGCGGGCACAGAGGCGTTCCTGGCGACGATAAAGGAATTCAAGGACACTTACACTGTCGCCGAGATTATCGCCCTGACAGACGGACATTACGGCGCGGATGCGTTCAAGAGATTCTTTGAGAGGGGGTGACGGGATGAATAAGACGAAATTTCCAAAGCTTGACGGTCTTATCGTTGAGAAGTTCGGAACGAGAAAGCAGTTTGCCGAGGCTATGGGGATAACTCCCACGACCTTAGGGGCAAAAATGAACGGTAAATCAGTCTGGACTGTGAAAGATATTTCAAAGGGCTGCGAAGTCCTTGGAATACCTGTTGAAAATGCAGGTCTTTATTTTTTGACTTGATACTTGCGAAAACGCAATATATATCCAGAGATTATGGATGCGATTTGCGAAATTATAAAGAAAATCCGCTGTTAAAGCTTGGTGCGATACGATAACAGCAGAAAGGAGGTTATAAAAAATCGAATGAGTAAAAAGAAAAATTCATTTTTCTTGTTTTTCGACTGGATAGACAGTCTGAAAGAACTGCCAGCCGAGGACGCAATCGAGATTATATTCGCCATTGGAGAATATAACAGGAACGGGACCGACCCAACCGCGAAGTTTACAGGCGTCTTAAAAATCGTAGTATCTCTTATGTTTGATCAAATCAAACGCGCCGAGAAAGTATCGGAGGCAAATCGACAGCGTGTGCTCAACCGATGGCAACAAGACGGTAATACCACGGTAATACCAGACGATACCACGGTAATACCGAGCGATACAACAATAACAAATACAATAACAAATACAATAACAAATACTAATACACACTCTTACGAGTGTAAACCCTGCGCCCGCGCCCCCGCACATGAGGAACCCGCCCCCTCGCTGGAAGAAGTGTTGGCATATTGCAAGGAAAAGGGGTACGGATTTGCCCTACGCTTCTATTCCCATTATCAGTCAAAGGGGTGGCAGGGTGTGTCGGACTGGCGTGCCAGAGCGGACTTTTGGGCGCAAGAGGACAAGGAAAAGCGTGCCACGGAAGAAGCTGCGGCGAGAGGTAAGAAGCTCAAGTACGGTGACTTCGACCCAGAGGAAGCGTTACAGAACGCTATCAGGAATAGCGGATTCTACGAAGATGACGATGACGATTCAGGAGGTGATAGTTAATGCACGTAAGACAAGAGGGATATTATGAGCTTTTAGACCTTATCAAGTCTATTCATCCCGACAAGGCTTTTCTTCGTGTCACCGAGGCTGCTCAGGTCACGGGGCTGAATACCAAGACGATTAAGGCTGCCATTGAGAAGCGTATAAATCCCTTACCCGCAATTAACATAGGCACAGGAAAGAAAAACAAAATTTATCTTATTGCCATACCGAGCCTCGTTCGGTGGGTGGTTGAGAGGAAAGGAAGGTAAATATGTTCGGTCTTAAGAGAGTAAACGGAAAGCACGTCGTCAGTGAGCGCGACGTTAAGGAAGTTGAATTTGATACGCTCAAGGAAGCTCTTGAGTATATCGGACTTATGCTCTACGTCCGAGGCAGGACGAGAAAGGCACCAGGACTTATATGAGATGCCCGATTTGTAAGTGCGAGACGCCGAGGAAATATATCGTCGACGGCGTATGTGAGGAATGCTTCGAGCATTCGATAACGAAAGAAAAGGACGATAGTATATCTTACAGATTTCAAAAAAGAATTAACAAGAAAAGGAGTCAAGGAAATGACGTTATACGAGCTTACTGAAGAATACCAGCAATTTGTGAGAATGGTTGAGGACGACGAGATACCCGAAGAGGCGCTGTGGGATACCCTGGAGGCGCTTGACGGCGAATGGAGTGACAAGGTGAGCAGACTTGCCGACGTGGTTAAGAATATGCAGGCGCTTTGTAATTCCCTCAAGCTCACTATTGACGGCCTCACCGAGCGCCGCAAGAAGAAGGAAAAGGAAATCGAGAGGCTTCAGGATTACATTTCCAGAGCTATGGACGCCCTCGGCAAGCCAAAATTCGAGGATGCGCATCACAAAATCACGTTCCGCTCATCAAGCGGTGTCGTTATAGACGACGAGGACAGCCTTAAGGCATGGGCGAGAGATAACGCCCCCGAGGTCATCACCACAAAGACCACGGAAAGCCTGAGCAAGTCGGCACTCGCTGCGCTGCTTGCGAGCGAGGAAGTACCGTATTGCAGAATAGAAAAACGACGCAATATTCAGATAAAGTAAAGCGAGGTAGAAAAGGATGTGCAAATTTAGAGACTTGGCTGCAAATGAAATTGAGTGTCGTGTAGGCATGGTGAAAGAAAACGGTTTGAGTATTCTTTTATACAAGGATGCAAGAGTTGATATGAATCTACTTGATGAAACAGTAGGCTCTGGAAGTTGGCAGCGCGAACATTACGAGGTCAAAGGTAATTTATATTGCAGAGTCGGAATTAAACTCAATAACGAATGGGTTTGGAAATCTGACTGCGGTACTGAAAGTAATGCTGACGCACAAAAAGGCGAATCATCTGACAGTTTTAAGCGAGCGTGTGTCAATTGGGGTATAGGCAGAGAACTATATACTGCACCAAATATATGGATTAAAAGTGATAAATGCCTCATCCAAAATGGCAAGTGCAAGGACAGGTTTGTAGTTGAAAAAATACTTATTCTCAACAAACAAATAAAGGCAATTGCCATTTGGAACGTCACTCAAAACTGCCGTGCGTTTGTGTGGCAAGCTGAAAAAAGAAAAGACGGGTAAACCGTCTAATCCTTGTTAAATTCTTTCGCCAGAATCATTCAAGATGAATTCTGCACTGTAAGTACACCCTAGAGCCTCGGCAATACTAGAAAGCTCTTTTTCAGAAAAATTATCCCGCTTCATTTTGTTGGACATATTTTGACGGGACTGCCCCAGCTTGTCAGCAAGCTGTGTGAGCGTCATATTTCTGCGGTTAAGAATTATTTTGATTTTTTCGCTCATCGTCAGTTGCATAGTAAACTCCTTAAATATTTTATCTATAAAGCATTATACACTAAATCGTGTTCATTGTCAAGAGTTTTGAGCTTTTGAAAACAAAAAAGTTTGCAAAAATCTATTGACAAACGAAACTATTTGATTTACAATGTAAACAATAAAGCAGTCGACGGCTTTTGATTATACGATAAACAAGGAGTTTGTTTCAATGGAAATCAAAACAATCAATTACAACGCATTGGAAGAAAATATTGCAAATCAAAATGAAGCGTTTAAGCTTGCTAACGTGACTTTTGAGCCCTCTGTCATTATTGAAAGGGTTGATGGGCTTTTGGATTTATTTCTAGAAACCTATATTGATACCGAGGAAAACAGGAAGAATTTGAGCGAGGATATAATCAGACGCCCCAACATAGTTATGGCTCTCGTTTATAGTATCGTGCATCAAACCAAAGATGTTGTTGCTATGCTACAAGAATGTCAAAATCATGAGGTTAGGAAAATTGAGAAAATATACTGATTTAACAGGAAAAAAATTCGGGGAATTACTTGTTGTTTCATAATCATGAATCATACAAAAACTATGGTGCACGTGGCATTACAGTGTGCGAACAATGGAGGGATAAGAAGCTTGGATATGCGAATTTTAAAGAGTGGTCTGAATTAAATGGATATAAAGACGACTTGAGCATTGATAGGATTAACAACGAAAAGGGGTACTCGCCCGAAAACTGCAGATGGGTAACCTTCATAGAGCAATGTAATAATAAAAGAAATAACAGAAAAATCAACTATAACGGGCGTGAATATACATGCGCTGAACTTGCGCGAAAATTAGCAGTTTCATATAAAAAAATATATAAAAAAATCAAGGAGCAAAACTATGTCACAGGTAACGAAAACTAAGAAAATGTCACAGAGTGATATTATCCTATGGCACCTGACGAACGTCGGTACACTCACAAGGGCGCAGGCTATGAGCGAATACGGAATCGTTGAGCTGCCTGCCCGCATCGTCGAGC
>CAZDON010000034.1:0-16802 GCA_964507065.1 uncultured Ruminococcus sp. | reverse complement strand
TTGCTTTTCGGGGTCCATCCAGTCGGATACCGCGTGCTTATCGCTTTGCTTGCCCTTGACCGAGCCCGCCGAGGCAATAGCACCTCCGTAAAGAAGAAACTTCTCGGTAAGCGTCGTTTTTCCCGCGTCGGGGTGAGATATAATCGCAAAGGTGCGCCGTCTTTCTATTTCATTTTTTAAATTCTGCATCTCAAATTCCTTATATTAAATCTTTCGTATGTAAACAACCATTGTCATAGAAGCTCCATATCGCTTCTTATTGCCGAATCCATTTGGCTCTTTTCCTCGAATACGCGCCCCTTGTCCTCAACCGAATCAAACGCGGCGTAATAGCGTCTGCCGAATTCAAGCAGCGCCTCGGCGCAGAAATGAAGATTGTCGGGATTTCCCGGGAGCCCCTCGGCGCTCGCGTAAGCGGATGGCGTGGCTTCTCTTGCAAAGCGCTGAAGCTGCTCGTTTATCACGGGATAGTTTTTAAGAGAGGGGCTTTCCTCGCGGTCCTTGAGAAAATCGCCGAGCCCACCTACGATAACGGGGATATCCTCTGCGCCTATCGCGTGGCGAAGCGCAGACATGGTAACGCACAGACGCTCGAAATAATCCTTGTTCTTGCTCTCACCGCAATCCGCCTCGCCCTGATGCCAGAGTATCGCGACGAGATTTGAGGTGCGAAGTGCAAGTCGCGCCATATTTACGGCATTGTCAAAAAGAAGTCCGCCCTCCTGCCACTGCGAAAGCGAGGTGCCTCCGTCAGCGCAGGGAATTATTCCGACCTCTACACCCTCGTGAGCCTTGGCGTACTCGATAGCGAAGCTCTCCGCAAGACATACGCCTGACATTACTCTGTCGGGATTTATCGGGCGGTAGGCGTTGAACCAACGGCCGTTGCGAAGAACCTTGATTCTTCCGCCCATATTGTTAATAGGGGCAACCTCAGCGGATTTTCCGCGCCCTGCCATATTAGACTGTCCTATAATAAGAATTGAATGTATCATAGCCCTATCCTCAAATTTGTCAATAATTTAACATTTTACATTCTATCACAATTGCGGTTCTATGTCAAGCGCGCGTGTAATATTTTATTGACATAGGCGCTGCGGTATTGTATAATAGAGAAAAAAGCAAAGGGGGTGTGACCTGTGAGCGCAACGCGTGCGTTTTCCTATTTTATGCGAGGCGTAACGAGCGTCATTCTTGCGCTTCTTCTCTCAAAGCTTGCGTATCTTAATCTCGTATGGATATCCACACCCTTTGACTCGGTATTCAGGCAGCTTCCTCTTTGGGCAATAAAGCTTTTGTGCGCGGTGGCGTTTTTGCTCGTTTACAACTCGCTCGTGCACTTTCTGACTCTTTACGACAGGCGTGAGCGCGAGAGCTTCCTCGCTGAGAAAAGAAGCGTTACATTCCCGAGTGAGCTTCTCCGTATTATGAGAAGCCCCATGTTCATTCTTGAAACGGCGGGTGCTGTGCTTTTCGTGATAATTCTTTGCCTTTTCGGTGCCGTGGGGGAGATAGTCGGCGTATTCTTTATTGATACCGAGCCCACCCGTGCGGTAGAGCTTCTTCTTCCGACGCTGATTTATGCGCCCTCGTTTTTTCTGATAAGCCTCTTTTGCAGATACGAAATACGCAGATATTTCGTAAGACTTGCAATAACCGATAACCTCGCGGTGCTTGACAGCAGGGTTAAAATGGCGCTGCGACTTGGCACGATAATCCTGCTTTATCCTACCGTATTTCCATACGCGCCGCTTCTTATCTACGTGGCATTAAGCTTTGTGAATATCTTTATGTCACTCTCAGCGCTTCTTACCGCGGTAGGACTTATTCTCGCCGTCTTAGCATTAATTCTTCTCGCGGTTTTTATAGCATACGCGAAGGCGATAAGAGGACGTCTTAAATTTATAAAGAAAATGACTGCCCTGTGTGCTGAGCGCGGCTTTACCGTTGAGGGGATGACCTCACCCGTAAAATCCTTTTTCAGGCACGAGGTGGGTGTGAGCTTCACCTTGAGGCGAGGCGAGGAGGTCTTTGACTGCCGCTTCCTTTCTACTGTGTGGAGGGGAGCGCCGCTTTGTTTCACGAGTGAGCGTCACGCGTATATTCTTCACCGACTCGGCACGAAGAATCACCACATATCAATAAATCATAATATCGAATGGGGCTTTTCGTCAGAGGGAACTAAAATAATACTCGTAAGCCCTATGCCGAGGCGCGTGCTTGCAATAGCGGCAAACGGCGCGACGCGGGTGCTGACTCAGGGTGATAAAATATGGGACGCGGTGCTTTACGATACCGAAGCTATGCTCGGAGCGCTTGACAGAGATTGCCTCGGAAGAACGAATTGATTTACTGTGAAAATGCTGTATATTGTAAATCGATATTTACATGTAACGGAATTTCATGGAATAAAAAGGGTGCGAAGCAAAATTTGCTTCGCACCCTTTTTGGTGTTATATAACGAATTAAACTCTGTCGCGGTTTTCTCTCGTAATCTTCTCGATAAACTCGCTAAGCGTCATCGTCGTGGTTTCTGCGGTATCGCGGTTACGGATAGAAACCGTACCGTTTTCTGCCTCCTGCTGACCGATAATTACCATATAGGGAACGCGGCCGACAACCTGCGCCTCTCTTATCATATAGCCGATTTTCTCGTTTCTCTCGTCAAGCTCTACGCGGATTTTAGCCGCCTTGAGAGCCTCGTAAACGCTCCTGCCGTACTCAGCGCATTTCTCCGATACGAGAAGCACCTTAGCCTGCGTGGGTGCAAGCCAGAGCGGGAACTTGCCTGCAAAATGCTCCGTAAGGATACCGATAAAGCGCTCGATAGAGCCGTAGCAAACGCGGTGAATCATAATGGGGCGCTGCTTTTCGTTGTTTTCGTCGGTGTACTCAAGCTCGAAGTTGAGGGGCATCTGGAAGTCAAGCTGTATCGTTCCGCACTGCCAGGTTCTTCCGAGAGTATCCTCAAGGTGAAAGTCGATTTTAGGACCGTAGAACGCGCCGTCACCCTCGTTGATTACGTATGGAAGCCCAAGTCTGTCAAGAGCGCTCTTGAGTCCGTTGGTTGCAGCCTCCCAGTCCTCGTCGCTTCCCATACTGTTCTCAGGACGGGTGGAAAGCTCAACCGAATACTTGAAGCCGAACTTTGAATATACCTCGTTTATAAGATTTACGACGCCGACTATCTCGTCGGAAATCTGCTCTCTGCGCATAAAGATGTGCGCATCGTCCTGATTGAAGCAGCGCACGCGGAACAGACCGTGGAGCGCGCCCTTAAGCTCGTGACGGTGAACGAGACCTATTTCCGCAACTCTCATAGGAAGCTCGCGGTAGCTGTGAGGCTGGCTTCTGTAAACCATAACGCCGCCGGGACAGTTCATAGGCTTGATGCAGAAGGTTTCCTCGTCGATTTGCGTCGAGTACATATTGTCCTTGTAGTGATCCCAGTGACCGCTGGTTTCCCAGAGCTTACGGTTCATAATGAGAGGAGTGCTTATCTCTACGTAGTTCTCACGGGTGTGGAGCTCACGCCAGTAGTCGATAAGCGCGTTCTTGAGAAGCATACCCTTGGGAAGGAAGAAGGGGAAGCCGGGTGCCTCGTCCTGAAGCATAAAAAGTCCCATTTCCTTGCCGATTCTTCTGTGGTCACGCTTTTCCGCTTCCTCAAGAAGCTTTAGGTAATCGTCAAGCTCCTGCTGAGTCTTGAACGCCGTTCCCTTGATTCTCGTGAGCATCTTGTTGTTCTTGTCGTTCTTCCAGTACGCGCCCGACTGTCCCATAATCTTGAACGCCTTGAGCGCCTTCGTGTAGGTGATGTGAGGTCCCGTACACATATCGACGTAGTCGCCCTGCTTGAAGAAGCTTATCTCAACTCCCTCGTCAAGGTCGCCTATGTGCTCAACCTTGTACTTCTCACCGAGTGACTGCATATATGCGATAGCCTCGTCGCGTGGAAGCACCGAGGGGCGAATGGGAAGATTTTCCTTGGTGATTTTCTTCATTTCGCTTTCGATTTTAGCAAGGTCCTCGTCTGTGAGCTTGGTGTCACCGAGGTCTACGTCGTAGTAAAAGCCCTTGTCGTTTGCTGGACCGTACGCGAAATCCGCGTGGGGCCAAAGCCTCTTGATTGCCTGCGCCATAATGTGCGCGGCAGAGTGACGGAGTATATGGAGCTCCTCCTCAGGTGCGCATTCTCCGACGGTACCGTCCTTGTAAATAACCTTCATTGTCTGTATCTCCTTTATCGCAGCTCGTGCGTTTTTTGTTTTTCAGTAGACCCCGCGCAAAAGAAAAAGCCCCCTGCGGCAAAAGCCGTCAAGGGTGCAGAATATGCACGGTTCCACCTTGATTTTTAACTCTTTTTTCATAACGCAGAAATATCGCGGCGCGCCTTGCTAACGGCGGCGGCTCGGGAGTGGTCTTCAGCTATGGCTCTGCATAGGGACTTCCACCGTGCGTCCCCCTCTCTGGTATGCGTCACCAAGGCTTACTCTTTCCGTCAAACGCCTTTATAGATGCATTTTAGCACAAAAGGCGTGCTTTGTCAATATACTTTTCCTAATTTTATTTAATACTTGACATATCGGGGCGCGTATGATAAAATAAATTAAAATATTAAAGATTTCGTGAGGTTTTGTAATGCTCAAGGTTGAAAGAATAAGCGTATGCAATTTTGAAAACGCCATAAGAGGTGCCAGAAACCCGATGAACAGCTGGGCGAGAATGGACAGCTTCTACGACGATAAGGGTAATTTCGTGCTGGGCGCGAACGACCTTTCGCTTGCCTCGCGCCTTGCAAATGCGGGCAGCGACCACAGAAAATTCTTGCGTCAGGTGTTCGTGTCTATGGATATAACCGCACCGCTTTACTGGTGGAAGGAGTTTGACACCTACAAGGTTGGTACGGTTGCAAATTCGACCTCGACTATGCACAAGGTGCATACCAAGGAGTTTACCCGTGAGGACTTCTCGTGCGACAGGCTTACCCCCGAGGGGCTTGCCGTGCTTGATAGGCTTATCGGCTTTCTTGAGGGGGAGCGCGTTAAGTTCAACGACACTCAGGACAGAGGACACTGGCACAATATAATCCAGCTTCTTCCCTCGTCCTTTAACCAGATGCGTACGGTCAGCCTTAACTATGAGGTTCTCATAAATATCTACTACGCAAGACGCCACCACAAGCTTGCCGAGTGGCACGTGCTTTGCGAGGCGATAGAGAAGCTTCCTTACGCAAACGAGCTTATTCTCGTCAAAAATAAGGACGACGCGGCAAACTGACGCACTGTTTTTAAGTAAATCCGACCTCGTGGGCTGTGACGCGTAAGCGCTGTGACAGCCCCGCTTTCACTTGGCGCGATTGCGCCTGGAAATTCACGAGAAAAGAGAAAAGAAAAATGAAAGACGGACTTTTAAGGGTATATTGCGCGTCGCCTGAGATTACCCTCGGCGACAGCGAGGCAAACGCGCGCGAGTGTGCGAGAATCGCAAAATCCGCCTCCGAGCTCTGTGGTGGAGTTATCCTTTTTCCTGCCCTGACGCTGACGGGGGCAACGCTCGGTGACCTTTATTTACAAAGCGTCGTTACCGACGGTGCGCTTCGCTCGCTCGGTGAGTATATGAGCGCGACGGCAGAGCTTGAGCTTGTGAGCGTGATAGGACTTCCCATAAGACGTGCAGGGGAGCTATATTCCTGTATGGCGGTGGTATACCGCGGCAAGCCCTTAGCCATAATTCCGAAAAAGCTCGCGGGTGGGGTATTCGCCTCAGGCGAGGGCGTGTGCGACAGCATATCGGTGCTCGGTCACGAGGTGCCGTTTTGCTGTGATTTGATTATGGATTTCGCCTATCCCCGTAGCTCCTCGCTTGCGGTGGCGTTTGCCGACGAGCTTCTTTCGTGCGCCTCGACGCTCGGTGAGCGCGTAAGGGCGGGCGCTGGGCTGGTGCTTTGCCCCGATTCCTTACCCATTACCTGTGAGGGCGACGCCCCAACGGTTGACCTTATCCTCAGCGAGAGTAAAAGATGCGGCTGCGCTATCGCATACGCCAACGCGTCCTTTGGAGAGAGCGGCACGGACGCGCTCTTCGGCGGCGGTATGCTGGTGTGCGAGTGCGGCGAGAGGCTTTCTGAGAGCGCTGAGCTTTCGGGAGAGAGTCTTGTTTTTTCCGAGGTCGATTTCGGTATAATTTACGCAAAGAAGGAGGAGCGCTGCGTCGGTGTCAGGTCTTCTGACCTGCCTCGCGTGCGGATAGAGAACCGCCCCGTCGCGACGGCGCTTTCCAGAAAATATCCCCGTCTGCCCTATATAAAGGCAGAGGATAGCGAGGCGCCGCTTCGCATCGTTAAAATTCAGGCAAGGGCGCTTGCGGAAAGAGTAAAGCGCTCACACTCGCGCACTATGGTGCTTGGCGTGTCGGGCGGTCTTGATTCGACCCTTGCCCTCATTGCCGCGGTCGAGGCGTGCGAGGTGCTCGGCGTTACACGCGATAGCGTAGTAGCGCTAACGATGCCCTGCTTTGGCACGAGCAGGAAAACCCGAGGCAACGCTGAGCTTCTTTGTGAGGCGCTCGGCGTGACGCTGCGCACGGTTGATATAAAGGCTGCCGTAAGCGGACACCTTGCGGATATCGGACACGACGGCAAAACCCCCGACGCCGCCTTTGAGAACGCGCAGGCAAGAGAGCGCACTCAGATTCTCATGGATACCGCAAACGCGTGCGGCGGTATCGTCGTGGGCACTGGCGACCTCTCCGAGCTTGCTCTTGGCTTCTGCACCTACGGCGGCGACCATATGTCGATGTATTCAATAAACACAAGTCTGCCCAAGACTCTTATGCAGATGATAGTAAAGGAATACGCAAGGTCTCGGCGCGAGTCGCACCCTGAGGTATACCGCGTGCTTTGCGATATTCTCGGCACGCCCATAAGTCCTGAGCTTCTTCCCCCCGATTCTACGGGTGATATAGCCCAGTGCACCGAGGAAATAGTAGGTCCTTACGCGCTTCACGACTTCTTCATATACTATTTCGTGGGCTACGGCTTCTCACCGAAAAAGCTTCTTCGATTAAGCCTGCGCGCATTCGACGGCGCGTATACCGAGGGAGAAATCAAAAACGCCCTCGTGACCTTTATAAGACGCTTCTTTTCCTCACAGTTCAAGCGCTCCTGCTCGCCCGACGGCCCACGCCTTACGGCAATTTCATTTTCTCCAAGAGCAGGCGCTGGGCTCTCGATGCCCTCTGATGCGGTATGCCGTGAGTGGCTTCGCGATATAGACGGAGAATAGGCTTAAATGTAAACTTACTTTGTCAAAGGAACTGAAATGGCTGACATATTTGATTTGTTCAAGAAAATAGAAAGCGGCACGCAAAGGAGCACGGGACCCGTGACTCACATCGTGGTGGGGCTTGGCAATATCGGCACGCAGTACGAGAAAACGCGTCACAACGCAGGCTTTATGGCGCTCGATATGATTGCGGGGAAATACTCGGCAAGAGTAAGCTCTGCCAGATTTCACGCCCTCGTGGGCGAGGTGTCGGTGGGCACTCACCGCGTGCTTCTTATGAAGCCCACGACCTATATGAATAATTCGGGTCTTGCGGTAGGTGAGGCGGCGTCGTTTTACAAAATACCGCCTGAGAATATCATAGTGCTCTCAGACGAGATAAGCTTTGATGCGGGGGTTATGAGAATACGCCGTAAGGGCTCGGCAGGCGGTCATAACGGGCTTAAAAGCATAATTGCCGCCCTAGGCTCGGAGAGCTTTCCGAGAATTAAGCTCGGCGTTGGAAAAAAGCCCTCGCCTGAGTACGACCTTGCCGACTTCGTGCTCTCAAAAATGCCTGAGGACGACCTTGCAAGGCTAAGCTCCCTTAATGATGCCATAGTCGATTCGGTTGCGCTTATGCTCGACGGAAAAATTGACGAGGCAATGTCAAAATATTCAAAATAATTCCTATTGTCGGGTGCACTCCTGACTCTCAAAAAAGAGGTTGTATGAGCTCACTTTTCGGTCTTATAAGACAGGACAGGGAATATTATCACTCGCTTGATTGCCTTGTATCCCAGATGACGGCTGGCGAGCCCTTACCCGTATATATCACGGGTCTTACCGAGGGCTCTGCCTATCACTACGCCGTATCGCTTATAGAGGATTTAAGGGCGCGGGGTATATCGACGCAGCTTATTCTGGCGCCCGACGATTCGGAGTGCGCGGCGCTTTGCGAAATGCTTGCGTCAGCCCACATTCCCTGCAGGCACTACAAGCCGAGAGATTATGTTTTCTATAATATTTCTGCCTCTCACGATGGCGAGCGTGAGAGGCTTTCGGTGCTTTCCGAGCTTCTTCTCGGCGAGGAGCTTACGGTGGTAACCACACCCGCGGCGGCAGCCTCCTACACCATACCCCGTGCTGGGCTTAGGCCCCTTATCAGGAGCTTTTCAGTCGGTGACGAGGTGAGCCCTGAGGAGCTTACCGAGGTGCTTACGGCTCTCGGCTATGCCAGAGTTTCGCTCGTGGAGTCGGCAGGTCAGCTTGCAAGGCGCGGCGGTATCGTCGACTTCTTCTCGTCGGGTGACGAGTATCCCGTAAGAGTGGAGTTTTTCGGTGACGAGATAGACCGCATAGCCACCTTTGACCCGCTTACGCAAAGGACTGTGGGCGTGCTCGATTGCTTCAGCACCTCACCTGCCCTTGAGGTTATGCTTGACAGCGCCGCCGCCTCGCGCGTGCTTCGTGAGGTGGACGGTCTTATTTCCGAGGTGAGCAACGAAACGATGCTTGCAAGCCTTAAGGCGGAAAGACAGACGCTTCTCTCTGGCGGTATTCTTCTTACGCGAGATAAGTATTTAAACTTAATCTACCCTGATGCCGAAACGCTTTTGGACTATACCGAGGGCGCACCCGCGCTTGTAATCGGCACGGCAGAGGGCGAGGAGGGGCTTCGCAAGAGGTCGGCTGAGCTTACCGAGCAGCTTAAGATGCTCAAGGCAAGAGGCCTCGTCAGCTCGGACTCGGATTTCCTTATCGCCTCGTCGGCAAAATACGAGAGGGCGCTGGCAGCGCGTGCTACGGCACATATAAATCCCTTTGCGGGCTCGTCGGGCAGACGCTTAGCGGGGCTTTTCGGCTTTCGCACGAAGCGCACCGTCGGCTACGGTGACAACAACTATTCGCTTCTTTTCGAGGATATACTCACGTATAGGCGCGCGGGATATAAAATAGTAATTGCCTGCCCGACGAGGCAGGGCGCGCTTTCGCTTTGTGAGTCGCTTGAGGGCGACGGTATTACCGTGACGCTTGCCGAGGGGGGCGTCAGTGCCGACTCGCTCGTCGCGGGGGCGGTATATATTACGGTGGCAAACAGCCACGGCTACGACCTCGTAGGTCCGAAAATCGCCCTCATATCCACCGAGCGTGACTCAGGCGCGAAAATTATGACCGAGCGCAGGGCGCGCCGTATACTGAAGCGCGCGGGCGGCTCTGCCGCAAGGCTTATGAGCCATAGCGACCTCTCGGTCGGTGACTACGTGGTGCACGCAAGCTACGGAATAGGACTCTTTGAGGGAATACAGTCGGTGCGTGTCGACGGTGTCGTGCGTGATTACATCACCATACGCTATGCGGGGACGGATAAGCTATTCGTGCCCTGTGACCGACTTGAAATGATTAGCAAGTATATAGGCGCGCACGAGCAGGACGGAACCGTCAGGCTCTCAAAAATGGGCGGTGCCGATTGGCACAGAACAAAGAGCCGCGCCAAGGCTGCGGCGCAGGATATTGCGAAGAAGCTTATTGAGCTTTACGCGAAAAGGCAGAGTGCCGAGGGCTTTGCGTTCCCTGAGGACGGCGAGCTTGAGGACGAGTTCGAGGCGGCGTTTGAATACGAGCTTACCGACTCACAGCGTCAGGCGGTCGAGGAAATCAAGCGCGATATGATGAGCCCCGTGCCTATGAACAGGCTTCTTCTCGGTGACGTCGGCTTTGGCAAAACCGAGGTTGCGCTACGCGCGGCGTTCAAGGCAATTCTCGCAGGAAAGCAGGTTGCTATACTCGTTCCCACTACCATTCTTGCGCTTCAGCACTATCAGACGGCACTCTCAAGAATGCGAGGCTATCCCGTGACCGTTGAGATGCTCTCGCGCTTCCGCACGGCAAAGGAGCAGACGAGGATTCTCGACGGGGTAAGGCGCGGCAGGGTAGACCTTCTCATCGGCACGCATAAGCTTCTTTCACGCAAGCTGGAATTTAAGCGTCTGGGACTTCTCATCGTGGACGAGGAGCAGCGCTTCGGTGTCGTTCAGAAGGAGCGCCTTAAGGAAATGTCAGTGGGCGTTGACGTGCTTACGCTCTCCGCAACACCTATACCGAGAACGCTCAATATGGCGCTCAACGGAATTGCGGATATGTCGGTGCTTGACGAGGCACCGGGGGACAGACGCCCCGTGCAGACCTACGTAATGGAGCACGACGACGCGGTTATATTCGATGCCGTCAGGCGTGAGCTTTACCGCGGCGGTCAGGTGCTGTACCTCTATAATAACGTTGATACGATAATCTTCGCCGCCGATAAGCTTGCGCGCGAGCTGCCTGAGGCAAGAATTGCCGTGGCTCACGGACAGATGTCGCACGACGAGCTTGAGGATATCTGGCAGATGCTCGTCAGGTGTGAGATTGATATTCTGGTATGCACGACGATAATCGAAACGGGTGTCGATTTACCTAATGCAAACACCCTGATTATCGAGAATGCCGACCGTATGGGACTATCCCAGCTTCACCAGATAAGAGGAAGAGTCGGAAGAAGCCAGCGTCAGGCATACGCCTACTTCACCTACCGCCCCGGCAAGGCTCTCTCGGAGATTGCGACCAAGCGTCTTTCGGCAATAAGAGAGTACGCGGAATTCGGAGCTGGCTTCAAGGTTGCGCTCCGCGACCTTGAAATAAGAGGTGCGGGAAATCTTCTCGGACGCGAGCAGCACGGATATATAGAGGGTGTGGGCTACGACCTTTACGTAAGGCTTCTTGAGGAGGCGGTTGCCGAGGCAAAGGGGCTTCCCAAGGAGGAGCGCACCGAAGCTCACGTCGATATCAGGGCTGAGGCGTATATACCCGAAAAATATATACAAAGTCAGTCGCAGAGAATGGAAATGTATAAGCGCATATCCGATATATCCACCCCTGAGGATAAGCTTGACGTAAGAGATGAGCTTATCGACCGCTTCGGTGATATGCCGAAGTGCGTGGATACACTCCTGTCCGTGGCGCTCTCGCGCTCGCTGCTTGAGGATGCGAAAATTGACAGAGCTGCCGTTTTGTCGGGATATATCAAATTTTTCCAGAAAAGAGCGCAGCTTGACGTATGGGCAGAGCTGTTTTCCACCTACGGCACGAGGCTTCGCGGCGTTTCGGGAGATGCTCCTATCGTATACAGACTCGCCACGGGTGAGAATCCCTTAGAGGCGCTTGAGAGAATTATGACCGATTACTATAAGGCTAAGCACGGCTGCGAGTAGCAGCGGAATAGAGGAATTTATGAAAAGAAAAAAGGTAATACCGAAGAAAAAGAAAATAGACGCATCGGCACTTACAAAGCGTATTTTGCTAATAAGTGTTTGCACCTTGCTGGGTATCGTGATAATTTTAGGCGCTACGCTCGGAATTGTAAGCGGAGTAAGACGCGCTAGTGCTATTGTGTATTTTGACGGAATTGATATTGACGAGGGTGAGGCTAAGTACCTCGTGAGCTATTACAAGGCACAGTATATGACCTCGCTTTCTAAAAGTGGCATTGAGGTGAGCGACACTCCTGAGTTCTGGTCAACCAAGGTGTACGGTGATAACACCTATCTTGACTACCTCAGAGTTGGTGCTGAGAGCTACCTGAGGCAGCTTACCGTCGCTAATAAAATATTCGAGGACAATACCTCGCTCACGGCGGCGGATAAGGATACACTTAAGGTCGCGGCAGAGGAAATTCTCGCCTATCGCGCGCAGGGCTCAAAGCAGACCTTCGGTGAGCTTTGTGAGAAGTTTGGCTTCGATTATTCCGATTTCGTGTCGGCAACCGAAAAGATATATAAGGGCTGGTCGGCAAAAACGAAGATATTCGGAGAAAACGGTGAGAATATGACGCTTTTCCCCGATTATTGCAGTGAATATCTTAACTACTACACCCACGTTGATTTGCTCTTCGTCAGAACCGAAGAGGTGTTCGTATACGACGATAGCGGAAACCGTGTAGTCGGTGACGACGGCACCTATCAGACCCGTCCGCTTACCGCAGAGGAAAAGGCAGAGCGCGAGGAGCGTCTTGCGAGCATTCGCAGGGCGGTCGAGGGAATAAACGGCGGTACTGTCACACCCGAAAGATTTTACGAGCTTCTCTCTCTTTTCGGTGAGGGAGATAAGACGATGGACGAGAACGGTTATTACTTCAATAGCGAGAGTGAGTATACCAAGGAATTTTCAGAGGTCTTTGACGAGATAATCAGGGTTGCCTACGAGCTTGATTTGGGTGAGTGTGCCGAGGTCGCGTGCGATATAGGACGCTGCTTCATAAGACGCGTTCCCGTCGTCGAGGGCGCGTATCTCAAGAGCGGTGCGGTTGCGGATTGCTTCTCCGACTTTTACGCCCTTACCTCGGACCTCGTTTACCAGAGGCTTATAGAGGACGACGTCGACTCGGTGGAGCTTCGTGATATATGGTCGGTTATAGACCTTGAGGCAATACCCTATAATACCGAATTCGTGGCGAGGTTTTAACTTAACGCAAACCAAAAAGCAGACGGCGCAAAACGCACCGCCTGCTTTTTGTATAGCTGCATTTGGATGCAGCATCTCTTATTCTGCCGAAGCGTCCCCGTCGCTCACTCTCGATGCCTGAAGCTCGCGTATTTTACAAAGCAGGGGCACGAGTGCTACGACGAGCACCGCGACTGCGGCTGCCGCGAGGAAGATTTCGGGCGCGGGGATAAAGCTCGTCGTCATAGTGTCAGCGCCCGCGTCGGGAAGAGGAATGTTCATCGCGCGGTTTATCGCGTTGCCGACGGTAGGGCCGATTAGCATAGGGATAAGAACGGCAAAAATCATTCGCACGCCCTGAAGCTTTCCCGTGTCGGCGGCAGGTGTGAAGTCACGGGTAAGCGCCCCTGCCAGAGCGGAAATAAAGATATATCCGACAATCATAATAAAGCCAGAGATGCCGAAGAGAATAAACAGCGCACTCTTGCTCATATCCCGCATAAAGTACATAAGCAAAAGCCCCACGGCAAATATACCGCCCGCAATATACATAAGGCGTGCCTTGTCGTGTCTGTCGGTAAGCTTGCCTAAAAACACGTTGACCGCAGCACCGAGGGTTATGGCAAGACCGAATATTATACTGTATTCAAGCACGCCAAAGCCGAGATAGGTTTTCATATAAATTATTAAATAGGG
The DNA here is from genome assembly GCA_964507065.1 of uncultured Ruminococcus sp. Classification (GTDB taxonomy): domain Bacteria; phylum Bacillota; class Clostridia; order Oscillospirales; family CAG-272; genus UBA1740. The sequence continues at coordinate 3,363 of CAZDON010000034.1, read as the reverse complement.
CATAAATATCTGGCAGGCAATACCGTAGACGCAGGTGATAATAAGCGTCATATAAAAGGCGGGATTTTTCCTGACTGACGAGGGCTTAAAGCCCGTGAGCATATCGAGGAGAGTTCCGTTTTTCGTAAGAGTATCGCTGTCCTTGATGATAAAGAGTCCTACGATACCGCATATCGAAATGACAATGCCGAGGGCGAGAAATACGGTGGAGTAGCCGACCGCCTCTACGATAATTCCGAATGCGCCCGCAACGATAAGCATTGAGGCAAGCGGAAGTATCGCGACCACGCTCTCTATTCTTCCGCGTATCGAGGAATCCGTGTTGTCGGTAACCCACGAGGAGAACGCCGCGTCGTTTGCCGTCGAGCCGAATAGCGTCATAACGCAGTCGCCTACGATAGCCGTAACGAGCGCCGCCTTTATTGCCTCCGCCTCCGATATGCCGAAAAGGGAAGAAAAGATATCGGGTGTAATGAAGCCGAACAGCGCCACCGTCACACCCCATATAATGTAGCCTATGCTTATAAACGAGCGACGGTTGCCGAGCTTGTCTGATACCGTTCCCGCGATAAGCGTGACCAGCGTCGCCGCAATACCGCTAAGCTGTACCATAAGAGTAATAGCGTCGAGATTTGGCTGTATCTCGTCAAATACGAAAAGATTGAAGTACATATTTTCGACAGTCCACGCTATCTGACCTATAAGCCCGAACAGCAAAAGCACGCACCATTTGTTTTTAGTAAAAAAATTCTGCATACGGAGTCCTCACGGTGTTTTTTATTAATTATAGCAAAACGAACCGCTAAATGTCAAGGAAACGGAAAATGAAAGTGCCCTGTGACGCGACACAATAATCTCATACATCCTAAATTGTTATTAAAATCACCTTTTTACCGATTTTTCTTACATAATCTAAGGTATATTTAGTGCCTCTGGAGTGACCGTCCCATATTATTAGAGCCAAATCGCAAAGCTCCGCCATCCTTTCGTTTCTCAAAAGTGGTGCCCGTTTTCCGTAAAGGCTATATTGTGGGCGTAGAATAAGCTTTGAAAGGTGCAATTTGTCCGCGCATTTTTCGGCAAGGGTGTCTATGCCGTTAGCGCCACCGCTGATTATCATAGTCACTCCTTGCGGTATATGCGCCCCAATGTCATAATCCTTAATGCTTCTTGAGCCTGCAATAAGTAATTTCATATTCTGTCATCCGTGCCCGAATTTACCTTATGTAATATATAAGGTGAACTATATTCTATCATATAACAATTAAAAAGTAAATAAGGTAAAATAGTTTTGTCAAGAATAAGAATACACTAATAGCTTTAGCGAGGTTATAATGATAGACAGTCAGTATAAAATGAATTTGATAAAAATAGGACTGAGAATTGCCTATTATAGAAAGCTTCAGGGCATGACGCAAGAGGAGCTTGCAGAGGCATGCGACCTTTCGTGTGGCTATGTTTCACAGCTTGAAGCTCCAAACTGTTTTTTCTGTCCTTCACTTAAAACCTTGTTTAAAATCGCAGAGGCTCTTGGCACCACGGTTTCAAGACTCACAGATATAGATGACTAAAGCAGTACACGCCGTAATTTCTACGGCGTGTACTACTTTTTGTGGAAAGTCTTACGGTTTTCACTCCCCGCGGTACAGCGAGAGCCTGTCATCGCTCTCTCGGTAAATGCCGAGGAAGATTTCCTCAGGGCTATCGAAGCCCTGGGAGCGAAGCCGCTTTGTGAGCCAGCCCTCGTCGCGTCCCATACGCGAAAGATTTTCTCCCATTATCCGTCCGTCCATAATGACCTCGGTGCCGATATGCGCGGGGCTTGCAGAGAGGCTGATATCCTTCGGTGTCAGGGGGCGGTTTTGTGCCTTGGGTAGAATCGAAAGCTTGCCGTTGTGCTCAAATATTGCCGTTTGTATCTCGTCGAGGTCAAAATATCCCATCTCGCGGCACAGGAGCATAAATTCGGATAAATCGAGCTTTGCCTGCTTTAAATTTTTTCGGTAGAGCTTGCCGCCGTCAAGAAGTATCGTCGGCGTGCCGTTGATGTATTTTCTCGTCCTCGGAAGCTTGTGGGCTAGAAGATTCAAGACCAGCGACGCAAGCCCGTAAATGGCAAGCGCAAGCAGCGGCTTGTAGGGCTCGTCAAGCTCAGTGGCAAGCTCTGCCGCAATTGAGCCGATAGTAATGCCGCTGATATAATCGAAAAAGTCAAGCTGTGCGACCTGCTTGTGCCCCATAAGCTTTGCAATGATAAACAGTGCCGCGACCGAAAGGGATGCCGTAAGTATTACCCTGATTATTTCCATATTATTTCCTGCCGTTTCTTTTTAGTGTGTGCACTCGCTTTGTAAATATGCGTATAACGCTCGCGGAAAATACGAACACTAATTCTATCATTATTCTGGGGGGAATTAAAATGCAGTCAATATGGAGGATGAATATGCCGCGAGGACGGTTTGGCTCCCTTTGTGGCAACAAGAGCACGGACGTGCTCATTATCGGGGGCGGAATAGCGGGAATTTTATGCGCCTGGCGCTTAAAGCGCGAGGGAGCAGAGTGTATGCTGGTCACGGCAAACGAAATTCTCGACGGTATTACGGGCAATACCACGGCTAAGATTACGCTCTCTCACGGGCTTATCTACGATAAGCTTATCAAGCGCTTTGGCGAGGATGGGGCGCGGCTTTACCTGAGGGCACAGAGGGGAGCGTGCAGGGAGTACGCATCACTTTGTGAAAAAATCCCGTGCGATTATGAGGTGCGGGATAGCTTCGTCTATTCTACGGGCGACCGTGATGGGCTCGTGAGAGAAGCCGCCGCCCTAAGACGACTTGGCGTAAGAGCCGAGCTTACAGACACGGACGAGCTTCCCGTGCGCACCGTCGGTGCCGTGTGCGTCAAAAATCAGGCACAGCTTCATCCGCTGAAGCTCCTTTACAGGCTTGCAGAGGAGCTTCCGATTTTTGAAAATACTAAGGTCACGGAGCTTATGCCGAACAGCGCAAAAACCAACACAGGCGTAATAAATTTCAAAAGGGTGATTATCGCAACTCACTTTCCAATTCTCAACAAGCACGGACTTTTCCCCTTGAAGCTCTATCAGCACCGCTCGTACGTAATAGCCCTGAGTGGGGCACGAATTCCAAGGGGAATGTACGTGGACGAATCCGACACGGGTATGTCCTTTCGTGGGTATGGGGATTATCTGCTTATCGGTGGCGGCGGCCACCGCACGGGAAAGCGCGGCGGCAGCTTCCGTGAGCTTCTGGACTTCGCAAGACAGCACTACGAAAACGCGAAAATAGTCGCAAGGTGGGCGGCGCAGGACTGTATGTCGCTCGACGGCATCCCCTATATCGG
>CAZDON010000033.1:1459-17135 GCA_964507065.1 uncultured Ruminococcus sp. | reverse complement strand
ACCATTATGATGTCACCGTGCGCAAAGTTAAGCATTTTAGCAATACCGTAAACCATAGTATAGCCGAGTGCTATAAGCGCGTAAATTGCACCAAGACTAAGTCCGTCTATAATAGTGTTTAACATTATAAAAATCCTTTCCTGTACCGAAAAATGCAAATCAAAGAGTACAAAATACGCATTTTCAGCATTTCCCTAAAACGCAAGATAGACTCGTGACGAAAAATCGCCACGAGGTCTAGCTTGATTAATTATATATTAGTCGAGAGTAACTATTTTAGGTGCCTTGGTGCACTTACCGTCAGTGCCCCAGGTCATATCGTTACCGGTAAGACCGTCGTAAGAGAAGTCGGCTGCGGTAATGGTATCGTAAAGCTTATCACCAATAACGTCTGCAGTGAGAGTATAGTCTGTAACGCCTGCCTTCTCAAGAGCGCTTGCCAGAACCATAACGACGTCGTATGCGTCAGCCGCAAACTGGTCGGGAGTCTTTCCGTACTCTGCCTCGTATGCCTCAACGAATGCCTTTACGTTAGCATCGGTGCTTGCCGCATCAAAGGGAGTAATGTACTTAATGACGTTATCAACACCAGTGACAAGCTCAGCAATTCCGTCAAAGCCGTCGCATCCGAAGAACATAGCATTGCAGCTCTTCTCTACTGCCTTCTTGATGAAGAGTGATGCCTCAGTGTAGTAGAAGGGCATAAAGATTACGTCGCAATCCTTAAGTGCCTCTGCCTGAGTGGAGAAGTCTACCTTGTTCTCTGCATCGAACTTCTGCTCGGTGTAGGAAATGCCAAGCTCAGCCATCTTATCCTTGAATGCCTCGTAGATACCAGAGGAGTAAGAATCGCTGGCATCGTAGATAGCGCCAACCTTAGTGAAGCCGCCTGCCTTGATTTCCTCCGCCGCAAGCGAGCCCTGGTCAGGGTCACCGAAGCAAAGACGGAAGGAATACTTAAGATCCTTGATAACGGGGTCAGCAGATCCAGAGGGAGTCATAGCGAAGAGTCCGTCAGCGTTTGCCTTCTTAGCAAATGCCTCGCCTGAGCCTGAGGTAACACCGCCAAGTGAAAGCTGCATACCTGCGTCAGCAAGAGTATCGTAGTTGGTACCTGCGTCCTCAGCGCCGGCCTTATCGTCAAGAATCTGGAATGAGAACTGCACGCCGCCCTTTTCATTGAGGTGCTTAACAGCAAGCTGTGCACCCTGCTTTACGGAGTTACCGTAGGAAGCAGCCTCACCCGTAAGAGGACCCGTTGCACCAATCTTAAAGGTATTATCCTTAAATCCGTCGCCGCCGCAAGCGGTAAGACAAGGTACAAGCATACATACTGCAAGCACCAAGCAAAAGATTTTCGCAAGTGTCTTTTTCATTTTTTTAATCTCCTTTTGCCCGAAGGCTTAAAATTATCTTCAGGCAAAGGTATCTTGCCTGAGGTATGGGAATATTATAATCTCTTTTCCCCTTATTGTCAATACATTTGGGTATGAAAGTTTCTCATACCCATAGGTTATTTTTGCACATATTTATTATATCTGCTATCCTGTTGTCACTCTCTTATTTCTCAGTTGTGCAAAATTCACAAAAAGGAAATCTCCGAGTGAAAACACTCGGAGATTATAATTATTTTGCGTAGGTTGATTATCCAACGATACCCGAACGCTCGATACCCTGAACGAGATATCTCTGGCAGAAAAGATACATAACTACGAGAGGTAGTATGATAAGGATTCCTGCGGTATTCTGAATAACGTTTGAATAGATATCCCAGCCTGCAAGAGCGCTGTACTGCTCAAGCGTATCGGGAATGTTCTTATAGATGTCAGGCATCATATAGAACTTATTGGTATCGTCAATCCAGAACAGAGTGGTATAGAACTGGTCGGTCCACTGCCACGAGAATGAGAACAGGAATATCGTAATCATCATCGGTATTGACAGAGGAAGAATAATCTGGAAGAAGGTGCGGTATACACCCGAGCCGTCAACGTACGCCGACTCCTCAAGCTCATCGGGAACGCCCTTGAAGAACTGTCTCATAAGGTAAATATAAAGACCGTTCTTAAATGCAAGTCCGAAAAGCGAGATAAGAAGAAGCGGCCAGAACGAGTCTGTCAGCTCAAGAGTAGAGCCCGTGATTATCTCAATGATACCCTTCATATTCCACGACTGTACGGTAAGAAGATCGAATCTGGTGAAATGCTGCGTAAATGCAAGCTGAAGAGTCTTATGAGGAATAATCATACTGAATACAACCGCGCCCATTATAAGCCCGTTGCCCTTGAACTTGAACTTTGCAAGTCCGTAGCCTATAAGGCAGGCAATGAGAGTCTGTATCAGAGCGCACATAAGAGCTATAAGCGCTGTATGCCAGAGAGCCTCAAAATAGTGATTCTCTATAATTATGTACTTATAGGTATCAATAGTGAAGTTCTTAGGTATAAGTGATACGGTCGCGTCGAGTACGTCCTCTCTCGTCATAAACGAGCCTGCTACTCTTGCGAAGAAGGGATAGAGTATGACGTATGATACGCCAAGCATAAGAATAAATCTGAAGATATTTACGATAACCTTAATCCAGGTATTAAAGGTTTTAGCCTTGCTGAGAAGTCTTTCCTTTAAGCTGATTTTGCCCTCGTAGTCAACACGGATTTTATTCTTGCTTTCCTTAATTACCGGTCTGTTAGCATCCATATCGTCACCCCCTTAATCTTTCCTCTGGTAGAAGATGAACGTCGATATAATACCTGCAACCGCCGCTATAATAAGTATAATGACGATGAAGTATATCCAGTACATCGCGGTAGCATAGGTAGGTCTTGACGTGTATACTCCCTGAACGAACTTCATCGTAACGTTCTCGGTTCTTGTAAACGCGTCTATTACCGTGTACACTGCATTTACGAGTATCATCGGGGATATCATCGGGAAGGTAATCTTCCAGAAGGTTTCCCAGCCCGTTGCACCCTCAATCTGACACGCCTCGTAAATTGCGGGCGAAATCGACTGCAGACCCGCAAGGAATATAAGCATCTGTACACCTGAGTAGTTAATAATGTTATACACGTTATTAACAAGGTCAACGACGTAGGTAACGAGCTCGCCGCCGATTTCCATCGTGGCAAAGAGCCTCTCGATATCGAGTGTCGATACGATGCCCGCGCCAGCGCTGGAGCCTGTACCGTCGTTGATTCCGCCGCCTGAGTTGCTTGTTACGTTATCTGCCGCGTTGATAGACTCCATAAGACCCGTCGAAATGATAACGGGAACGAAGAATATTGCACGGAATACTGCACGACCAAGCATCTTCTGGTTAAGCACCACCGCTATAAAGAGCGAGAATACTATTACCGCGGGAACCTCGAATATAAGCTGCTGAATACCCTCAACCAAGCTTACGACGAAGCCCTTTGAATCGGTAAATGCACTCACGTAGTGCTCAAAATTGTTCCATTCAATCCAAGAAACGGGGTTGCCGTCTCTCCAGCCCTGCTTGATATCTCCGAGAGAGAACCAAATAGAGTCAAGAAGAATAGGAATATAAATAAGTATTATGCCGAGAATAAAGGGCAAGGTAAAGACGTAACCGGCGCGCGCTCTCTTAGAATCGAGCGAAACCTTCTTACGCTTGGTTCTGAGAAGACCGGTCTTGGAATCTATTACCGCCGCATCGTTCAGGTCGGCGGGCGTAACGTACGCCTCGCCTGCCTGGGTGTCAGCCACTGCCTCGGAAGCTTCTTCCGTAGCAGTCAAAATCTTTTCATCCATTTTGCGCTTTACCTCCTTTATCCGTCAAGTCTTACACAGCCGTACTTGGCAAGTGTATAGACGTTACCGTCACCGAGATTTACGTTAACCGAATAGATATTGTAGTTAAGAATAAATCTTACGGTATCGGTGCCATTTGAATAGGTTACCAGCACGATATTGTTGATATCACTGGTGTAATCGGTGTACTCGTAGTTCTCGTCGGTTGCGACAGAGTCGGTGATGTAGTTGTACTTCGAGGTATACTCAATCGTACCGAAATTAATCACACCGTCGGGATTTACGGTAGCGGGTGCTGGATACTCAGCTCTGTACTTATCGTATACTGCATTGATAGCAGCTACGAGCTCGGTATCCGCATCAAGCTCCGCGCGGGTCTTGTTAAGCACTGCGGTAAGCTGATTGATAAGCGCCTCGTAGTCAAACGAGAAGCTTATCTCTATGCCGGGTGCGGCGCCGCCAGCCTGAAGGGCTGCGTACTTATCGCTGATTGCCTTTGCAATCTGCGCATCAAGAAGCTCGATTATCTCTGCCTTAAGTGCTATATAGTTCTGTGCAGTTTCACCAGCGTCAATCACACGCTCACCAATGATGAGTCTGTGGTCAACTATCTTGTAATCCTGAAGGTCACCGATATAGCCGTTAAGAAGATTGTAGGTTTCAACTATGCTGTCAAACCAAGTGTTGTAGTCTACACCGTAGTACTCGGAAAGAAGCGAATCGTCCTTAAGGTATGCCGAATTCTGCGCGCAAAGCACGTAGTAGGGATTCGCGCCGCTCTCGATAGAGCGAAGAATGTCATACATAGGAGTACCTGAGTAGTTAAGGGGGGTACCGGCATAGCTTATGCTTCCGTGAAGAACCATTCCAACGAAGGGAACGGGATACGAGGAGTATCTGTAATGGCTCGAATCAACGGCCGCGTCAAGTATATGACTTACGTACTTAAGCGTGTAGGCATTACCCTTATCAACCATTATGTCGAGGTTGCTCTCGTTCTTCATTCTGTTAAGAACTGAAACGACGTACGCCTCGGAATCGGTACGGTTTACGGGCTCATCCTCGTCGAAGTTAGAGTTAAGGTCGGAGCCTATGGTCGAAACGGATATACCGCTTGCCTCGTACTTCGAGTACTTCTTCTGGAACTTCGTATAGATTTCATCAAGCGATACGGAGTTTACAACGAGAGAATAGTAGGTTACGTAGTCCTGAAGAACCGAGTTGTAGACCTGCTTTGATGCGTAACGGTTATCAACCATTCGGGAAACGTTTCCGCGGATGGATATGCCGTCAAACGTTGCCGTATTATTGATATACATAAAATCAAAATCGGGATATACGCCAAAGCTTTCGCCAGCGTTCTCGGAAACCTTCTTTGCCTCCTCAACGAGTCTTGTGAACTCACGCTTTCCACCGCACGCCTTTTCCCATCTTACCTTGGTAGGATAGGTGAAGTACATACCGCCGTTGGAGAAACCGTTCAAGCGGAAGTTGATATTGGTAATCTTTTCAGCCGAGGCTGCAAGTGCTCGGTAATCCTCTGCCGTTTTAGCATAGGTTTCCTTGAGGGAATCCTCGTTTGCTTCCTCTGCCATAGCTTCGTACTCCTCTGCCTTCTTCAAGAAGGTTGAGGCGTTGTCGGAAAGCTCATTATACATCGTAATGATGTCATCAAAGGTGGTAAGAGGAATAGTCTGGGTTACGGGGAATGAAAGTATCTTAGTGGTGATTTCCATCGCACCGAGCGCCTCGATGTAAAGAGGAATATCCTCACTTACCTTTTCAAGATCGCTAAGCACGCCCGTTGCGTAGAGATAATCGCGATAGCGAGTCGCCATTCCTACGTAGGACGAGGGATAGAACGAGCCGTCAGGATAAGCCAAAGCACCAATCTTCTCATCAGTAAGCATCGTAATCTTGGTGACGTAGGACTCATTGTATCTCGAATCGGATACGATAGTGTAGCTGTTCTGTGCGCCAACCGATGCACCAGCCGTTTCGGTAAGGTCGAAGATATCCGACGGATACGGAGAGAAAAGGCTGTACGCGTTTGCATACTTGTAGGTTCCGCCACCGCCAACGAACTCAAGGTACGCAAGAGATGCGCCCTCCTCAAGTATCGCGAAGTAGCCGTTCTTTACCGTGTCAACGCCGTATTTCGTCTTGGTGACGCTATTTGCCGCGGTATCGGCAACTACACCGTATACGGGCATAGTAATCTGTGCGCGGTATGCCTGCGTGGAAATAAGGTTCGAGTAGCAATAGTCAAGACCGTAAATAGATGCCTTGGGAACCTTAATCTGCATCGACTTGAACTCGTCAAACTCAATGATAGTTCCGCTTCCGTCAGGGAAGAAGATATATCCGTCGTTGTCGAGATAGCCTGCGCCAAAAAACTGAAGCGGTATAATCGAAAGAAGCGTGTAGACCGTTTCGTCGAAGGAAATAGAGCTTGCGGGAAGTCTTACCGAAAGCGTGCCGTCTGTATTGAGGCTGTACTCAAGAGCACATCTGAATACGGGCTTAGCTTCGGATTTGTCTACGTATCCGCACTCCTTCTCGTGCTCAAGCATCATCGAGAAGGTATAGGTGGGACAGTACTTCTGGAACATTATGGAGTCGACTCTCTTCTCGCTCGTAGTAATGCCGTCGTAGACGTACATAGGAGCGTGATAAAGATCGGAATCCTCGTCGTAAATCTCAAGCTCCTTGTTATCTACGGGAGTGTAGAAGTCCTTGATAATTCCAAGGTACGCGTTGGAATCGGTCCTGTCGGTTTCCTCGTAGACACGGGGATTCTTGAGCGCGTACGCAGTAACCATACTCATTATATCGTTACGGAGAGTATGTATTGCCTTGTACTCCTGTGAGTTACGGTTGGGGATAAGCTTCTGATAAAGCGCCTGCATTGCAATCAGGTACTTCGAGATAACTCCGCTATCAAGACAGCCGTAAGCATAAGGCTCATACTTCTCGTTGTCGAAGATAGTAAAGTTAGTGTCGGGCGAAAGAGGTCCGCAGTGCTCCTCAAGGAGCGACTCAATCTCTTTAAGCATGGGAACGAGAATGAGAGCCTCGTAATCCTCTGCAAGGATTCTACCGGGAAGTAAGAATCTCGAGGTAGTATCACCGAGAGTGTAGTTTACTCTGATTCCGCCGTTGATAAAGCTCGTCGAAATCTGAGCGCGGTCAGCCGCCCACTCGTTAGAGTTAAGAGGAGTTTCCTCGTAGTTAGTTGAATTGAGCAGATAGTTGATGTTAATCTGGCTCATAAGAAGTCGTCTGTTATCGATCGAAACTGCCGAGGAATTGTAATTAACGTTGTAGGGGTTAGAGGTAAGTATCTGTCCCGTTACGTTATTTACGTAATACATAATACCGTTGTAGCGGTTTACGTAGATTGAGTAATTCGGTGAATGAACCGAGTCGAGATAGCTATCGCTAAGATCGCCATCTCCGTTGGGGTCAAGCTCGTAAAGGAGCATTTCCTCTGCCGAGCCAAAGTCATAGGTGAGCGTTTTCGAGGATATTTCCTTGATTTGCTCAGCACTGAGGCTTGGCGAGGCGGAGTTTGTTTCGTAAGCTGCATTGGCGGAAGTAGGAACAACCGCTATAAGCGTGGTAAACAGCATTACCAGCACCAAAGCAGACGATAAAAGCTTTTTAATTTTCATTATTCAGTTTTCCTCCTCTGCCCTTGTTATAGTCGGTTTCCAATTTCCGAAATAATTGCCGATACGAAGGTTACCATCTTTACGACGAGGTTCGAGAACAGAATTGCCACGAACATAATAACCACCATTGCGGCGATAGTTCCGAATACGGTAAGAACATTCTTGCTGAGCGAATAATCGTGAGTTACGAGCGTTCCGAAGAACAGAAGGAATGCAACCCAGATGTATCCGAGCGTCACAAGAAGGTTTACGATAGAGCCCTCACCGACCGTCATTACGTTAGTAAGAACGGTTGATATAATGATAAGCAAGGGCAGCGGTGCCAGCGAATAGGTCGTGGCAACGTATATGTCCTTGAAGCTTCCCTCACCGTCAAAGAGCGTCGTCAAGCACCAGTTACCAACGCACCAGAGCATTACGGGGACGGTTATAGAAAAAATCTGAACTATAATCGTTGAATAGTTTTCGCGGGGGTTGAAGGTGTATCCCTGTCCTACTGACTGATAGAAGAAGGCGAGAATAGTGACACCCATAATCGTCGTACCTGCCCTGACGGAGCCGCGCTGCTCGTGCTTCAGATCCCAGAAGCCGTCGAACGGGTGAAGCCAGAGGTGGAACGCGTATACAAGCTCCTCAACGTAGGTCTTTCTGCCAACCTTAAGCGCGGTTGCCTTGTTCTTCTTCTTTGCCCAGCCGAAGAACTTAAGCATACCGACGATAAGCGCGATAGCGCCAACGAGGATAACGATAAGCACCCAAGAGCCGATTACGTTCTTACGGATTGCCGCGAATGCCTTTGAATAGGTTTCGGTTTCGTATGCTCCCTTGAGCATTTCCATAGCCTCTTCATACTTTTCCTGGCTATAGAGCGCCTTACCTATACCGATATAAGCAAGGTCGAAGTTGTTGTTTCTGGTAAGAACGTCCTGCCAATACAGAATAGCCTCTGAATAAAGATGCTCGTTCTGATTGTGAAGAGCGCTCATAATAGTGTCGCAATACTCGGTGGGCGAATATACGGTGACCTTATAGCCGCCTGCGGTTTCGTTTGCGTTATCAAGGGTAAGAAGGTAGGTTATACCGTCTACCTCGTGGTAGGTCATTGCCACAAGGTCCTCACCGTTACCGAGCTGGTCACCGATATCACCGAAGGCGAAAAGAAGGTTACCGTTCTGGTCATAGGTGAATATTCTCGAACGCTTGTTATCGAGAATGGACCAGGAGTTCTCTCTACCGATAGCAACGTCAACGATTTTCGATGCACCCTTTGAGTCGGACATTGAGGTTACCATTACTTCTCCACCGGGATCAAAGAAGCCGTTACGCTTCATAATCTCAGCGCCCGCGGAATTAAGCTTCTTAACGGGTGAGTAATCCGAATTCTTGGATTTAAGAGCTCCTATCTGACGGTCCTCGTCGATACCGTCCGTGGTTGCGTAAACGAATCCGTCACTGTCAACGGTAATGTTGTTGTAGGCGATAGAAACGTTACGGCTTGACTGCTCTCTCTGCTCCTTGGTCTGGAAGCGTCTCCATATAATATCAATTATGGAATACTCTGCCTTCTGAGCACCGATAAAGCCTGTGAAATCGCCCTCCTTAGACATTACTATAACACCCTCGTTACAGTCAGTCGAGGTGATGAAAAGTCTGCCGTAAAGGTCAACCGCGATAGCCATCGGCTTGAACGCGCCCTCACGAAGAAGTGCGCTCTTGGGCTCATCAAGGGTTCTTACGTAATTGAAATCCCTGTCAAACACTACGACACGCATATTAAGAGTATCGCAGATGTAGATAAGGCTCTGCTCGGTTGAGCCACCGAGAGATGAGGTTACGAATACGCCCTGAGGCTTGTTAAAGGTCTGCCAATTGCCGCTCTTATCGGTATATCCGTCAATGATATGAATGCAGGAATAATACTTGTTAAGAACGACGATACGGTTGTTATCCTTGTCTGCGATGTAGACGTTTGACGCATCGTCAGTCACGATGTCGGTAGCGCCCTTAAGAGGCTTGCCGCCGAACTTCTCCTGCGTGATACCCATAGGAACCGAGGTGAGCGACTGTGCCGCATCGTATGCCGAGGGGGACTTAAGAGGCTCGCCGTCGATAGAATAGGTATAGGTTTCGTAGGATTCAAACGCAAATGCCGATACCGTACCGAAGAGCATCACGAGAATGAGAGCAAGGATAAAAATCTTTGAAATTTTCTTCATTATTATTATCCTCCTTAATCCTTCATTCCCGACGAGCCCATCGTTTCGATAATCTGGCTCTGGTTAAGCACGAATACCAGGATAGGAACGAGCATCATTACGACCGTAGCCGCAGCTCCCGCGCCCGAACGGGCGATACCGCCTGATACTATCTGCTGAATTGCGTAGTTGAAGGTCTTCAGCTCCTCGGAGTGAATGTAGATAGACGAGCCCGAGTTCCAAAGCGTCTTGAAGCACTCGATGATAAGCGTCAGCCAAGCAGGCTTTACCATAGGCATCGCTATGATAAGGTAGGTTCTGAACTCACTTGCACCGTCAAGACGGGCAGACTCAAGAACCGTATCAGGCACCGAGGTCTCCATGAACTGCTTCATAAGGTAAAGACCGATTGTAGTAGCCATTGAGGGTACTATAATAGAAAGGTAAGTATCTATCCAACCGAATGCGGACAGAATGATGAAGTGCGTTACCTGGTTAACCGTAGAGTGGAACATAAGCGACGCAACTATAAGCTGGAAGATTGCGTTTCTTCCGGGGAAACGAAGCTTTGCAAGCGAATATGCCGCCATTGAAGCGAATATCAGGTTTCCGAGAGTACCGCATATCGTGATGAACACGGTATTGAATATGTACCTTGAAAACGGTACCCACGAGTCGCTCATAAGAGTGAACAGGTCTGAGAAGTTCTCAAAGGTGGGGCTGATAACGTAAAACTTCGGGGGGAACATAAAGAGCTCGTCAAGAGGCTTTAAGGACTGGATTACAACGTAGTACATAGGAATGAACATAAACAGTCCCATTATCGTGAGGAGTATGGTTATACCCGTATCTCCGCCTGCCGAACGGTTGAGAACGACGCGGTGACCTCTGGTTCTTAATTTCTTTGACATACTACTCACCTACCTTTGAAAGCGCCTTCTTGATGATTACGTTACAAGAGTACATAATCACGAAGAGCACCACGGCGATTGCCGATGCATAACCGATTTCGTAACGCTGTCCGCCGTAGTCGTTAAGGTGGTGCATTATCGTATGCGCCGCATAGTCAACCGACGGGAATCCGCAGAGCGCGTCAACGACCGCACCGAAGCCGAACGAGTTAGTAATAGCAAGCACGGCACCGAACATAAGCTGAGGACGCATCGTGGGAAGCGTTATGTACCAAAGCTCCTGCCAACGGTTCTTGATTCCGTCAACTGCCGCAGCCTCGTACATAGAACGGTCGATAGTCTGGAAGCCCGCGATGAATGAAAGGAATGCTGTACCGAGCGAGGTCCAAAGAGCAACTACGATACAAAGAGGCATAACGTAGTCGGCATTCTGGAACCAAAGAATAGGCTCGGTGATAATTCCAAGATCCATAAGCGTTGCGTTTGCCCATCCGTAAGAGTCCGACGAGAACAGAGTCTTCCAGATAAGGTAAACCTGTCCTGAAATCGAGGGGGCGTAGAATACGAGGGTTACAACGGAACGGATCTTCGGAGGAAGCTCGTTGATGAACCACGCAATAAGAAGCGAAAGAAGATAGGAAACGGGTCCTGTAATCGCCGCAAATATAAGCGTATTCTGGCAAGCAAGAAGGAATATATCATCGTTGAGGAACAGACGGATGAAGTTTGAAATGCCAAGCCAATTGGGCATCTCAAGCATGTTAAAGTCCGTAAGGCTCAGAATCATCGAAAGAAGAACCGGCAATATAGTAAATATAATGAAGAGAAGGAAGAACGGTGCGAGCATAAAGTATGCCGTTTTATTGTTCTTCATCTCCTGCCATGTCCAGCGCAGCTTCGACACTTCTGAACGCTTAACAGGACGATTTGTCTCTGTAGTCTGTGACATCACATTTTCTCCTTATCTCATAATGTTCTACTGCGCGGCAGTAGTGGGAGGCTCAAGCTGTCCCTCCTCAAGAACGGGAAGGTCGAACTCAATTCTCTTACGCTCAATCTCGTCGTTGATAGCGTCGATGTATCCGCTGAGAGCCTCAACGGCATCCGCACCGTCGTTTACAGCCGCGAGGAACGCAAACTCAGTATATCTTGCGATAATGTAAGAGCCGGGATAGTTAACTATCGAGGAAAGATGGTTCATCTGAAGCTCAATTGCCTCGTATTCGCTTGCCGTCCAGGACATATTCTTAAGTGCCTTGACATTGGCGGACTCGTACTTAGCGGAAGGACCGATAAGCGCTACCATTCTGTTACCGTAATTGGACTGAACGGTTTCACTCGTCTGCCACTGAACGAACTGCCATGCCGCAAGAAGATTGTCACATCCGTTAAGAATAACCGTGGCACCGATTCCTGCAAGAGAGTCGTAATTGTAGTAGCCTGTCTCCTCGTTCTTGTAGCCGGGAAGCGAGGTGAACTCCCACATACCCGCAATCTCGGTTGCATAAACGACGAGCTGGTTGTAAATCGTAGCGTAATCTCCGATGATAAGAGGCATCTCACCCGTTCTGAAACGGTTAGCCGCATCGAAGGTTACGGGGAAGGAATAATCACTGTAAAGTCGGCATACGTAGTCGAATGCTTCCTTAGCGACGTTGGTATCAAGACCTATCTTAGCGCCCGCATAATCGGGATTGTCGGTGAACTTCCACATATTACCGCCCATCTGATAAATCATAAAGTTAAGAGCAGAGCCGTAGGTAAGTCCTATCGACATATTGTTGGTCTGAAGCACGGGAAGGAGCGAAAGAAGCTCACCCCAGGTTTCGGGAACCTCCTGACCGAGGTTTGCAAGAACGTCCATACGGTAGAACATCATTGCGAAGGACATCGTCTGAGGAATTCCGTAGCACTTGTTACGGAGAATAACCGTATCCATAGCCGCGGGAACGAAGTTATCCTCGATTACCTCATCATAGGTGAGTGACTTGAAGGTAAGCCCCTCCTCACCGCGATAGGTTCTGGTTGTTTCGTAAACCTTTTCTCCGTTTACTTCCTTGCAATAGGTATAGTAGTTATTCGTAAATAGCTCGTTTGCACTGACGCTGTTCTTATCACCGGCGCTTGCAGGAGCACCCGTCTCGGAGTTAATCTTTATTTCGTCAAGATAAGGATCGTTACCGCTTACACCGTAAACTGCCTTACGGATAGCGTAGTTGATAACGTCCGTTGAGCCGAGTCCGATATACACGTCAGGTCCCTTACCCGAAAGAATCGAGGGAAGAAGCGTTCCTCCCGTAACGAGCTTAAGCGTTACGGCAACACCCGTGTTCTCGGTGAAGCTTCCCTTTGCGTCAATCATAGTACGCCAGATCTGCGACTGGTCACGTCCCGTTGCAAGCCATACGTCAATAGTTACGGTGTCCTCGTCGGGAATGCTCGTAAGTCCCATCTGGTCGTATTCGGTAAAGAATGAATAGAAGAAGGAGGATAATTCAAAGCCAATGGATCTGAAGAAGCCCGCATCGCCGCGAGGAAGCGACTTCTCGTCCTTATCTGCGGGGCATACCGTAATTGAGTCAACTATCATCGAGCTGCGCTTGGAGTTGTTGATCCATGTACCGAGCGTACCGAGATAGGACTTAAGGGTGGTCATATTCGCCGCGATTGCGTCGCCGTACTCCTCACCCATAGTGTTAAGAAGAAGCGCTATCGTGTGAAGGGTGGTAATATGTGAGCCCGTGGTGCCGCAAAGTGCCTCAAACTCCTGCTTAACCGCCTCAAGCTCAATAGCCTCCTCAAGAAGTCCTCTTACAACCTCGGGCATAATTCCGTAGAAATCATAGTCACGGTATTCGTCGGGGTCGTTACCCGTAAGCTGAAGGATTCTTAAGTAATGAGAGTTAATATTATCAAGCGAGGTCTGTACCCTGCGGATAAGGTCCTTAAGAGAACCGAGCGAGCATTCAAGGTAAAGAGTGTACTCAACTCCCTCCTCGAAGTAAAACTCGAAGGGTCTTTCCTGTCTTTCGATATCTACCACGTTGCCGTCGGCATCGGTGTACTCACCGTCCGAATTTACGCGGTAGCCCGTAATCTCGACCTCATTTCCGTCCTTATCAAGATATATGTAATCTCCGACGAAGGTGGACTGCCAAGCCTTATCGTAGTTGAACTGCGCATTGTATGCCTCGGCAAAAGGTGCCGTAGGCGTACCGTCAGCAAGTCCGTACTGACCGCCCGCAAGCTTTACGGTACGGCAGATAAACATACCCTGAAGTGCGTCCTGCTTGTAACGCATTCCAAGCTTGTAAAGCCCCGTCTTATCAACCGAGAACTTGTACGCTGCCCACTGACCTACCGTGTTGTAGCTGTTCTCACCGATAACGTTATAAAGCTGCGCGTTTGATGCCGAGGGGAAGGTCGACGCAGAGGTGTTATCGTTGGTAGCCGCAACCGAGGAATCCGATACGAAATCGGGAAACTCAGCCTCAATGGTGGTAATCGTTCCGCCCGTAGCATCGGTATAGCCCTTGCTCTTGTACTCGGCAAGCACGTCGTTGTAGCTCTTGAGAGAGGACGCCGCGTCATCAACGGGCACAAGCTCGATAGACTTTACTATAACGGGGTCACGCTCAGCCGCGAGAGTGATGGTTCTGTAACCGCTCTCAAGATAGAAGCTGAAGTAATCGTGGTAGTAGCCCGTCGTATCCTGGCAATAGTAAACTCCCCACTTTGAAAGCTGAGTGATATCGGGAGCCATCGAGTTGCCGTTGATATCCTGATGAATCTGATACAGCTCAACGGTCTTGATGCCGTCCTCAACCTTAACTACCTTCTTGAAGTAGCCGGGGTTGTCACCCTTCTTCTCGGTGTAATAGTCCGTATCGTAGGAATTCTCCTCTGAGGTGGCCTCGGATACAGAGCTTAAAAGGGTTTCGTACTTCCAATATTTCGTGAGGTTGAGCTGTCCTGCCTCGGCAAAGGGAATCTCTCCGTTGATGAAGAGTTTTCTCTCAATCGAGCTGATGCTGCTCTCACTCGTTTCGCAATTGAAGTAGGTTATGCGAATGTAGTAGCGTCCTGCTGCACTCTCAGGAATAACCACGCTCCAGGTAGCCTCGCCCGTCGAGGGAAGATAAAGCGAATTTTCCGCATTATCACCAAAGCTCTCCCATGCATCGGGATTTTCCATCATAGAGTTCTGACACTCCTGACTGTCCAACACCTTAACAGCGCTGCCCGTTACCGTGGAATTGTCTATGACTATCGTCGTAAGACCGTCCTTGGATTCGGGAATCGTTTCAAGATACTCAGCATAGGTGGTGGTACCGACCAGCTGCTGCATTTCCTTGAGCGACGCCGCGGTGGTTTCAGGCTTATTGACGCCTGCAGATGCGCCTACCACGACAACACTGAACAAGGTCGTCACGCAAAGAATCAAGCAGACGATTCTTTGGAACACTGACTTTTTCATGAATTGTTCTCCTTCAAAATATCTTTTTTGCACGCGTATAAATATACCGCGAGTTTTTACAAGGAAAATTATAACATAAGGCAACCCAAAAGTCAAGATTTGGTTTTGCGCATATTTTTTACAAATATAGCCTCTCGGTGCCAAAATCATCAAAAGCGCGCCCGCAAAATCCGCATCCTATTAAGCTTGAGAAAGCGCAAAATTATTTTCGCTTCGAAAAAGTAAATATATTTTACGATTTTCGGGTTTAAAAGCCGTATTTTTAGTTCATTTTTGATAAATGTAAATTACGCTTACTATTTTAACCCGAAAATTATTGTAATTTACAGAGAAATACCGCGCTCATATTTCCTTGTAAAGTTTGCACAAATTATGAATAATAATTTCTACATATGTTTTTCCGATAATTTTTGCCGCTTTTAGTGAAGTGCCAAAAAAAAACGAAAAAAGAAGGACCGCGAGGCAAAATCTGCCACAGCGTCCTTCTTTTATTTCTGTGCCCGCGGGCGTTCAGAGCGCCCGAATTTCGTATAGCACAAGGTATAACCCAAGGGTTGATACCGAAGGGCAGCGCACCTGTCAATCAAGAGTAAAATCCAAAAAGCCGTCGGAATATACCCTCTCGTTATCATCCATAACCCACATCGC
>CAZDON010000033.1:0-1449 GCA_964507065.1 uncultured Ruminococcus sp. | reverse complement strand
CATCGCATAGACTCCCTCAGACGAGTAAACGAGCTCCCTTCCCTCTTCCACCGACATACACATCAGCGCCGTTGACAGCGCATCGGCAATACCCGAATCCTTTGCAATAACGCTGACCGAAAGGTATCCCTCGTCAGACGGATACAGCGTATCCTTATCAATTATATGATGGTATCTTACGCCGTCCTTCTCAAAAAAGCGCTGATACACACCGCTCGTGACGAGCGAGATATCCGATAGCCCCAGATACTCGATATAAGGATTATCCTTATCCTCCGTATCGGGATTTTCAATAGCAACGGTAAATGCACCGTCGGGGGATTCGCCAACTGCCCTTACGTTACCGCCGACGTTAAGGATATAGCCCGATATACCCTGCTCTTCCAGAGCCCTTGCCACGCACTCCGTGGCATAGCCCTTGGCGATTGCTCCGACGTCAAGACGAAGCTCAGGGTCAGTAAGGGCTACGGTAGAGCGCTCCTCGTCTATCACGATTTTTGATATATCCGTATGTGCGTACATATCAAGAAGGTACGAGTGCTCGGGAAGCGTTATTTCATCGCCTGCGTCTACCCTCTCACGCACTCCGTGCCACACCGAGAGAACCGAGCCCATTGCGACGTTCACGTATCCTTGTGTGCTGTCGTGCATTGATATACACAGCTTAAGCAGGTCGATTATCTCCCTATCCACCGTAACGACCGCCCCACCCGCCATATTCAGCGTAGCGAGGTTGTTTATGCCCTCGTAGGTATGATATATGTCGAAAAGCTTGTGATACCTCTCCAGCAAAGAGAGAATCATATCTACATTTTTATCAAATTCGGCGCGGCTTCTGCCGTAGCCTATTACAGTCGTAAGGGTGTCGAAGTAATCGAAGCTGTATTCGGTATATTTCCGGCTCGGCAGACTGCACGAGGCAAGCGTAAGCAAAAGGCAAAAAATCAAGAGAGCGCATACGCTTCTCTTAAACCTGGATAAAAGCATATCACGCCCCCTTTTAAATCGATGAATTTTGTATTAGTTGAAAAGCTTATTCGCAGCTTTTACGAAATCGCTGACGTAGATTGTACAGCCCGCTGAAACGACGTCGGCATTTCCCTTGCCCGTATTGCTTATCAGCGTAGGAATACCGTCCTTATCAAGACCCACGAGTCTTGAATCAAAAACGTCAGCCTGCTCGTACCATTCAAGCGCGGAGCCCGCATACGCCTTCATTCCGTAATCCTCGCCCTTAGCGCGCTTTGACTTGCCTGCCTCGGAAGCGACGGCGGCTCCGGCGGCGGTGAACTTAACGTCGGTATTAAACGCGTCGGTCATAGCACCGCTTATTTTACCGTTTTCGTCAATTGCCGCACCTACTGCGGTTATAGCTACCTGAACCTTGCCGTCCGCCTCAGCGGTAGCGTCACTGCTGTCCGAAAGTGACTGTCCCGCGGTTATGCCGAG
>CAZDON010000032.1:0-17709 GCA_964507065.1 uncultured Ruminococcus sp. | reverse complement strand
TGTCATTGTTAACGCACTTGAAAACGAAGAGTTCTATTCAGTAATCGAGGCATACACCTCAACATTCTCCAACAAGGCGTGGTCGCTTATCACGAGAGCTGAGTTTTTCCATATCGTTGAGGCTAAGATATCGTCACTATCTCCCTATCATCTTATGTTCGGCATTGGTATACTTCCGGGTCACTGCCATAATCTTTTCTATCAGTCACTTATTACCTACGGTGCCGTGGGTACTATACTCCTTTATCTTTTCCTTATCCGTATATTCGAGATGGCGGGAAGGCTCGTCCGTGAAAGAGGCGATAACGTTGCGCTCGGTCTTTCAATAGCTCTTATGGCAATGCTCGTGCTCAACAGTGCGGACGTCTTCATGTTCGGCTCGGAAACCTGCCCTATCATTCCCCAGATAATAATGGGCTTAATTCTGTATCGCTACAAGAGCGTCTTCAGTCAAAGCGACGTCGGCACGGACGGTAATCTCAGTGTCGAATCCGGAGGGGCGTTATGAAATTTCGGGGAAGAATAAAAATCTGGCTAAGAGTTCTTTTCTCCCTGATAAGAGTGCCCTTTGGCGTGCGCGCGAGGGTGCTGACTCCCGACAAGACGGCAGATGCGGTTATATCAGGAAGGTCGCTTATACGACTCGGTGACGGGGAGCTGCGTATTTTGCGCGGACTTTCGATTGGCTTCGAGGAGCCCCACGCCGAGCTTATCCGCGAGCTTACCCAAATAAAGGACGACTTTTCCCGTATGGGTAACGAGTGCCCCTATCTTCTGTGCGTGCCGAGAAAATTTATGAACGCAAGCGCCCTCTCTCTTGCAAAAAAGCGAAGCTACGTATCCTCGTGGGCTGAGGCAAGGCTTTACTTCAAAAAGAACTTTTCAAGGTCCGTCACCTATGGTGACGCCTTTATATTCAGCAAGGATTATACCGCCGAGAGTGACAGGATTCTTGCCTCTCTTTCACGCCGTGCGATAGTGTTCGTGCATAATAGCGAGGGGTGCTTTTACGATTTTGCAAGAAGGCATGGGGGGGACGTGCATTTCGTCAGATGCCCTGAGCGCTCGGCATATGAAAAAATAGATGAAATCGAGAGTGAAATTTACTCTCTAACAGAGAAAAACGGGTATACGCCAGACGGTGTATCACTTATCGTATCAGCAGGTCCGTGCGCGAAGCCTCTCGTGCATAGAGCGTGCAAGCGTGGCTATCACGCAATAGACGCAGGACACCTCTTTGACTATCCTCTGGAGGATATGAAATGACCGATAAAATAAGCGTTATAGTGCCCGTATACAATTGCGAGGCTACCCTAAGACAAACGGCCGACGCCATACTCTCATCCACCCGGGGCGGCATTGAGCTTATCCTTGTTGACGACGGCTCGACCGACGGCTCTCTCGCCGTTATTGAGTCAATCGTAAAAAGCGATGAAAGAGCCGTTTTTCTCCACAAGGAAAACGGCGGTCCGTCCTCGGCAAGAAACGAGGGTATTCGCTTGGCAAGCGGAAAATATATAGCGTTTTGCGACGCTGATGACCTTCCCCACCCCGATATGTATTCAAGACTGTACGAGAGGCTTTGCCGTGACGGCTCCGACCTCGCACTTTGCGACATTTTCAGCGAGCGTGACGGACGCCCTCTCGGCTTTCCGTGGGAAGGCGACAGGCTATTCGAGGACGGTGAGATTAATACTCTCATTGCCTGTATGATAGGAAATGAAAATGACGATGTGGGCGAGTCCCCCGTATGGGGCAGCGTCTGCCGCGGGCTTTACCGCGCTGATACAATTAAGAAGCACGGTCTTGAATTCCCGACCGATATAAGTTTTGCCGAGGACCTTGTCTTTTCACTGAGGTATCTCAGGCACTCAAAACGCGTATCGGTGATAAACGAGCCGCTTTACACCTACCGCGACAGACGCGGGTCGATAATGAACTCCTACTATTCGTACAAGCCCGATATGCTTAGCGAGAGAGTACGGCTCGTAAATTACCTTAGTGACGGAATAACGGGGCTTGACGGCTATGACGGCTTAAGGGATCGCCTTTTCGTCACCGCAAGATGCTACTACCACGAATGCGTGGGCAACGCGTGCAGAGGGACGGAAGGCAGAGGCAGGCGCGAGTGCCTTAGCGAGCTTTCAGAAATACTGAAAAGCCCTGACGTGAAGCGCGCATTTCAGAGGGTCTCACACCCTACGGGAAGAAAACGGATTATTTATTTTCTGATAAGGCTACGGCTTGGAAGAATACTTTATTTTTACTATAAACGGCGCTTTAGAAATTACGAGTGCTGAAGAAAGCGAAAGGAGGTAACTATGGAAAGAGAAAGAAACGTCGGCTACGACGTAATCCGAATAATTGCAATTTTTTCGGTAGTCGTAATACACGGTCTCGTGCCGTATCTCAGCTATACCGATAAGAGCAGCGCTGGATTTGTGTCTGCTATGCTTATATCCTCTCTTTGCCTTATCGGTGCACCTCTTTTCTTTGTACTGTCGGGTGCGCTTTTGCTTGACACGCAAGAGCCCATTACTCTTCGTTATCTCTTCAAAAAAAGAATGCCCAAGCAATTTATACCCTTTGTAATTTGGAGTGTCGTATATATAATCGTAAAAATGGCTATGGGCAAAGTAGAGCCCGGCATAAAGCCCTTTATCGCGCTGATAAAGGAGCCTGCGCACAGTCAATTCTGGTTTATGTACGTACTTCTTGGCATTTATCTTCTTTTGCCCCTTATCAAAGCTCTTGTAAGCAGCATTGACAAGAAAACGCTCGAGTATCTTTTGCTTTTATGGCTGATTTTTTCGCTTGGCGTAAGATTTCTTGACAACCTATCCTCAGGTGCCGTAAGCGTTTCCGCTCATCTGAATTTCCTTTCATTTTTCACCTATCCCGGATATTTCATACTCGGATATTATCTGAAAAAGCACGGATATAGAATAACCTCAGGGCAAGCTCTGCTCTCCACCGTAATCTCTCTTGCCGCAACTCTTCTGATATCGTTTGCGGAATGGAGTGTCTGTTTGGCAAACGGCAGTGAGTTTTACGGAGTTGCCTATCAAAGCTACTATTGCCCGACGCTTGCCGTGAGCGTCGGTGGAATCTTCGTTCTGCTTTCGCGCACGAAGCGTAAGGGCTGCCGTTTTTGCAGCGTTGCAAAAAGGCTTTCGGAATGTACCGTCGGTGTATTTTATATTCACATGCTTATTATGGCAGCACTTGAGCTCATACCGCCCTTTCACACGGCAAATTTGTTTTTTACGTTCGTAAAAATACTCCTTACCTACGTTATATCCTACGCATGCTCTCTTGGAATTTCCTATATCCCTTTTATAAACGGGCTATTGCTTGGGAATAGCTTCAAAAAAAAGACGGAACGTGTCACGGAGGATATTAAGAGGTGAAAATACTTTATTTAACCAGCTGCTTCGACTTAGGCGGAACCGAGCTCTATACGCTGGACTATGCGAAAAAAATGCTGAAAAAGGGGCATTCCGTGGCGTGGGCAACGGTAAAAGAGGGGGATTTATCTCAAACCGAAATAGACGGTGGAATAACCTTTTTTCATTTACCTCTTGGAAAAAGAAGCCCCATTAACGCCTATCTTACTATCAGAAAATTAAGAAAAATCGTAAAAGAAAACAAGTTTGATATAATACACGCAGTGGACGCATATTCGGCAATGCTTTGCTGTCTTGCTCTCAGAAATAAAAAGAACAGACCAAAGATAGTATGGTCCAACGTCGGTATCGGCTCAAAAACCTATTCTATTATGAAAAAGCATTGCGAGGATACTCTTGATTTAATAATCGCCGTGAGCAACTTTATCCGCAACCGAATGATAGAAGAGGGCTTTGATTACAAAAAAATAATCGTCTATTCGCAAGCAAGAGAGCTCCAGTCACGGGAGCTGTCATGTGACGAGTGGCGAAGCAGGTTTGGAATTCCAAGTGATGCTATCCTGATAGGCTCTGTCGGAAGAATTGTAAAAATGAAGGGAAATGAAACCGTAATAAGAGCACTCGTTGAGGTTCTCGAAAAATTCCCCGGAACCGTGCTTGCTATCGTGGGAGAAGGAGATGACCGCGCGCGGCTTGAAAAGCTGGCAGAGGAGCTTGGTATTGGCGGCAGCGTAATTTTCACGGGCTGGCAGAATAACGTCGCAGATGCGTACGCGGCGTTTGATGCGGTTGTATTCCCTACCTATTTCGAGGCACTCGGCTACATAACCTACGAGGCCCTGTATTATCAGCGCCCACTGATAGCCAGCCTGACGGGTGGCATTCCCGAATACATAAAGGACGGCTATAACGGCATATTAGTACAGCCCGCGAATGAGAAAGAATGGGCCAGGGCTATAATCGCTCTTCTTTCCGATAAGGAGCTTCAGAAATCTCTTTCAAAAAACGGGTGGGATTATTATAACCAAAAGCTTTCACAGGGCTCTGAAAATTCAATTATAGACGAAATATATTCAAGTATTCTTTGATAGGATTTTAAACTATGAGGATTATACATCTCATATCTACTATGAACAGGACCGGCGCGGATTTCCTTTCAGATATGAACTGCCGTTTTGATTCGGTCATAGTGAACCAAAGCGACTTTTGCGGCACCGACACATTTACGCTCGGCACAAACGAGCATAAAATGCTATCTACAACGGAAAGAGGTCTGTCAAGCTCCAGAAATATGCTTCTTGACAACGCCGATGGCGATATAGCAATAATCGGTGACGACGATATAGTCTACCTTGAGGGATATGATGAAAAAATAAGAGCCGCATACAGCACCTACGAGGATGCCGACATAATCGTATTTTCATTTACCGAGAGCCTCACCGAAAGCACCAGGCGTCAGTACAAAAGGCCTAAAAGAATAGGTATTTTCGGCGTAAGCAAAATTGCCTCGGTTGAGATTTCCTTCAAGCTGGAGTCGGTAAGGCGCGCGAAGCTTCGGTTTGATACGCGCTTAGGACTCGGTGCGCCGTTTGGCAGCGCTGAGGAAAACGCATTTCTCGCCGATGCCGTACGGGCGGGTCTTAAGATAATATATCTGCCAATGACGCTGTGCTACCTTCTTCCCGATACCGACGAGCGAGTCAAGTGGAAAAATGGCTTTGACGAGGACTATTTTATAAAAAAGGGCGGCTGCTTTTCAAGGATATACGGACGGCTGTTCCTGCCGTTTGCCATAGGATTTCTTCTTACCAAGCGCTTCACTTTATTTCGTGAAGCAGGCTTTTTTCGTCCGCTCAAATGGATGCTGCGAGGCAAAAAAAGATTAAGGGAGCTTAGTTGAATGTTTCTTACGGTTATAACTCCAAGCTATAACAGAGCACACCTTCTGCCCCGACTTTACGACTCGCTGGTAAAGCAACGCGACCCCGATTTTGAATGGATAGTCGTAGATGATGGGAGCGAGGACGAAACCGAAGGGCTTATTTCGGGATTCATAGAAGAAAAGAAAATACCGATAATTTATAAAAAAATCAAGCATTCGGGCAAGCCGTCGGCACACAACGAGGGCGTCCTGCTAGCAAGAGGCGAGCTTACCGCTTGCGTTGATTCAGACGATATGCTCACCGAGGATGCCGTAACTGCTGTAAAGCACGCGTGGAGCGGATGCGATTCGGGGGATATTGGCATTATAGCACCGAGAGCAAGCATTTCGGGGGAGCGTCTGTGCTCTGCCCTGACGAGCGGAGATGCCGTCAGCTTTGATACGCTGTACAGCGAGCGCGGATTTCTTGGTGACACCGCACTTTTCTTTAAAACGGAAGTGCTTAAGGGAAGTCTGTTTCCCAGCTTTACAGGTGAAGCCTTTATTCCCGAGGACGCGCTTTATTTTGCACTTGATAAAGTCGGCACGCTTCGCGTAATGAATCAGGAAATATATATATGCGAATATCTTCCTGACGGTCTTTCGGCAAATTATCTTTCACTGCTACGCAAAAATCCGATGGGTACGGCGTACTCCTACTTCGTAAAGGCAAGCCACTCGAAGAGACTGAAATACAGGATAAAATACGCGATAATATCAGAAAGCTATCTTAAGCTTTCAGCAAGGGCGGCTGAATATGACCGAAAATACCCTTGGTGGCTGTTATTTACGGCAAGACTGCTCTGCCCTCTTTATATGAGAAAAAAAGGACTTAGGTAATGATTCCAAAAATTATACACTACTGCTGGTTTGGCAGAGGTCCTCTGCCAAAGCTTGCCGAGGACTGCATCGACTCGTGGCGAAGGTCTTGCCCCGATTATGAAATAATTGAGTGGAATGAGGACAATTTTGATGTAAATCAAAACGACTTTGTAAAGGAAGCCTACGAGTCAAAAAAATACGCCTTCGTCAGTGACTGTGCAAGGCTTTACGCGCTTTTCACTATGGGCGGTGTTTATTTGGATATTGACGTGGAGCTTCTCGGTTCTCTCGATAAATTTCTTGAACACGAGGGCTTCTTGGGCTTTGAGGTCAAGGAAAAAATAGCAACCTCCGTTATCGGAGCTGAAAAAGAGCACGAAACGGTTAAGCTTTTTCTTGATTATTACAACGACAAGCACTTCATACTGCCAGATGGCAGGTTTGATACGGTAACTAACGTTGAAATAATAACGAACATACTTACACCTCTGGGGCTTGAAAAAAACGGCTGTCTTCAGACCGTTGCAGGCTTGACTCTGTATCCTCGCAACGTCTTCGGACCGATTCTGTCACGAACCAATGATGCGGAGTATATGAAGGATACTGTCGCAATTCATTATTTTTTAGGCTCGTGGAAGAGCGAGCGAGCGCGTCGGCGAGAGAGCTCACGGCTGTTCAGAATACTAATCACACCGATAAGACTTTTATCAAGGCTTTTTACTCTGCTGTTCGGCAAGAGATGGACGAGCCTTAAAAATAAAATCAGGGCAAGAGTTCTTCGCGACTGATAAAAAAGGGGGGGCAACACTTGAAAATAGCAATTATATCCTACTACTATAAGCACAAGTGTGCCATGGCCTCCGTAAGAGCAGAAAAGCTTGCAAAATATCTGGCGTGCGGCGAGGACGAGATTACCGTGCTTACCTCACTTCAAAGAGATACCTGGACGACCGGGTACAAGGAGCCTGCGAGGAGCGATAGAATACGCGAAATTTACGCGCCTGAGATAAAAAAGTGGGGGCGTATCAGAGCCTTTCTTGACAAAAGAAAAAAAAGAGGTCTTGAGCGTATAGCTCTCTCAACAGTCGGCGTACAGGAAGCCGTGCTGAAGAAATCCGTTTTTAAAAAAATCAAGGACTATTTCAGGTGGCTGTTTTATTTCAGCCTTGCAAAAGCCGAGGACAAGTGCCTCGTTCGCGGACTTATCAAGGAATACAAGCGGCAGGGTGCGCCTCGCTTTGACGTTGCCATTGCAAGCTATCCGTCGTACGGTGCCGTGCTTTTCGGAGAGTGGTTAAAGCGGCACGGACGTACGAGGCGGCTCGTGCTTGACTTAAGAGATCCTATCGTAAATCCAGCCGTAAGAGCAGTCCGTCGCGAAATAAGATATGATAAGCGATGCCAGAAAAGAGCTATGCGGTGGGCTGACCTTGCCGTATGCGTTTCCCACGGTATTCTTGACAGTATTTCCGATAATGCTGATGCAAGCGGTGTTATATGCCGTGTGATTACTAACGGCTACGACCCCGACGATATTCCAAAGGAAAAGCTGATTTTCTCAAACGGAAGCTTTAATTTTCTTTATACGGGTAGCCTGTATCACGGCAAAAGACGAGTAGATATGCTGGCCTCGGCACTTCGGGAGCTTATAGACGAGGGAAAAATTGATGAGAGCGACGTCGGAATTAACTACTGCGGCACAGAATACGAGGTGCTTTTATCACAGCTTGAGGGGTATTCCCTCTCGCATACGGCGAAAACCTACGGCGAGGTATCAAGGGATAAGTCACTTATGCTTCAGGGTGGGGCTGACGCCCTTATTCTCATCACCTGGAATGAGAGCGGCGGCGGAACGGGCGTAATACCCGGTAAGCTTTTCGAATATATTTCACAAGGCGTACCGACGGTAGCGCTGGTGCTTGGTGACCTGCCTCACAGTGAGGTGCGCGAAATAATTGAGGGCGGCGGCTTCGGCATTGCCGCTGAGGAAGCTGATTTTGACAAGGAAAAATTCAAGAGCGAGCTTCTCCAGCTGATAAAGGGAGAGCTTCGAGTCACGGCAGACAGCGGCAGATTCAGCTACCCGTCGATAGCCGAGGAATACCGCAATTTCATCAAAGAGGATTAGCTGCGAGGCTTTCGTGGCAATGATACGAGGATATGATTATTTCAAACGACAAGAATAAGATAAGCCATGGGGCGCTCATTCTCACCGTAACTAATTTAATAATATCCCTGTTAGGTCTTGCCTCGTCTATGCTACTGTCCCGTTACAGAACGCTTGACGAGTATGGAACCTACTCTCAGGTTATTATGGTAACCGAGCTTGTTTCGACGGTACTTCTTATGGGGCTTCCTCAAACGGTGAGCTACTTTATGTCAAGGGCGGAAAATGACGGGGAAAGACGGCGTTTTTTTACTCTTTACTCTATTTTAAGCACTGCGATTACGGCAATTATCGGCGTATGCCTTTATTTCTCAACGCCGCTTATCGTAGGCTATTTTGACAACCCGTATATAACGGTGTTTTCCTATGTCTTTCTTCTCTACCCGTGGTCAAGCATTATGATAAACACCCTGGGCTCGGTGCTTGTGGTGTACGGACGGACGGGAAGGCTTGCGCTATACACGCTGATTCACTCGTTGGTAGCTCTCGCAACGGTTGGGGCTACGGTTTTGCTTTCGGTTGACTTTGAGCGCTACGTATTAATATACATAATAACGACCGCCGTCTTTGCGGTTATTGCCTACGTATGGTGTACCGTGCGTGTAGGCGGCTTCAGTCTGTCGGGCGGCTGCGGCAGGCTGCTTCGCGAAATTTTGTTATTTGCACTTCCTATGGGGCTTGCATCGGGAGTCGGCTCTATCAATATTCAGCTTGACAAGCTGTTCATCGGAACTCTTTTCTCAACCGAGGAATACGCTCTTTATACGAATGCCTCCCGCGCACTTCCCCTGACGGCGCTTGCGACGGCACTCACTACGATTCTTATGCCAAAGCTCGTCGTGCTTCTTAAATCGCAAAGGAACGACGAAGCAATAGGTCTTTGGGGAAATACCGTAAGAATTTCCTATATAGTTATGTGCGCGCTGGTTGCGGGGCTCATAGTCTTTGCCCCTGACGCTATGTCGCTTCTCTATTCTGAAAAATACGTGACACAGGAATCGGTTGCTGTATTCAGAATATACACGCTGACTATGCTCTTTAAGGTCACTTATTTCGGAATTATACTTAACAGCCGTGCGAGAACCGACCTTATCCTTGCCTGCGCTCTGCTCTCACTCGCTGCAAACTGTGTCGGCAACCTTGTGTTTTATCATTTACTGGGATTTATCGGACCTGCCGTTTCAACGCTTTTGGTGACCGTTATTATGAACACAGCACAGCTGATTGTGACCTCTAAAATTACTGATATTCCATTCAAAAGAGTTTTCCCCTACAAAGCACTTTTTGAATACACCATTAAGACGGTCCTCGTATGCATACCCGTCGCTATAATTTACTACACACTGTTCTCGGACCTTTCGCGTGCGGTAACGATACCCATGGCAATTGTCCTTGGTATCCTTGAGGTGATTGCAGCCGTTCTTATAAACAAGAAAGCCATAGCCGAGAATTGGCAAGCGCTCGGAAGCTTTGAAATCGATGAGCCGTCGTCCGAAGGTGACGAAAGCTAGTCAGGCTAATAAAAACGGAGGATATCATTATGCCTAAAAAGAGAATAATGACGCTGTTTGGTACTCGCCCTGAGGCTATGAAGTGAATATGAATATAAAGGAACTTATTGACAAGCTCACGGACGAAGAAAAAATCGCGCTTGTGTCAGGTCGCAATTTCTTCTCAACGAATTCGGTAAAACGGCTTGATATACCCGCCATTGATATGGCAGACGGCCCTCACGGCGTAAGAAAGCAAATAGGGGCATCTGATAACGGCTGCTCTGCGAGTGAGCCTGCCGTGTGCTTTCCTACCGCGGCAACTTTTTCCTGTAGCTGGGACGAGGAGCTGATTTATAAAATGGGCGAGGCTATGGCGAGCGAGGCAAGACACTACGGTGTGAGCGTTCTTCTTGGACCCGGTGTCAATATAAAAAGAAATCCTCTTTGCGGCAGAAGCTTTGAATACTATTCAGAGGACCCGCTCCTGGCAGGAAGCCTCGGTGCGGCTCTTATCAAAGGCATACAAAGCAAGGGTGTCAGCGCCTGCGTCAAGCACTTTGCGCTCAACAATGCCGAGAACTTCAGGTTTATCGGCGACAGCATATGCGACGAACGCGCTATGCGTGAGATTTATCTCAAGCCTTTTGAGATGGCGGTAAGGGACGCGGGCGCTGACTGTGTAATGTCGGCGTACAATAAGGTAAACGGCACCTATTGCTCTGAAAGCAATGCTCTTCTTAATGATATTTTAAGGAAGGAATGGCGCTTTTCGGGCGTTTGCATGACCGACTGGGGCGGCATTCACGATAGGACGATGGCTTGCCTCGCTACTACCGACCTTGAAATGCCAGGCGACACCGCGCACTGCAGAGCGAGGCTTTACGAGTCACTTGATGACCCAGAGGTAAAAAGTGCGCTTGATGACAGTGTCGCGAGAGTTCTGGCACTCGTCGATAAGCATAGGGAAAAGGCGCCCGATGAGTGCGATTTTGCAAAGGACGCAAGCCTTGCGTGTATGATTGCACAGAAGAGCGCGGTGCTGCTAAAAAACGAGGGCGTATTACCCCTTTCCCGTGATAAGAAAATTACAGTCATAGGCGACCTGTTTTGTGAGATGCGCTATCAGGGTGCAGGCAGCTCTATGATAAACTCAACCGAGGTAATCTCGCCCAAGGCAGCATTCGACGCGCTGGGTATCTCATACGACTTTGCGCGCGGCTACGATGAGGATGAGGCAGATGATGAGGCTGCTCTTACGAAAGAGGCACTGGCACTCGCTGACGGATGCGGCACGATTCTTCTCTTTATAGGTCTTACGGACTACTACGAGAGTGAGGCTGGCGACCGCGAGCATATGCGCCTGCCCGAAAACCAGCTCAGGCTTATTGATAAGCTGACCGCGCTTGGCAAGGATATTGTGGCGGTGAGCTTTGGCGGCTCGCCCTTTGAGGTACCTTTTATCGACAGCCTTTCGGCGCTTTTACATATGTATCTGCCAGGTCAGTCGGGCGGTATGGCAACGGCTCGCCTTCTCTTTGGATATGCCAACCCGTCAGGCAAGCTTTCCGAGAGCTGGCCCCGAGAATACAGCTGTGTTCCATTTCACGATAAATACTCAAAATTGCCAAGCGAGGTTTACAAAGAGAGTGTATTTGTAGGGTATAGATATTATCTTAACCACAAGGAACATATTCGCTTTCCCTTTGGATTCGGTCTTTCGTATTCCAGCTTTGAATACTCGGACTCAGAGGTATCGTCTGACGAGGGTATATTCACAGTGCGCGTAAAAATCACCAACATCTCACGAATCGCCGGCGACGAAATAGTACAGCTTTACGTAGCCGCACCAAACGAAAAGGTCTTTGGTCCTACGTATGAGCTTCGTGCCTTCACAAAGCTTCACCTTGAGGCAGGACAAAGCAAGACGGCGACGCTCCTCTTCAAAGAAAGCGAGCTTGGGTATTATAATACGAAGAAATGCCGCCGTGTGCTTGAGGGCGGGACTTACACCATTATGCTTGGTGCAAGCTCCCTTGACATCAGACTTACTCATAAGGTTCATATCACGGGCGAGAATATTGACGCTCCCTACTCTGCCGGTGTAAATGACGCCTATAAATCATTTGCCCCAGAAAGAATAACGGACGAAATATTTGAGGAAATGTCCGGGCTTAAAATCCCCACGGCAAAAGAGACACTACCTCTTACTATGGAATCCCGCTTCTGCGATTTAAAGCATACCGCGCTTGGTAAAATTATATACAAGACCGTTATGTACTTTATGTGCGTAAGACTTGAGAAGAGGGCAAGACGTCTGCCTGAGGGGCCAGAGCGTGACAACAGGCTTAAGGGCGCTATGTTTCTCAGGCGTATTATGGACTCAAACTCGATAGGTACTCTTTGCACCTGCTCGTCAGGTACTCTATCCTATAACGTCGCACTGGGTATACTTAATATCGCAAACGGAAAAATCCTTCGGGGACTTCGCCTGATTCTCAAGAGAGAAAAGGCACCGCCGCTTCCCGATAAGATTAAGTAACGAAACGGCACCGAATGCCATTTACTGAGCATTCGGTGCCGTTTCGTTTAATTATATACGTCCTTTATTCCACAAGGGCAATAGCCTCAACCTCACAAAGCACGCCCTTTGGCAAATCCTTTACCGCAACACAGCTTCTTGCAGGCTTTCCAACGAAATATCTCGCATAAACCTCGTTGAACGCGGCGAAATCTGCCATATCAGCAAGGAAGCAGGTAGTCTTTACCGTCTTACCGTAGGATGAGCCGCCTGCAGCGAGAACTGCGCCGAGATTCCTCATAACCTGCTCGGCCTGCTCGGCAATGCTGACAGCATCAACAGTACCCGTCGCGGGATTTATAGGAATTTGTCCTGACGTATAAAGCACGTTGCCTATTTTAACCGCCTGTGAATACGGTCCGATTGCGGCAGGCGCGTCAGCTGTGGAAATCTTTATAAGCTCCATCTACGTCACCCGAATCAGAAGCTTTCAGGATAAATACCGCTTGCCTTAAGCGCGCGGAACGCCTCTACGACCGTTGCCTTATCTTCCTTGTAGGTAACGCCGTACCACTTGTCGGAATTGTCAAGCACACGCACGTCAGCCTTACCCTCGGCAATAAGCTCCGATACAACGGTAGGAAGGAAGAACTCGCACTTAAGAGGATTCTTATCAAGATTCTCGTTAAGGAAACGGTCGAAGCGCGCATTTGCCTCAACGAGATAGTCGGGAGTAAAGCCCCAAAGATTCATTGAAACAAGAGTTTCGGGGTCAAGCTCGGTATCAACACCGTCCTCGGTGAAGAAAATCCTTCCGTTATTAATACCTATCTTAGTGCGCTCAACTATTTCGGTAAGAAGTCCGTTCTCGTCAGCAACACATACACCGCGGGAAACCGTTCCCTGCTCGGTTACGGTATTCTTTATCTTATAGCCAACCATGCAGAAGTGGCTCTTGGTGTCATTATTATTGTTTTTAAGAAAATCGTAAATCTTGATAAATGCGTTAGCACCGTAGTAATCGTCCGCGTTTATTACGGCAAAGGGGCCCTCAACCGTACCGAGGCAGCACGCAAGCGCGTGAGCAGTACCCCATGGCTTAGTTCTTCCTTCGGGAACGGAATAGCCCTCGGGAAGCTTATCAAGCTCCTGATAAACGTACTTAACGGTAATATCCTTACCTGCGAGGTGAGAATCCATTACCTCACGGAAATCCTTTTCGATCTCACGCTTTATAATAAACGTAAAGTCACGGAAGCCTGCCTTAATTGCATCGTAGATAGAATAATCTATAATGATATGACCCTCTTCATCTACCTTATCAATCTGCTTAAGACCTCCGTAACGGCTACCCATACCCGCAGCCATAATAACAAGCTCTGGATTTTTCATAATAACAGTTCCTTTCAAAAAGCTATAATACTTGTTAAAGGTATTTTAGCACACTTTTAGCAAAAAAGCAATATGTATAACAATTTTATTACAGAAGCAGCTTCATCAAAAAAGCATCATTCGTTTTCAGCGTTTTTCGCAAAAAAATGCCTCTTGCTTTTTAATGCTTTCTCGTGTATAATATAAAAAACGGCGAAAGGGAGGACTTATATGCGCGAGCTGATAATAGGAAAAAACGACGCAGGTCAACGCCTTGATAAGTTTATTACCAAGACGCTTAAAATCCCTATGAGTCTTCTTTACAAGTCGATTCGCACGAAGAAAATCAAGGTAAACAGGAAACGTGCCGAGGCAGGAACTATGCTCACCGAGGGAGATACGGTGCAATGCTTTCTCGCGGAGGAGCTTTTTTCACTCGGACGAAAGCAGGTCGAGGGTACGACGGCGATTTCAGAGAGAGAGCTTGAAGCGCTTGGCGGTAAGCTGAAAATTATATACGAGGACGAAAACATACTTCTCGTCGACAAGCCCCAAGGGCTTTCGGTGCACGAGGACGAGGGAGCGCGGGCGAACACGCTTATCGGATATATACAAAGCCATCTTTATAGCAAGGGTGAATACGACCCTGACGGGGAGCAATCGTTTGCGCCAGCGCTATGCAACCGAATCGACAAGAACACGGGCGGTATCGTTATTGCGGCGAAGAATGCCGAGGCACTGCGTGTAATGAACGAAAAAATCCGCGCAAGAGAAATCGACAAGTTTTATCTTGCGGCAATTCACGGTGTACCGAAAAAATCCGAGGATACGCTTTACGCCTATCTCATCAAGGACGAGCGGACGAACACGGTCAGAGTCTACGACAAAAATCCACCGAAATGCGCTAAGGAAATTATAACGAAATATCGGGTAATAGCAAAGCGCTTTGATAATTCGCTAATTGAGGTCGAGCTTCTTACGGGAAGAACTCACCAGATTCGCGCTCATATGGCTCATATCGGTCATCCTCTGCTCGGTGACGGCAAGTACGGTATAAACAAGGACGACAGACGCCGTGGGTACAAGCATCAGGCGCTTTACTCCTACAAGCTGAGGTTTTCGTTCAGCGAGGATAGTGAAACGGCACTTGACTACCTTCGCGGCAAGGAGTTTTCAATACCAAAGGACGCGATATATTTTACGAAGGAATTTTTTTAAATAGAAAAAGGGCAGGCTCAAGCTTTGCACAAGTCCGTTAAAAACGGACAATTGAATAAAATCAACCCGTCCGCTTCATTTCGCGGACGGGTTGATTTTCGTATAGACAATTGCTTGCAAAATAGTTGTAAAGACAGCTACGACGCATTATTATTGATAAACTCCGTATACTTTTTGTAAGCGGAGAGTGAAAAGATTACGCCGAGCATAGCAATAAGTATCCACGACACTACGGTAAGGCTCCAGCCGAGAGAGTCGGCAAGCGCACCGATTCCGTACATTGAAATAGCGGCACCGACGTAGGTGCAGGCGTTGGAAAAGCCGCTTGCGGTTGCTGCCCTGCCATAGGGCGCAAAGCGTCCCGGAACACAGGAAATAAAGAGAAAATTAACGGCGTGCATACAAGCACATACAAGGCACGCAAGCACAAGACATATAATCCTGAACACCGCGAAATCAAGATTTATAAAAATAGCCATAGGAATGCATAGAGCGACTGCTGCGGCAAAAAGAATTGCGGCACCGCGAGCCTCGTTATTAAACAATGCCGTTTTATGCGCGGCGGTTATAGCTACGATGCTCAAAATTGAGAACACGGGCAGGACGGCAGATACGAGCACCGCCTCGCCGGCATCTCTTGAAAACGCCTCGGCATAAAGCGTCGGCAGCCACGACTCAATTCCGTCGCGAAGAAAGCCCATCATTATAATAGCAAGGAAAATGCGAACAAGTCCCGACTCAGATAAAAGTCCAAAGAGCCCTGTGGATTTTGAACCGCAAGATGACGTAGCCTTGCCTTCCCTACCCTCGCCCGAAAGGATAGATAGCATAGCGACAATAAATATCAGAAGAACGACAGCGCTAATGATAGCCGCGACGGTAAAGACGGTTTTCCAATCGTAGAATTTCACACAAATCGGCACGAATATGTAAAGCAATATTGTCGAAACGTGTGCCGCAGAGGTTACAAGCAGGTTTGCTCGCAAGAACGGCTCGCCTGAAAGAGTATCCGCAAGTATTCTTACAATCGGCGGCCATAGCATAGCCTGAGCAAAGCCGTTTACAGCCCACACGGGAATCATCAATGCAGCCGACGGAATATACGGCATAAGGAAATTGCAAAGTGCTGTCGTAAAAAGTCCGAGTGACAGAAGAATAGACGGCCTGAGCTTATCTCCAAGATATCCGCTTACAAGCTGACCTATTCCGTAGCATACGAAAAGCGCCATTCCTATAAGTCCGCCCTCGGACTTGTTTATGACGTTCTCGGAAAGCATTACCGCCATAACCGCGGCGAAATCCTTTCTTGCGAAATAGCTGACGAAATAGACGAGCGACAGTACGGCAACGATAAGCCCCGAGCGCGCCCTTGAATTAATTTTCATTTTAGTGTATACCCGTCTTATTTGGTACCCGTAGAGCCGAAGCCGCCTGCCTGACGAACCGTATCGGATAGCTCATCGCTTTCGGTGAAGCTAGCGGTAAGATACGGAACTATTACGAGCTGAGCGATTCTCTCGCCGCCCTCTACCACTCTCTCTTCGTCGGTGTGATTATGAAGCGCTACCATAAACTCGCCTCTGTAATCCGAATCAACTACTCCTACCTTGTTTGCGGGAGCAAGTCCTCGCTTTGAGGCAAGACCGCTTCTTGCAAAGATAAGTCCTACGTAGCCCTCAGGAATTTCCATAGCAAGACCCGTGTGCATCATCACAGTCGTGTGAGGGGGAATGACAACGGGCGCTCCCTGGAGCGCGTAGAGGTCTGCGCCTGCGGCAAATTCGGTGCCGTAGGTGGGAAGCTTTGCCTCGGGGCTCAGCTTTTTAACTTTAATCTGTGCGTTTAACATATCAAATCTCCATTCATTAGTTAGTGGTATAGGTTTTATCAAATCGGCATCCGTCCCAGATGACGATTTCACCTGACTCACGGGTTTTATTCATATCGATTATACGCTGATTCGACGAGCCGCGGAATCTGAGTCCAAGCTGCTTTTTTTCCTCGACGAAGCGCCCGTCAACGAGTATATCGACGTACGAAAGAAGCTCCTCGGTTTCAGGAATGCATTTGTAGTGATTACCGACGCCTGCGGTAAGCTCCTCGTAAAGATTACCCGTAAATAGCCATAGCGTCTTTTTGGGGTATCGCCTCTTGAACTCACGGATAAGCGGCAAAAGTGCGGTCTGATTTTCAGGCTCCATAGGCTCACCGCCAAGCAACGTAAGCCCCGACACGAAATCGTTATCAAGACTCTCGAGGATATTTTTCATCACGGCATCCGTAAACGGCTCACCGTAATCAAACGCCCAGGTCTGCTGCTGAAAGCAATTCTTGCATCGGTTGCGGCATCCGCTGACAAAAAGCGTCGTTCTCACGCCCTCACCGTTTGCTATATCGTTGTATTTAATTGCACCGTAATACATAGCGTTTTCCCTCACCCTTTAAGCTTATCTCTGAGGAATGCGCCCGTATAAGACGCCTCGCACCCCGCAACCTCTTCCGGAGTGCCCGTGCATACGACGGTACCGCCGCCGTCACCGCCCTCAGGACCGAGGTCGATTATATAGTCGGCAGTCTTTATAAGGTCGAGATTATGCTCTATCGTAACGACGGTATTCCCCGCGTCGCAAAGGCGCTGGAGTATCGCGATAAGCTTTGCCACGTCGTCAGTGTGAAGTCCCGTGGTCGGCTCGTCAAGAATATATATGGTCTTACCCGTAGAGCGCTTCGAAAGCTCGGTAGCAAGCTTTACTCGCTGTGCCTCACCGCCGGATAGAGTCGTCGAGGACTGT
>CAZDON010000031.1:481-17996 GCA_964507065.1 uncultured Ruminococcus sp. | reverse complement strand
GCGGAAGAAAACAGTCCGGTGGACTGTTTTCGCCGACGAGGGCAACGAGGCACAGTGCGCCGAGGCGATAGAGCGCGGTAGCGCTCGGAAAAATCCCCTATTCCCCAGCCAGAACGAAGCACCGCAAAAGCGGTGCTTTTTTCGTTCTGGCTGGGGAATAGAGGATTCTCACCACAGTGCTTACGGCAAAGCCGTAAAGCGCGGGGTTCGTGTACCCCACCCGAAGATCGACAAGCTTGCTTGTCAGGCGGAGGGTGAGGGTGTCCTCGCCAAAGGCGAGTACCCCTATTCCCGCAAAAGCGGTGCTTTTTTCAATGAAGCGCACCTTTCGGTGCATGAAAAATGAAGCAGGACTTCGCCCTATGAAGCGAGCCAAGAATTTGCTATACGAATTTGCCTTGCGTAGAAGCAGCTTTTTTATTGGACTGTAATTATGCCTTGACGTAGCGTATCATCTTCGATTGACCGATTTTTTTGATTTGCCCATTCTTCACCATTTTACCGAGCACCGCTTCCACGGTTGTTGGGCTCACATCTGGCAATATTCCGCAAATGTCTGCTTTTGAAATTGGCACTAAGCTATTCAGAACCGTCGCTTCAATTCTCGCTGTCTTTGTGATTTTTTTGCCGTGAACTACCGCGAAACGCCGATCGAGCTCTTTGTAACACATATATAGCATTGAAAGGAAGTTTTCTATAAAAGGAATGTAGGTATTTTGATTTTCGTGCCAACCTATAGAAGATTCTCTGAGTGCTTCATAGTAGTATGCCTTATAGTTGTTGATTTGTTCTTCAAATGAAACATACTTTCCTGCATCATAGCCGTTTTTATAAAGCAAAAGCAAGGAAAGCAAGCGTGACATTCTTCCATTTCCATCTCTAAAGGGATGAATGCACAAAAAATCAAGCACAACACAAGGAATGAGCAATAGTTGATTTATGTTAGCATTGTTTTTTGCTTCCATATAAGCAAGCTCTAATTGCTCCATTGCTTCGCTAACTTCACTTGCCGGTGTAGGTTTAAATCTAATTTTCCTATTACCGTCTTTATCTTGTTCGATAATGTAATTGTCGCCTGTTTTATACCTGCCGCCATATTCGTATCCTGCGATCTGCATCATCGTTTCGTGAAGTCCTAAAATATCGGTTTGTCTGAATTCTAAAGCATCGTGGTGCAAATGAATGGCATTCAGTGCATCTCTATACCCTGCAATTTCACCTTCTGTGTGATTCAAAGGTGCGCTATCTTGATTGACGATAGCGGCAATACGTTCATCGCTTGTAACAATACCCTCAATAGCATTAGAGCTCTTTACCGATTGTACTTTTGCAACCGCTTCAAGTTCGGTAAAAACTTTAGCAAATTCTTCTTTTCTTACTCCCGCCATTGTTTTTAGTGATGCAATGCTTGAGGTAAGATTAATAAGATTGGCTGGTAATAATCCATTATCTAAAAAGGAATAATCGAATTTTCTCATATATACCCCTCCGTTTCTGCATATAATTATAGCATATTATGTGCAGAAAATCAAGAGTTAGTGCATATGTTTTTGCTTTTATATGCTTTACAAAGAGCGTATTATATGTTAAAATAAGACGCTAAGGCAAAAAAACGAGTGAAGCACTTGCGGACTATAACGGAAAAGACGGTGATTTGATGAGGGAATTTTTTGGCTTTGGCGGCTACGAGCGGACTCCGGAGGGCTGCCTGTCCTGGCAGCATCTTGTTTTCGTAACCTCGTCTATTATCTGATAACCGAAAAGATGATTAATAAAAACGAACCGGAGCGGTTATAATGGTCTTAAAGAATAGGAGTTAATGATGTCAAAGGTTTATTTTACAAGAGAAATATCGCCAGAGGGTGTGACTCGGCTTTACGGTATGCTGGGAGCAGAGCTGTCAGGCAAGGTGGCGGTCAAGCTTCATTCGGGCGAGAGGGGAAATCAGAATTTTCTGGGGCCTGACTTCTGGCGGCCTATGATAGAGCAGGTGGGCGGCACCGTGGTTGAGTGCAATACCGCCTACGAGGGTGAGCGCGATACTACCGAAAAGCACGTTAAGCTGATGGCAGAGCATGGCTGGTCGAGGACGTTTTTTGTGGATATTCTCGACGCTGAGGGACCTGATTTGGTGCTTGATATACCGAATGGCAGAAGAATAAAGCAAAACTTCGTCGGCAAAAATATAGAAAAGTACGATTCTATGCTCGTGCTTTCGCACTTCAAGGGACACCCTATGGGTGGCTTTGGCGGTGCGCTTAAGCAGATTTCGATAGGCGTTGCCTCATCCTACGGAAAGAAGTATATTCACGGAGCGGGCAGCACCGAGGACTACTTCAGCACCGAAAACGACCTGTTCCTTGAGGCTATGGCAGACGCGGCGTCGAGCGTTAGCGACTACTTTAAGGGACGCATTGCGTATATAAACGTAATGAAGAATATGAGCGTTGACTGTGATTGCTGTGCTGTGGCAGAGGACCCCTGTATTGCCGATATAGGAATGCTCGCGTCCCTTGACCCCGTGGCGCTTGACCAGGCGTGCGTTGACCTCGTTTACGCCTGCAGTGACGAGGGCAAGCCCCACCTTATCGAGCGTATCGAGTCAAGAAACGGTATTCATACCGTCGAGGCAGCGGCAGCGCTCGGCATCGGCTCGCGCGAGTATGAGCTTGTAGAAATCTGATAATATTGAAAAAGAATAAAGCGGCGACCGTCTTGATAGGGCTTTTAATGCTCTGGGACGGTCGCCGCTTTTTCAGAGAAGCGTCACCTTTATTCCTGGGTGAATAATTCTTCCATAGTGATGCCGAGTATTTTTGCTATGGCGTAGATTTCCTTATCGGTGGCGCTTCTTATCTGACCCTCAAGCTTTGAGTAGCTGGTGGGATTAATATCGCACCCCATAACCTGCATTTTCGATATGAAATCCTTTTGCTTTATTCCGCGGCTCGTCCTTATGCGTTCAACGTTCCTGCCGACCATATTGGCGTCGCCGTACGCCAGCTTTCTTATTTTCATAAAATCCTGTCCTCTAATTTCTTTTTTAGAATTATATCCTAAAAAAGTATTGACAAAATTCCAAAACAGAATTATAATATAAATAATTCCAAAACGGAATTATATTTGTGCGGGGGTATTTCTATTATGGACGAGAAAAAGAGCAATAGTAAAAAAGGCTGTTTGATAGCTGTAATTATAATTATTATAATATCAATATGCGTTGGATTTTCGGTGACTAATGAACAGGAAAACACACAGAATGATGAGAACAAAGAGGAAGAAAAATTATCCAAAAATGCTGAGCTTATCAAACAGATGTGCAACACTACTGATATGCAGTCGCTTGTAGTAGAGGAAGCTTTAAAGGGCTGTGAGATTACCCAAATTGATAAAATCACACACGACGAGATGCTTGACAATTCTTATAATCAAGGTGATACGGGGTATAGGATTAAGTCTGGGAATATAAATAATATTATTCTGTATTTGGATTCTCAAAAGAATGTGATATCTATAAGATATGCCGGGGTTGACTTATATTCAGAAGATACACATAAGGAAAAACTCAGTGCGTTTTATTTGACATCTGACGAAGAGGTTGATTTAAGAACGGCTTGCGAAAAATATGTTAAATCAGTTTTAAGGTCACCAACAACCGCGGATTTCCCTTGGTTAGATTGGCGGTATTCAAAGGAATACTCTACGCAAATTGCAACAGTCAGTAGCTATGTAGACGCTCAAAATGCTTTCGGTACTAAGGTAAGGTCTTACTTTACATTTATGTATCAAATGAAAGAAAATGGCTTCTCATTGCTATATTTTGAAATTGACAATGAAGTCATAGTAGATAATAGATAAAATATATAAATAAGTCTGTCTTAAAGTCAATTGTGCTTTAAGACAGACTCTTATTATATCTTCACCGCGACGGGCGTTCTGTTTTCATAAAAGTAGTAGTGCGAAAAGCCGAGGCGTCGGAGGGTCTGAAGCGCGCCGTCGAAGCCCTTTGCTATATTGCTTGCAATATGCGCGTCTGAGCCTAGCGTGATAAGGTAGCCGCCAAGCTCCCTATACCGTCGGAGTATCCACTCGTCGGGCATAAGAAAATCCTCGCACGAGGTATTTACCTCAAGCGCTATGCTGCGCGCGATTATTTTTCTTAGTATCCTGTCAATCTGCGCCTCGTGCCTTTTTATATCGTAGGCTCTGCCGTATTTTGCGTTTATATACCGAAGAGGGCAGGTGAGGTGCGAGAGAATATCAAAAGGGAGAGTGCTTGCCATTTCAAAAAGCTCGGCAAAATAAAGGCTCATAAACGAATAAAGCCCGTCGTCTGTCACGCACGAGAAGTCCATTTCGCAATAAAGCCGAGGTCCCTCTGCCGTGCGCACCGTGTGCACCGAGCCCAGCACGACGTCAAGCTCGTATTCGGATAGGAGCCGCGTTACGCGCTCCTTATACCATATACCCTCGCCTATTTCGACGCCGCGAAGAATTTTCACTCTGTCACTAAGCTCGCTCTTATATTCCGTGGCAAGCCTTATAGAGTCGTCGACGCAGGAAAACACGTCCTTTGCCTTGGCAAGATGCAAATCAAGGTGGTCGGTTACGGCAAAGGCACGCACGCCTTTGCTAATGGCGCGCTCTGCAATATGAGGTATTGGGGAGTGGGCGTCGTGAGAGCAGCTTGAGTGAAGATGCATATCGTAGTAGCCGATCGGGGCGGCGTGCGCGATTTCGGGCACGGGTATGCCGTCTGTGACTTTGTATTTGGGAATTGCCGCCTTTTTTGACACCACGAGGGCGCCGACCTCGGTGGCAAGCGCCGCTGACTCGTATAAGCTCCCGCCCGAAAGATACGAGGCGCAAAATGCACCGAGGAAGCTATCGCCCGCACCGACGGCAGAGCATACCTCGGTCGCACGCGCGGGTACCTCGTACGGAGCGCTTCCTCTTTCCTTAATAAAGCACCCCGCCTCGCCGAGTGTTATAATAACGAGTCTTATAGCGGGATATTCCGCAAGGAGCGCGTCGGCAAGCTCCTCGCGGCATCTGACACGGGGCGCGGGTATACCGAGGGATATCAGCGCACTCGCCTCGTCGCCGTTCATCTTCAGCACCGTCGCGTGTCGTAAACAAAACAGAATAGACTCCCGTGAGTAGCAGTCACAGCGAAGATTAAGGTCGCATATAATCTCGTCGAAGTCGTATTCCGAGATAAGCCGCGACAGCGCGTGCCGTGACACCTCGCCCCTTTGTATCAGCGTGCCGAAGTAAAGCGCGTCGGGCGCGATTTTTCTTATCACACCCATATCCGTGTCGGATATTTCTATTTTATCGTAGGCGCACTCCCTCATTATTTCAAAGCGAGGCGTGCCGTCCCCTGAAAGAGTGACGCGGCACTCTCCCGTCGGTAAGTCGGTTCTTTTTATAAGCTCCGTGCCGACACCGAGCGTGCTTATTTCACAAAGGGCATCGCCGCCCTGAGAGTCGTAGCCCACGGCAGAAATCAGGTGGGAGTCAAGTCCGCACCTCGCCGCGTGGCACGCAAAATTCAAAGGTGCGCCGCCGAGGACGCTCTCACCCTCGTAGGTGTCCAGAATTATCTCACCGAAGGATATAATTTTTTTCATTGCATTTTTTCCTTTTATATGCTACAATTTAGCTAACGGTATTTTTTCTTAGGGGTGCTTATAATGCTTGAAATCGGACTTTCCACCTGTGGAAAGGTTATAAACGAAAAGCTGTTCTACGCGTATAGCGAGGCGGGAATTTCCTGTATGGAAATCGCGGTGTCGCCCGCGGAGTACGACGCTCTGGATATGAAGCGCATAAGGGCGCTTGCCGACGGATACGGGGTCACCCTGTGGTCGTATCATCTTCCGTTTTTGCCGTTTGATAGGCTGGATATATCAAGGCGCGATTTGGCACCGTATACGGTAGAGTATCTTTCGGGGCTTATATGCCGCGCCGCTGAGGTCGGGGTTGATAAATTCGTCGTGCACCCAAGCGGTGAGCCGATAGCGGATGCTGAGCGCACAGAGAGGATGAGTATAGCTATGGAGTCGCTGAGCACGCTGGCAGAGCGTGCCTTTAGAGAGGGCGCAGTGATTGCGGTGGAGGATTTGCCGAGAAGCTGTCTTGGACGGGATTCGTCGGATATACTTACGCTCCTTTCGGCAGACGACAGGCTTCGCGTGTGCTTTGACACAAATCATCTTCTTTACGAGGATAACCTGGATTTTATCCGTCGCGTAGGAAGCAAGATAATCACGACGCACGTGTCCGACTACGACTTTATAGACGAAAAGCATTGGCTTCCGGGTGAGGGCGAGGTTGATTTCACCGCGCTCGCTCGTGAGCTTACAGGCGTGGGCTACCGCGGCGCGTGGCTCTACGAGGTGGCGTTTACGGCACCCGATACGCTGATAAGACCGAGGGAGCTTAATTGCCTTGACTTTGCAAGTAACGCAAAGCAAATTTTGTCAGGGCAAAAGCCAGCCGTAATTGGAAAACGCAAGTAAAATCTACGAA
Source organism: uncultured Ruminococcus sp. (assembly GCA_964507065.1). GTDB lineage: Bacteria > Bacillota > Clostridia > Oscillospirales > CAG-272 > UBA1740. The sequence goes on along the minus strand of CAZDON010000031.1, from coordinate 11,462 downwards.
AGTGTAAATAAAAGGCGACAAATGGCGTCAGTTGTCTTTTGTATGCCGCGACTGTGCATAACGCCAAGGATGTTTTTGGGTGCTGATTTATGAGAACGATTTTTGAAATAGATACCAGGGATTACGACGCGACGAGGGGGAGTAAAATAAGGCCGTCGGTCAGGGCAATTATCGTAAAAGGTGGCAGGGTTGCAATGGTGCACAGCCTGCTTTACGACTACTACAAGTTCCCGGGCGGTGGAATTGAGCCGGGCGAAACGCACTCCGAGGCTCTTATTCGCGAGGTTATGGAGGAAACGGGGCTTTCGGTAAACGAATCAAGTATCAGAGAGTACGGCAGAGTCTATCGCATACAGAGGTGTGATGCGGACGACCCGCGCCCATTTATTCAGGAAAACTTCTACTATCTTTGCGAGGCTGTGGGCGAGGGCGAGCAGTGCCTTGACGATTACGAGAGCCGTGAGTGCTTTACCCTTGAATACGTAGACCCGTCCTTTGCAATAGCGAAAAACAGAAGCGATACCGCCCCAAGCACCGTTATGCGAGAGCGCGAGGCGAGGGTGCTGGAGCTTATGCTCTCCGAGGGTGTCGTTTAGGTGATGTCATATTTGTAAAAATGAAGGGAATATTTTTATACGGGGGACTCCCCCGCCAAAGTCCCCCGTACCCCGAAAGCATATAAGGGATTAAAATATAGATAATGCAGCCTAAAAGGACGAAAATTCATAAATTCTGTCTTTGTGATACAAGCGTAACAATAAAGAGCGAAGCTCCCGTATTTTTTGGGAACTCCGCTCTTTTTCGGCAAGCCCCGAATGAAGCATCCTCTGCAAGGTTTTTTATTTATTTCTTAAACCAGCCTCTGACGCCGTCGTCAAAGTCCATTCCGGAAAGACGCCTTGCGTTTTTCTCAGGGTCTGAAAGGTCAAGCTGTATAGGCTCGCGGTCGGGGAAGTAGACTATCGAGGTGCTCCAGCCCGTAGGGTCCTCAAAGGTGACGCTCCTTAGATTTTTGCAGCCGCGGAAGGCAAGCGGGCCTATGCGCTTAACACTCTTCGGAATAGTAATCTCGGTAAGCGAATCGCAATGCTCAAAGCAATCCTCGTCGATTTCCTTGCATTCATTCGTGATAGGCAAAAAGGTAAGGCTCTCACAGCAGGAGAACATACCCTCGCTTGCATGTCTAAGGCAGGGAATTTCTACGAGCGAGGTGCAGCTTGAAAATGCGTAGGGCGCAAAATACGGCGGACGGTGAGAGTTGCCGATGACGACCTTCTTCAGCGCCGTGCAGCCGTAGAACGCGCCGTGATAAACCGCGCTTACGGTATAGGGCAGGTATATTTCCTCAAGAGAGGTACAGTCCATAAATGCGTTGTCACCGATTTCCCTGAAATCAGGGTCGTCAAATCTAACCTCCTCGTCGGGCTCGGGTAATTCTATTTTACGGAGCTTTTTGCAATACTCAAACGCGTGGTCCTTAATTTCCGTTACTACGGCGCCCTCTACTCTTACGGGGACTACTACCTCGGTGGCATCCTTTTCACATTCAGTGACACGCGCGGTGCCGTCGTCGCGTATCTCAAAGGTGAGCTTATCAAGCTTTACTTCTCTCATAGACCACACTCCCTTATATCTTCTTGTAGATTTTCTCAAACGCGCGGTCGTAAATTGAGTTTTTCAGAATTCTCGCGTTTCTCTCCGGGCAGGATACGTCGAGAGGAAGCTCGTCGTACGGGGCAAGCTCAGGCTTGAATTTTACGTACCAGCCGTTCGTGTCCTCAAAGGTAACGCTTATCACGCGATTTATCGCGTAGTATCCGGGCGAGGCGATTTCCACGGCGTCGGCGGGGATAATATCCGACACGGGCTCGGAGTTTATATAAAATCCGTCGCCCTCCTGAGTCCTCGGCTTAAGCGAGATGCAGGTACGGCGAGCATCGTCCGTGCAGTCGATATCCTCAGGAAGCTCCTCAAGATAAAGACAGCCGTCAAGCGCACCGACCTTAATAGTAAGCGACAGGGTAAACGCTCCCTTGCCGCGCGTGATGGATTTAAGCGAGGTGCAGCCCGCAAAGGCTTCGGGGTAAAGATACTGAACTCCGCTGGGGAGCACGATTTTCTCAAGCGATTTACAGTTCTTGAACGCGCCCTTTCCGAGAATACCAAAGGTATGGCTTGAGCATTTGAGCCACTCGTTGAAATCAAACTGAGGAAGCTCAATGGACTTAAGCGAGATGCAGTCCGCAAAGGCGTACGCCTGAATACCTACGCAGGTAGCGTCGTCAACTACCCTCGGTACTTCGACGTGAGTTACGTCCTTGTCACAGCCGATTACGGTAAAGGTGCCGAATTCGCTGAAGCTGAGTGTAAGACAGCCGACCTTTTTCTCTATTGATTTTACCTCAAGACCGCCGATATTCCGGATTACGATTTTAGGCTCCATAGCGCGTTACCCCTTTAAAACTAAGATTTACAAGGATAGTTTAACACACTTTAAAATATTTTGCAATACCCCACGCGCGAAAAGCGTGCGAATATTGACTTTCTCTACCCCTTGGGATATAATTAGGTATATCAAAATATTCGGGGGATTTATGCTGGGACCAAGCTATATTCGGAATTTCAAGTGTATTGCCGATAAGTGCCGCCATAGCTGCTGTATCGGCTGGGAAATAGATATTGACGGGGGCACGCATGCGAAGTACCGCGAGTGCGACGCCTTGCACGGCACGAATCTGTGTGGGGATATTACGCTTAGCGAGGGCGGGGCTTGCTTTACGATGCGTGAGGACGGAAGCTGCCCCAGACTCACAGACGACGGGCTGTGCGATATAATTCTCTCTCTCGGTGAGGATTATCTTTCGGATATATGTAGAGAGCACCCCAGATTTTACCACGAGTGCGGCGGTGTGCAGGAGTGCGGCGTGGGCCTTTGCTGCGAGGCGGCAGCGGAGCTTATACTTACGAGCGACGGCTGGGGCGAGCTTATTCCCACCGCCGAGGGCGAGAGCGCCGTTGTTCCCGAAGCCCCCGCGGGCTTTGATATCAGGCGCGAAAGAGATAGAATATACGAGAGCCTTGGGCGAAGCACCGTAGAGTACGAGGATAGAGTAGAAGAGATACGTCACCTCTGTAAAATCACCGAGAGGGAGCTATGTGAGAGGGTGGCTGGCGTTCTGCCCGCCCTTGAGTATATGAGTGATGACACGCAGGGACTGCTTACCCTTGCGCTGAAGAGAAAAAGGAGCACGCTGTACGACGAGCCTCTCCAGCGTGCGCTTGCGTACTTTATCTTCAGATACGCATCGCCTGCCTGTAGCGAAGCAGAGATGATTTCGGGACTAAGACTCGCTCTTGCGCTTGAGCAAATCCTCGCTTGTGTGCTTGGTATGCCTACAATAGTTGACAAATACGGCATATTTGAGTGCGCGAGAATGCTATCAGAGGAGCTTGAATACAGCGAGGACAACATAGATATTCTTCGCTTTGCGTTGGGGTGATGACATATTTGGTAAGACCGAAAAGCCAAGGATTTTATTGAAAGAGTTTTACATAAGAGAGAGCCGAGAAGAAACGCTTTAAAAATTCTTCGAATTTTAAAAGCGTGAGTGGACTTTTCTACCGCCGCTCTCAAGACTCGTCGTACGCTTGTACGACTAACGTCTTGAGAATCGACGCTTCTTCCTCAAATCTGTCTATCCCCCGTGATGCCATATTTGGTAAGACCGAAAAAGACCGATTATGATTTATGATATTTTGATATAGCGAGAACTGTTAATCAAAAATATTAAACGAGGAAATTCTGTGGAATTTCCTCGTTTTTGTGGTTCTTCATTCTTCGTTGAGATTGATATTTATTCCATTAACCTCAATTCCGCCGTCGACGCGTATCATAAGATACTTTACTCCGCCTATGGTCTGGGTGGTTACGAGGTCCCTGTGCTCAGGTGAAACCTTGACGCTTACCTCAGGCGAGGTGATATCAAAGCGGCTCGTTTTTACGATGTTTCTCGGTGTGAGAAGCACGTTTTTACCGAAGCTTTCGTCAAGCTCCTGAGAGAGTGCGTCAAGCTTATCCTCACCTACTCCGCAGCATCCCAGCATATTCCTCAGCGTATCCTTAGCGAGGGTGAGAGGCTCGCCCGTTTTTTCAGCCCTTGCCTCCTCCTCGATTTCCTCTACCTGCTTGTAAAGGGAGCTTATTACCTCAAGAGTAAGCTCCTCACCGAGTGACGACGCGAGGCATTCAGAGAACGCGGCACGCTGGGTATTCGGTGAAAGTCCGCCCTCACAGTCAAGCACCTCCTCGCAAAATTCGGGGTAAGCCTCACCTAAATTTCTTCTGTAAAGAAGGGCTCCGTAGATATTCGTTCTTCTTTCGTCAAAGGCGGGGAACATAAAGCCAAGCTCGCACGCACCGAGCGCACCCGATACGTTCAGTAGGTGGAATTTGCCGTCCCCCTCGCCAAGCGTTATTGCCTCGGGGAGCGTCTTTAGCGCGCATATAGCGCATATTATGTACGAGAATCTCTCGCACGATTCTGTAAGTGTGCCGTCCTTTGAATATCCCGGGACGTCGTAAATATCGCTTCCAAGAAGAATTGCGTAGCCGCTATCAAGCTTAAGCGACGCGGCAATACGCTCAAAGAGCGCACCGAGTGCCTCCTCGTCCTCAAGCTCACTGTCGCGAAGCCTCATAAGAAGCCTGTGACGCTCACTTTCCGCGACCTGCTTCGTCGAGTATTCAACGTCTGTAAGATTCGTGCCGAGCTTGCCGCTAAGGGGCTTTTTCATCACTCCCAGCAGCCTTTCGGCAACGCTTGATTCCCCGGTCAGCATTGACTGTGTGATTTTCGTTACTATTTTTCCCTCACCGTTTACGATGCAGCCCTTTATTTTTGCTATATTATTTCTATCGGGGCGAAAGCGCCGTCTTATTTCACGAAGGTCCTTTTCGTTCATTTTTATTTTCCTTTCCTTTATCCGTGCTTAATAATTTTAGCACGAAAGGCGGCTTTAGTCAATCCCCGATTTTCTCACTTTATGAGCTTTATCTGAGAAATTTCTTTACAAATCATAAAATAAGTGTTAGAATAAAGATTATGAGAGGAGCAATCCTTCGAAAACCAACCGGGAGGGAAAAATGAGTACTCTTGACGTAATTAAGGCAAAGGACGGCTATTCGGATTTTAGGCGGCTTATAGAAAAGTGGGATAATCTTTCGGGGAATATAAGCTCGCTTCCCAAGGGAGCGCCCGTGATTCTTCCCGATATATTTCTGGTGAGCAAATCGGGCTCAGGACGCACGCTGCTTCTTAAGCTTCTTTCGGATTTTCTTGCAGAAAAGGAAAATCTTCTGGATTTCTACGGTGACGTAAGGTATTTTGAATACTACTTAAGCTATTGCAGCCCCCACGAGAAGTTTACCGAGATAGTCCGCTTTATGGACGAGGTGGAGTGTGCGGCAGGCTTCAGGAGCGAGTACCGCGGAATAATTTTCGTTCATATCGACGAGTGGCTTGGACATTGCGAGGAGCGATATTTTATCAATTTCCTTGAGTACCTTGCGGACAACAGCGACGGCTGGCTTATCGTATTTTCGGTTGACGGCAGCGCTGACGAGGCAGAGCTTTCGCGTCTGCGCTCGGTGGTGTCGGCGTTTTTGCGTATTGAGTCGATATCAATTGCTCCGCCGACCTCTAAAATGCTTCTTCAGTATCTTGAGGAGCGAATCGCCGTTTGCGGTCTTACCCTTGACGAGGGGGCGCGTGAGGTTTTGTCACAGTCGATAGACCTCATCAAGGAAACGAAGCTCTTTGACGGCTTCAAGACCGTGAAGATGATGGGCTACGATATAGCGTACAGCGTTTATTCGGAGCGAGGAAGCGTGCGCGGCGTGCTTGATGCGGCTGCGGTGAGCAGGTTCTCGCGCGAGGGTGAATACGTCCGCGTTATGTGTCACAAGCTGACGAAGCACGGAATAGGCTTTTAGGTGGCGTACGGGGACAGCCACGCGGCAGAAGGAGGATAATCAGTGAACGATAACAGATACATATACAGTAAATACCTGAACCATAATCAGGAAACGAGATGGGCAACCCGCGAAGAAATCGAGGCGTCGGGCAGCTTCGTCGAGTTCGGCAAGGCGGGCTCGGTCGCGGGACTTCCGCTTCTTTCAAACGGTGTTTCGGGCTACGTTGACGACAAGGACACGCATACGCTTATATTCGGCTCGACGGGATCAAAGAAAACGAGGCTTTTCGGTATGCCGCTTCTTAATCTCTTTGCGGCGGCAGGCGAGTCCTTTATCGCGACGGACCCCAAGGGCGAGCTTTTTCAAAAGACCTCAGGCTACGTAAAGAGTCAGGGCTACAATATCGTGACGATAAACTTCCGTGACCTTGACAAGGGTGATATGTGGAACCCTCTTTTCGTGCCCTATACGCTCTATAAGGAGGGCAGGGTGGACGAGGCTACCGCAATGCTCAACGACTTCGTTGCCACGATAGCGGAGCCTACCTTCAAGAATACCAAGGACATTTATTGGGCAGAGGCGGCAAGCTCCTTTGCGCTTGCGAATCTTCTTTTACTTATGGAGTGCGGAAGGCCCGAGGAGGTAAACCCCGCGTCGCTTGCCAGGCTTTGCAGTCAGGACTGCGAGGATATACTTGAGGAGCTCAGCGATAAGATGACCGACGACTCGCTGTGCGCGATAAACTATAAGGGCGTCCTTTCCGTGCCCGATAATACCCTGAGGTGCATTTATTCAACGCTCTTCAGTATGGTAAGAATCTTCGTGGCACAGAAGAATCTTTCCGCAAAGCTTGCGGGCAACACCATTGATATGAGCAGCTTCGGAAAGCAGAAAACCGCCGTGTATATCATAGTTCCCGACGAAAAAACGACCTATCACTTCCTCGTCACGACCTTTATAAAGCAGGTTTACGAAACGCTCATAGGCGTCGCTCAGAGCACGCCCGACAAGAGGCTTCCCGTAAGAGTGAATTTCGTGCTTGACGAGTTCTGTAATATACCGAAAATTCCCGATATGCCCTCAATGATTTCGGCTGCGAGAAGCCGTAATATGAGATTTTATCTCATCGTGCAGAGCTATCATCAGCTCAAGGGTAAGTACGGCGAGGATGCCGATACGATAAAGGGCAACTGTGACAACTGGGTGTTCCTCACCTCGAAGGAGCTTTCGCTTCTTCAGGAAATAAGCGCGCTTTGCGGCTCGACCTATTCCAGCACCGAGGGCGTAAGAAGGCTTATTTCCGAGTCTGAGCTTCAGCGCCTTTCAAAGGAAAAGGGCGAGGCGCTGATTATGCACGCAAGACAGTATCCCATAATTACCGAAATTGCCGACGTGGATTCCTACCGTGCCTTTTCTGGCTTTGCCGCCGCGGAAGAAAAGGATACGCAGGGTATAAGAAGCCAGCTCTTCGACATCAAGCTTCTCGGCAAGAGGGTAGAACGCGGACTTTGCGTAGCTCCCTTCAGCAAGGCTTGGCAGGAGGCGAGATACGAGGGCGACGAGATAACCTATTTCCCTGAGGTAGAGAGCATAGAGGACGCTGAGGCAGCAGCAGGTCTTGCTCCCGCCGGCGAGGAAAGAGCACCCTCACCGTTTAATCCCTTTAAAAAGCCGACACCGCCCCAGCAGCCGCCCGTCAGCAGCGAGGCTATAAGCAGCATCAGGGCAAAGGCAGAGGCGCTTCGCAAGAAGATGCAGGCGCTAAGACAGGCTCAGGCAAAGGCGGACGCGAAGGGTGAGAGCGCGACGGAAGAGCGGCGCTACGAGCCAAAGCCCGTTGATACGAGCGGCGTGGCTCTTCCCGATTCGATATCGGAGCTTACCGAGGCGCTTGCGAAAAACACCCACGAGGTGTGGAGCAAAACGAGAATGGAGCAGGGCTGGGTATACGGTACCTCTCGCGACGACGAGAAAAGACAGCACCCCTGCCTCGTCGAATACGACGCGCTTCCCGAATCGGAAAAGGAGTTCGACAGAAACACCGCGCTCGAAACCCTGAGGCTTATACTCAAGCTTGGGTATAAGATTGAAAAGCCTGAGGAGTAGAGGCATTAGGCATTAGTGAGTAGGCACTAGGGGCAAGCCTTCCCTTGTGATGGGAATAGGGACACAAGTGTCCTTAGAGTTTGCAGGGCAAACTCGGGGGACTGCTTGCGGTGGATGAGTAGTCAAAAGGCATCAGCCACTAGGCACTAAAGGTGCGGCGTGCCGCCGATGAAATCCGCTTCGCGGAAGAAGTCGCTACGCGATTAAGTCCGTCCCCAGACGGATGAAGTCCCGCTGACGCGGGGTTGTTGTAGGGCGGGGCGTGATGATTAATAGAAAAGGGGCACTGCAACTAGGTTGCAGTGCCTGTTTCTCTTTGCAAAAAGATAGTTATTCTGTTCTCAGTGCTACTACGGGGTCCTTCTTAGCCGCGCTTCTTGAGGGGATAAGACCCGAAATGAGCGTAAGTCCTACGCTTATCAGCACGAGTATTGCCGCCGCCGATACGGGCAGAATTGCTCTGAGGTTAGCGATTCCCGTGAGTGCGTAGAGGATAATGTTAATCGGTATCGTGAGAACGTAGGTGACGGTGACTCCGAGAAGTCCCGCGCAAAGACCGATGATAATCGTTTCCGCGTTGAACATAGAGGATACGTCGCGCTTCGAGGCGCCGATTGCGCGAAGCACACCGATTTCCTTCGTTCTTTCCTGAACGGATATGAGCGTAATAACGCCTATCATTATCGAGGAAACGACGAGAGAAATTGCTACGAATGCGATAAGCACGTAGGTGATGGCGTTAATGATGGTCGTTATCGACGACATCATAATGCCGAGAATATCGGTGTAGGCTATCTGCTTTTCCTTGGGAACGGTGGAGTTGTACTCGTCGATTTCCGCTACGATGACGTCCTTGTTCTCAAAGGTCGACGCAAAGAGATTTATCTTGTTCGGTGAATCGAGGTCAACGCAGCCGATTTTCTCAAGCACCTCGTCGTACGTCGAGTCCGAAAACTCGGTAATCTCGTCGTAGTAGAGGGCGAATTTCTCGTCGGTGGTTACCGTAGCGTCGTTAAGCTCTGCCGTGAGGGCAGCCGCCTTCATCTCGTCGGGCATAGCGGCGAGCGCGCTCTCGGTCCGCGTAGTGATATCCTGCGCCACCATTTCCTCAATGCTCGGACGAATCATTTCCTTAAGCTCCTCGTAGGAAAGACCCTCAAGGTACTGTGCGAGGCTGTCCGAGTTTACGCCTGAGGACGCACCGATGGAGGCGGAAATTGCCGCCTTGATCTTAGCCTCGTCGGAAAGCTGAGTGGCAAACACAGCCTCAACGCCCGCGTCAAGATTTTCCTCGACTGCCTTAAGGCACTGAATCTTCACGTAGACCTCGGCACGCTCCTCGGTGGAGAGTCCCTCTACGTACTGAAGAAATTCGGTCTTTTTCTCGGCGTCGGTAAGCTTGCCAGAGGTGCTCTTGAAGGGAAGTCCCGTAAGCACGTCAACGTCGGGATTTGCAAGCTGTGCCTTAACTACGTCGGAGTTGAGAGCCTCGGTAATAATATGCTCGGTAAGCGCGTAGGTGTAGGCAATAGAGCCCGTGAGCATAGTGGTTTCGGCATTCTCGTCGGGCTTGATAATACCGACGACCTTAAGTCCGAGGGTGTTATCGCTCTTGTAGAGCATATCAAGTATGGTCTTGTTGCCCGAAAAGTCTGCGTACAGGGTTTTTTCGGCATTAATGGGCTGATAGAACTGGTAGGGGAATATGGTCTTGAAGGTGAGCGCCATTATCTCGCTGTACTCCCACCTTGAGGTGGTTTCGGGCATCTCGGTCTTATTGACTGCCGCGTCGATTATCGCGTCGATGTCAGCCTCGCTTAAAAGTCCCAGAGCGTAGAGCGTGAGGTCGTCAAGCTCGTTCTTGCCGTTAAGCACGAGCACCACCTCGTCCTTCGCCTCAGGCCACTTGCCCTCGACTATTTGGTACTGATCCTTGAGAATCGGGTTGACGAGGTCGCGGTTTCCGTCAGCGTCGGGAAGCCCGGGGAGCATTTCCTCCCACATCTGGACACCCATCATAGTGCTCATCATACTGCCGCTCATACCGTCTGAGGTTCCCTGTCCGAGCGTGGTGTCGGACGAGCCTGAGCTCTCGCCCTTGGTGGCAAGACCTATCATAAACTCGGCAAGCATATCGCGCATAAGCTCCGAGGCGTCGGACTTTATAATGTTTCCGTCCTGATTAAGCGTGTAAATCGGGATATTAATGTTGTAGGAATACTGTATTCCCGAAAGCGCCGAATAAAGCTCGCTTTCCTCGTTCTTAAGCTCGCTTTCAATATGAGCCTTGAGTGCCGCGAGGTCGTTTTCATTTGCCTCTATCTTGCTGAGCGCGCTGACGAGCTCGGCAATCAGCGGGTCCTTGTATACCGCGTCGTTTTCGTGAGTGGTATCGTCGTCGTTCTGTCCGAGTATGCTCGTGATAAGCTCACTTGCGTCGACCGCGGTGCTCTCAAGCGTCAGCGGGTATGCCGAGAGGGTGGTTTCCTGAACGTGGTCGATATACGCGGTCATACCCTGAGATACCGCAAGTATCAGGGCGATACCGATAATACCGATAGAGCCTGCAAAGGCTGTGAGCGTCGTGCGCCCCTTTTTGGTAAAGAGATTTTTCAGCGAGAGCATAAACGCGGTGAAGAAGGACATCTTCGCGCGCTCAGCCTTTTTCTTGACACGCCTTACCCTCTTGCCCGTCTTTTCTGCCTGTTCTACCGCCGCGGCGTACTCCGCCTCCTCACGCACGAGCTTTTCCTCGTCAATTCTTCTGCACTCGGCAAGCTCGTCCTCCTCACGGAAGGGGTTTGAGTCGTGGGTAACCTCACCGTCGACGAGCTTGATAATTCTTGAGGAATACTGCTCGGCAAGCTCGGGGTTGTGAGTTACCATGATAACCAGCCTCTC
>CAZDON010000031.1:0-471 GCA_964507065.1 uncultured Ruminococcus sp. | reverse complement strand
GGTGTCTAACGCACCGGTAGGCTCGTCGGCAAGAAGTATTTCGGGGTCGTTAACCAGCGCTCTTGCTATCGCAACTCTCTGGCACTGACCGCCTGAGAGCTGATTCGGTCTTTTGTGGTACTGGTCGGAAAGACCTACGCGGTCGAGCGCGCGCTTTGCGCGCCTCGTGCGCTCCTCCTTATCGATGCCCGCAATAGTGAGGGCGAGCTCAACGTTTCCGAGCACCGACTGGTGGGGGATAAGGTTGTAGCTCTGGAAGATAAAGCCGACGCGGTGATTTCTGTACACGTCCCAGTCCTTGTCGGAGAAGGATTTCGTGCTTTTTCCACCGATTACGAGGTCGCCTGAGGTATAGTGGTCAAGACCGCCGATGATGTTAAGCAGAGTGGTCTTTCCGCAGCCCGACGGGCCGAGAATGGACACGAACTCTTTCTGTCTGAATGAAACAGACACGCCGCGGAGCGCGTGCAC
>CAZDON010000030.1:0-18212 GCA_964507065.1 uncultured Ruminococcus sp. | reverse complement strand
TGCTTCTCGGTCACGCCGAGGTACGCCAGACGATAAGAGTGCCCAACGTCGGCACTATCGCGGGCTGCTACGTAAAGAGCGGCAAGATTACCCGTCAGTCGCAGATACGCGTGGTTCGCGACGGTATCGTAATCTTTGAGGATAAGATTTCCTCACTCAAGCGCTTTAAGGACGATATGCGCGAGGTAGCCGAGGGCTACGAGTGCGGTGTCGGACTCGCTAAATTCAACGACATAAAGGAAGGCGATATTCTTGAAGCCTTCATTATGGAAGAAGTAAAGAAATAATACAAAAAGCACCGTATATGCAACCTTTAGTTTGCATATACGGTGCTTTTTGTTGCACAAAACGAGCTGCATTTTACGAAAGTTCTGCTTCCATATAGGCGACAAGCCTATCTCTGATAGACCTCAGTTCCTTCGACATTTTATCCTCCGTGGGATTCGTCAGATAAGTACGCAGAGTCTCTTCGTATTTTTCATCAGCCGACTCAAGTCTTGCCTTTTTCATAGTTTTGTTTACTTTATGGTTTTTTACTACTGCTCGCTTTTTATTCTTTTATTACTGCTCGAAGAGGCTCAACGTTTTCGCGGTAAAGGTCGGTGCCTTTATCGTCGCCGTAAAATTTTGCGTACAGAGACTCAATAAGCTCCACCATCTCAATTCTTCCGAAATGATGAACCACTTCCTCTATCCCTTCAATGATAAAATCAAAGTGTTCCTTCGTGACATCCTTCAGATACTGCATCGTAACGTCATAGCTTTTCTTCATATTCTTGACGGTAGAGATAACATACATATCCCACGCACCGCCGCTTTTACCGTCATCCGCAATCCATACGGATATTTCATTTCTTATGGATTCTGCAGTGATAGGCTCAGTTCTTTTTCTTGACATACTTGCGTTCTCCTTTTTGTTCATAGTTAGGCAAAATCGTAGATATAAATCCATTGTCAGTATACACGCCCACAGAAACATTTCTATGTCTGCCCCAATGAATTTTTCCGTTCTCACGCTTTTGATTTTTCTTCAAAGACATGACATGTCGTCCCGCTTCTGCAATATCTTCCCCATTCCACGTCTCAGGAAACCAACACTGCATATCACCCGTACGATGATTAGTTCTTCTGTGTATAGAGACATTACCTCTCCTTACACCATTGTCATATTCAAATACAATTTCATGCGAAATATTACGGGTTTTGAGATAGTCTATATTTTCTTGTCCATGACCACCACCGGTCATTTTATATTGTCGCTTACCATCTCTGGACATTTAAAGCTACCTTTTGAGGAATGCTTCAACGCCTTTTTGGAAATAAATATTTTTTTCATTATATCACCTCCCTTCAAAATTGTCAACCGATTTTTGGTTGCACCAATATTTTACCACAATTTTTACATTAGCAATAGAGCACATCGAAGGTTGGAATTGTATTACACTGTATAATTATATATTATACTGACTTTGCATTACGTTTGTGTTATACTTTGATTATGAGAAACATATTTTATCCACAAACAATGAGCATTCGTGTTCCGGCACTTTTAAAAAAGCTTATCGATGCTGAAGCGTCAAAGAGAGGCTTCGACGAATCCGATGAAAAGTCCACGAACAGATTTTATAACAAAATGCTCCCCAACATCATTCAGCACCGTAAAAGCAAAAAAAATAAATTACGCGCATTCCTAGAAAGGAGCGTTAAAGCAAGCATATCAAAAGCTATGCAGGAAAAGGTCATCGATTCAATGACAGAATATTTTGATTATTCGTATTTTGAGGAAGACGATGAATGCGACGATACTATCAACATCAGATTCAACGTAAGAAACGAGGATTTTTATGCCGAGTTATTTACACGCATTGAAGATGCAGGAATGAAACGCAGCACGTACATCAGGAATTTATTAAACGAATATTTTGCTATGCCAGATCATCAGAGAGAACGGGTTTGCTTTTACGAAGAATACGACAAGCTTAACAAAGCCTTATTCAATAACCTTACCTGTCAATTTACTTTAGATAAATCGACACAAACCGCCATTATAATGGCTATTCAGTACTCGGTGAGAATGGAGCATTGGTACGTGCTGTATTTTTATGAAAATCAATTCAATATAATCTATTCCACGCCTCTTTACAAATTCAAAAACATTTTATGCAGAGGCAAGAGCAGAAGCGAGCCGAGCGCTGACATTTCCAGAAGAATAAACATGATGATTGACGAAGGAATTTTCGCCGACAGCTCGGAATTCATTATCGGAGGTAACCACGATGCCTAAATCACCTTTTTTGAAGAAGAACAAGCCCCCAAAAAGCATAACAAAGGAAAATAGAAGAAAACAAAAATTTGCAATATGGGATTATTACAAGAAGAAAAATCAGGAGTCTGCAAAACCGCCAAAAAGTAAATAACCTTATAAGAAACACCGTCGCTGTATGCAACAATGCGCCAGCGACGGTGTTTTTATTAACGAGATTACAAAACGAGACAGCCTCTTAGTTCTTTTTTAATTCTGTGACAGATTTCTTATTCCGTGGAATATGTACTGCTGGGCAATTCCCGCGTATTCGCCAAGTGCGGCGGCGTCAAGCTTGCCGTCGAAGTAGGTATCGATAGCTCGCTTTATCCACACGTCAACGGGGAACGCGTCGTAGTTTTCAAAGGCAAAAAGCGCCGCGCACGAGGCAACCTTATCCCCTATACCTACCACACGCTTTAAGCTCTCGAGCGTGAAATCAAGCGAATGCTTTTCCTTGATTTTGTCAAACTCAAGCGATCCGTCCTTAACGAGCGTGCACAGGCTCATAAGATAGCGGTGTCTGAAGCCGACCTTAGCCGCAGACAGTCCCTCGCCTCCGTCACGAAGAACGGCATCGCACTCAGGAAAGCTGAAGCATATACCGCACCCCTGACATTCTCCGTCACAAATCGCCTCTGCCGTTATCGGGCATACTCCCGCGGTCTGTGAGAGATTTTTTCCGTAGTGGGCACAAAGCGCTCTTATTATCTTCCTTATTCTCGGAATGTTATTGTTCTGGGATATGATAAAGGAAAAGACCGTCTCCCACGGCTCCTGTGTAAGAATCGCGATGCCCGCCGATTCGTCGGCAAGCGTGTGAAGCATCGGGATATCACAGCGCTGCTTTATTTCCTCGCGTACTCGGTCAAAGTCCTTGTCGAGCGAGAGAAATCTCGCCACGTCACCCTCTACCTCGTCCGGCGTCACGCCGTACAGAATAAGCTCACCGCGAGTCCTCTGCCCTATTCTGAGCACTCTGCCGCACGCGACCGTGAGATACTCGGTATAGCCCTCGGGATATTCTCTTTTCGCCGAGGCTCTTTTCTCTGTGCGCGACAGCACCTGTTCAGCCTCGGCTGACGAATCGGTGTAGCCCGCTCCGCCGACGAGCCTTACGTGTCTGAAGCACTGACCGCACTCCAGAGTGTCGGCAAGGTCGTAGCTGCCGAGTCCCGATATAACCGTTGCCCTCTCGCCGAGGACTATGTCCTCGCATATCTTATAATTTCTGTGGAACATTTTTCGTTTGCCCCCTTGAAAACCGAATGGAAATAATGTATAATGGAAGAGAAATATATTATTTTATAATATTTTATCATAACTTCGTTATTTTTTCAAGTACCGCGATGCCTCAGGTTCTGTTAAATTATTCAGTTTTCAGCAATTTTTACCATTTTTTAAAGAAGGATTTTTGTAAACCCTATGGAACAGATTTTCACAATTCCCGTAAACGAGGAATTTGACGCCTGCCGTGACGACGCGGCGCTTGGGTGTCCGTTCTGTCGGCTGTACCGCCGTCTGCAGCGTGATGAGCTCGACATAATTCTCGGTGCGTCTATGATGGAGCCCGATATAAGAATAAAGACCAACGAGCAGGGCTTCTGCGGAAAGCACTACGGAATGATGCTCGTAAGGAAGCGTATGCTCGGTATGGGGCTGATACTTGAAAGCCATCTTGACGAGCTCAAGAAAAAGGTGGGCGCAAGAGCGCTTATCGGTGACGTGTCTGCGCCGTCGCTTTCGCACATAGAGAAGCTTAACTCGGATTGCTACGTGTGCGGAAGAATCGGACGCAATCTCGACGCGATGATATCGACCGCCGTGTACCTTTATGAAAGGGATGACGACTTCCGCACGAAGCTCAGGGCGCAGCCCTACTTCTGTCTGCCCCACTACGAGAGCTTTATCGGCTACGCGAGGAAGAAGATGAACAAAAGACTCTTCCGCGAGCTTTTTGACGACGTTCAGAAAATCGAAAACGCCTACCTCGCGACGCTTTCGGATGACGTCAGCTGGTTCTGCAAGAAATTCGACTACAATTACCAGGAGGAGCCGTGGTACAATTCCAAGGACTCCGTGCCCCGCGCAATAAAATTCCTCTCGGGCGCTATGGACGACGAGGAATGAGCATAAGACTCACGAAAGGAAAACGCCTATGATAATCGAAAGAATTGACATAAGATGCTTCGGCAGACTGAAAAATCTTACCCTTGATTTTTCCGACGGACTCAACGTAATTGAGGGCGCTAACGAATCGGGCAAGAGCACTATTGCCTCGTTCATCAAGTATATGCTCTACGGCTTTGAAACCACCGAAACCGAGGGGACTCTCTCCGAGAGGCGCAGAAGAATAAACTGGCAAAGCGGTATTGCAGAGGGCTCTATGCAGGTCAAGGTAAAGGGCAAGAGCTATCTCATAAACCGCTCCACCGTCACCACCGAATCTCAGGGGCGCGTGATGTACAAGGAGGAGTCCTCTATCATCGACCTTGAAAACGGCACGCCCGCATTCGGAAAGCTTCCCGCGGGAGAGGTATTCTTCGGTGTGTCAAGAGAGCTTTTTGAAAACACCGCATATCTCGGTCAGGTGGGCGACGCCTCTATCGAGGAGGGCTCGGTCAAGGAAGCAATTGAGAACATACTTTTCTCGGGCAACGAGAGAATAAACACGCAAAGGGCGCTTATGCGTATTACCGACAAGATGGAGTCGCTAATCCATCAGGGACATACGGGCGGCGCTATCATAGACCTCATACACCGCAAGGACGAGCTTGAGGAAAGGCTTCGCACGGCTGAGGACGCCAACAGACAGATTCTTGCAAAGGAGGCGGAGCTTCACGAGCTTCGCGCAAGACGCGACGAGGCACAGGTAAAGCGCGACAAGCTTCTTGACCTTGACGAGTGCTACCGCAACGTGATGCTGATACAGACCTTTGAAACGCTGCACGAGCTTGAGGAAAAGAGCGAGGCTGCCGCACAGGAGTATGAGAGCTTTATCAAGGAAAGCGCGGTAAACGGATTCGTTCCCGACAGGGATTATCTCACCGAAATCGCGGTTGCAAGACGGAGCGTCGACGACGCATACACAAGACTTACGGAGGCACAGGACGCCTATAACAAGGAAAAGAGCGCGGTTGGAATAACCAAGGAAATCGAGGGCGCAATCGAAACCTCGGACACCCTTGGCGGTGAGATTGCCCTTGGCACTAAGGTCGGCAAGCTCTCGCTAAGAAAAATCCTTTTTGCAGCGGGCACCGTCGGTGCACTGCTTCTTGCGCTCGCGGCACTCGTTGCCGTTGTAGCCGCACCCGCACTCACTACACCGCTTTTGGTGCTCGCTATTGCAGGAGCAGTAGCAGCCGCGGGCGGTGCGATATTTGCAGGCACGAAATTCGTATCCGCCTCGCGTGAGCTTGACGCTCTTGTAAAGAGCTTCTCTTGTGAGAACGCTGACGAGCTTCGCGCAAAGCTTGCCGTAATCGCAGAGGCAAGACGCAAGCGCGATACGATGATGAACAACCTCGACAACGCGCGCACCGCGCTTGAGCGTGCAAAGATAGACAGCGAGAACGCACGCGGCGAGCTTCTTCGCGTTGCAATACGCTTCAGCGAGAATCCGCCTCTTTCGGGGCTTGGCGAGTTTCTTGACAGCCTTGAAGGACGCGTCGAGGAGTTTCTTGCCGAAAAGGAAAGACTGCTTTTCCTGAAGAACGATATGGAAATCACCGTCAGAGAAATCAGGCGCACTCTTCAGGACAAGAGCGAGATTGATATCAGGGCGCAGGTTGCACCCATTAAGAGAAAGATTCTCTCCGGTATGAACCACGAGGAAATTATAACGGGACTTGCAGAGGCAAGGGCTACTATTGACGAGCAGCAGAGCCTTATGTGGAGCGTCGAGGGCGACCTTGCCGCGCTCAAGCTCAAGATTTCGGATTCGGGTGAGCTTCACTCGCGTATCCAGGAGCTTGAGGGTAAGATTGAGGAGCTTCGCGCAAAGCACAAGGCGTACTACGTTGCAGAGCGCGCGATAAGCTCCGCGCAGGATAACCTTCGCGCCGAGATTTCACCGAGGCTCGGTGAGTACGCGACGAAAATGCTTGAGGTTATGACCGCAAAGAAGTATTCCGCCCTTACGGTGGACGAGGCGCTCAAGGTAAGCTTCACGAGCGACGAGGTGCGTGAAAAGTCGGTTGACTATCTGTCGGGCGGCACGCGCGACCTTACCTACGTTGCGGTGCGTCTTGCGCTGGTGGATATGCTTTTCTCAGAAAAGCCGCCTATCTGCTTTGACGAAACCTTTGCAAATCAGGACAACATAAGAGCCGCGGCAATGATGAAGGCTATCGGTGCTCTCGTGGACGAGGGACACCAGAGCTTCATATTCACCTGCCGTGAGCGTGAGGGCGTGCTTGCCGAAAAGACGCTTCCCGGCTCAGGAGTTTTCAAGCTCTCCGTAACGGGCGACTGACGGGAATACGGCACACTACCTGCGTAAAGCAAAAAAACGAACTAACAGTTGAGTGGAAAGGAACACGGAAATGGCAAATAAAATACTCGTAATCGGATGCTCTACTATGGATCTTTCGATGAACCTTTTCAAGCTTCCCGATGCAGGCGCGACGGTAAGCGACGACGGCGGCGTTGCCTACACCCCGGGCGGTGGCGGCGCAAACGTAGCCGTAGCGCTGACGAAGCTCGGCGCGGAGTGCACCTTTTTAACCAAGCTTGGCGCTGACGTCCACGGACAAAAGCTCTTTAAGCTATATAAGGAATTCGGTCTTGATACTGCGGGTATTAAGGTCGACCACGATTTTCCCACGGGCTTTTCGGTGCTTATCAAGGAAGCAGACGGCTCGTCAAGAAGGATTATTTACCCGGGTGCTAACTCGCAAATCACTCAGGAAAGCGTGTTTCCCGCATTTGACTGCCAGCCCGACGCAGTATATATCGGTCTTGACGTTCCCTTCTCCACCGTGGTCAGCACGGCTAAGATAGCCGCCTCTCGCGGCATACCTCTGTTTCTCAGTATGTCGCCTGCCTCAAAGGCACAGCCCATTGAGAACGTTCCCGCAAGCGAGGTAGTTATTCTCAACGAAAAGGAAATTGAGGAATACACGGGAACTGCCGCCGTCGGTACCGACTCGTGGCTTCGCGCGGCTTACCAGCTTTACGAAAAGATGAAAACGAAGTACGTCGTGCTTACGCTCGGCTCTCGCGGCGCGTTCATTTACGACGGAAAAAGATGTAATATGATAACCTCGTACAAGCCTGAGGCTCTTGCAGACCTCACGGGCGCGGGCGACGCCTTTGCGGCAGCCCTTACCTTTGAGTATCTGAGGTGCGGCGGCAACATTCTCTCAGCGGTTGCCTTTGCCTGCGCGGCAGCGTCGGTGTGCATATCCCGTAAGGGCGTGGCGTCTGCAATGCCCACGGCAGCCGAGGTCGTAGAGGCTATTAACAGAAACCAGCATTAAATTTCAATCAGGGGGATAAAGAGTATGTATAACAAGCATGAGATTACCTACCCCTCTGCCGACAAGAAGAGCCGTATAGTCGCAGATATCTTTGAGCCTGCGATGGGGGGCGTGCTGGGCGTAGTACAGCTTGCGCACGGAATGGTCGACCACCCAGGACGCTACGCAAAGCTCGCCGCTTATTTAACCGAGCGCGGATTCGTCCTTGCCGCAAACCATCACCTTGGTCACGGTAAGAGCGTATCCTCTGACGACGACTTCGGCTATTTTGCCGACGAGGACGCAACGACCTGTCTTCTTCGCGATATGCACCAGCTCAACCGCACTCTGCGTGAGCGTTATTCGGGTATACCTATCGTCCTTATGGGACACAGCATGGGCTCGTTTTTATCGAGGCTTTACGTTGAGAGATATCCTCATACGGTAGTCGGTCATATAATTCACGGAACGGGCGGTCCTCACAAGCTTATGCTTCCGATAGGACGCGCGCTCATAGCTCTTATCGCACTTTTCCGCGGAAAAAGATACCGCTCAAGATTCGTGGCGGGGCTTGCGTTTTCGGGCTATAACTCAAAATTCGACAAATCCGAGGGCAAAAACGCCTGGCTCACGCGAGATATTCAGGCGGTTGCCGACAGGGACGAGGATGAATTTACCAGCTTTATTTTCACTCTTGAGGGCTATAACGAGCTTTTCCGTATGATAAGCGCCTCAAACTCAAAGAAGTGGTTTAACTCGTATCCGAAGAATATGCCGACTCTTATTATGAGCGGTGATATGGACCCCGTCGGACAGTACGGACGCGGTGTTGCCTACGTATACAAGCATATGCTTATGGGCGGCTGCTCAAGCCTCACGCTCAAGATCTACGAGGGTGCGCGCCACGAGCTGTTCAACGAAACCTGCCGCGACGAGGTATTCGCGGATATTGCAGAGTGGATTTCACAATGCCTAAAATAAAAGCTATTGCATTAACGGGGCCTACGGCGTCGGGAAAGACTGCACTGTCGGTAAGATTAGCCGAGGCACTGGGGGCTGAGATTATATCGCTTGACTCGATGCAGATATACCGCGGTATGGATATCGGCACGGCAAAGGCAAGCGAAAGTGAGCGAGGCTCGGTAAGACACCATATGCTCGATATAATTGAGCCGTGTGAGAGCTTCAGCGCACAGGACTACAAAAGGCTTGCCACCGAATGCGCGAGGGATATCGTGGCGCGAGGGCGGCTCCCGCTGTTCGTCGGCGGGACGGGGCTTTATCTTGACACGCTTACGCGGAATATGAGCGACGAGGTGCCCGAGGCGTGCGAGGAGTACAGAAAATCACTCCCCTATGACCCAGAGAGCGAAGAGGGGCGCGAGGCGCTTCACGCAAGGCTTGCCGAGATTGACCCCGAAAGTGCCCGCAAGATACACAAAAACAACGTGCGCCGCGTTATACGGGCGCTTGAAATATACGACAAAACGGGAAGGACGAAAAGCTATTTCGACGCCCTTTCCAGAAAAAGCTCCGATTTTGATATCGTGTACCTGACTCTTGACTTTCACAAAAGAGAGCTTCTCTACGCCCGTGTGGACGAGCGCGTCGACGAAATGATGAGGGCAGGACTGCTTGACGAGGTAAAGGCGCTTTACGAAAGCGGCGCGCTCGTCAGCGGCACGACGGCGGCGTCGGCTATCGGCTACAAGGAGCTTTACCCCGCGACGAGGGACGGTGCGCTGCTTGACGGGTGCGTAGAGGAGCTAAAGTCCGCCACGCGTGCCTATGCAAAAAGACAGCTCACCTGGTTCAGACACAACGAGGACGCATACGTGCTTAAGGTTGATACGCCGAGCGGTGAGCTTCGCCCTGCCGACGAGCTTTTCTGTGAGGCTATGGCTTATATCGCAAAGAAGCTTTAGGGCAACCAACAAAAGCGTTTACATTTTAAATAAATACATACAGAGGAGTAAGAAATGAAGGCTTGCGAACTTAAAAAACTACTGAAGGAGGGAGCGCTCGCGAAGAATTATTCCGCGCTCTACCTTGACACTGAAAAACAGACCGAGAGATTTATCAAGGCTATCGACGCGTTCTGCGCGCTTTACGGCGAGGACAGAGATATCAGCATTTTCTCCGTTCCCGGAAGAAGCGAGATTTCGGGCAACCACACCGACCATAACCACGGCTGCGTGCTTGCGGGCGCTATTGACAGAGATATAATTGCGGTTGCGGCTAAGAACGACGACGGAATTATCCGCTTCAAGTCCGAGGGCTACAACGAGGACGTGGTAAGGCTTGACGCTATCGACGACCCCGACAACTTCCCTAGGTACAAGTCGGTATCTCTTATCGCGGGACTTGCAAAGGGCTTTAAGAACGAGGGCTACGCTATCGGCGGCTACGACGCGTATTCGACCACCGAGGTGCTTAAGGGAAGCGGCATATCCTCATCCGCGGCGTTTGAGGTGCAGATAGGCAACGTGCTTAACTACCTCTACAACGACGGCAAGGTATCCAATATCGAGATTGCAAAGCTCGCGCAGTTCTCCGAGAATAATTATTTCGGCAAGCCCTGCGGTCTTATGGACCAGATGGCGTGCGCGGTTGGCGGCTTCGTTTACATTGACTTTGAGGATAACAGCAATCCCATAGTCGAGCCTATCGAGGACCCTCTTGCAGGCCTCGGCTACTCGCTTTGTATCGTAAACACGGGCGGAAACCACGCCGACCTCAACGACGACTACGCGTCCGTTCCCTACGAGATGAAGGCAGTAGCGGCACAGTTCGGAAAGGGATTTCTCCGCGGGCTTACCGAGGACGATATAATTGCTAAAGCGCCCGTTCTTCGCGAGGCTGTCGGTGACCGAGCAATTCTCCGTGCTATCCACTTCATCCGCGAGAATGACAGAGTAGGCAAAATCAGAGAGTGCCTCAAGGCTAAGGACATAGACGGCTTCTTCCGCGGCGTTATCCGTTCGGGACTTTCCTCGTTCAGATTCCTTCAGAACGTATTTACCACCATCAACGTGCGCGAGCAGGGACTTTCGCTCGCTCTCGCTATTACCGAGGGCTATCTTGACGGTGAGGGCGCATACCGCGTACACGGCGGCGGC
The DNA here is from genome assembly GCA_964507065.1 of uncultured Ruminococcus sp. Classification (GTDB taxonomy): domain Bacteria; phylum Bacillota; class Clostridia; order Oscillospirales; family CAG-272; genus UBA1740. Next base: position 7,332 of record CAZDON010000030.1, on the reverse strand, counting down.
TTTGCGGGTACCATTCAGGCATTCGTTCCCGACAGCCTTGCGGACGGCTACGTTGCTCTTATGAACTCGGTATTCGGTGAGGGTGCGGTAATGAAGCTCCGTATCCGCCGGACGGGTGCTACCAGACTATTTTGAGAGCTGTCCTGATTTTTGGACATCTTGTAGTTTAGAATATAAGTGCGGGGGCGGTGACTCCCTCGCACGGACTAACAATTTTTAATGCAAGGCAAGGAAGGTATGATATGGCAACTAAAAAGACAGCCGCAAAGGAAGCGGTGACTACTACCGATAAGAGAGCTGCTATTGACTCTGTAATGCAGAGAATTGAGCGCGAGTGCGGAAAGGGCTCGATTATGCGCCTTGGCGAAAACGCCGCTATGAACGTATCGGCAGTTTCGACTGGCTCACTCTCGCTTGACTTCGCGCTCGGAGTCGGCGGTATTCCCAGAGGAAGAATCACCGAGATATACGGTCCCGAATCCTCAGGTAAGACCACGATAGCGCTTCACGTTATCGCCGAGGTGCAGAAGCAGGGCGGCGAGGCGGCGTTCATCGACGCTGAGCACGCGCTCGACCCCGTTTATGCAAAAAGGCTTGGCGTTGATATAAACAAGCTTCTCGTTTCACAGCCTGACTGCGGTGAGCAGGCGCTTGAAATCGCGGAAACGCTCGTAAACTCCGGGGCTATTGATATTATCGTAATCGACTCGGTTGCGGCACTCGTTCCCCGTCAGGAGATTGAGGGTGATATGGGCGCGTCACACGTCGGCGTGCAGGCAAGACTTATGTCGCAGGCTATGAGAAAGCTCTCTGGCTCTATCGCGAAGTCAAACTGCATCGTTATTTTCACGAACCAGCTTCGTGAGAAGGTCGGAGTTATGTACGGAAACCCTGAGGTTACCACGGGCGGACGCGCGCTTAAATTCTACGCGTCGGTGCGTATTGACGTAAGAAGGTCGGAGGCACTTAAGAACGGTGCTGACGTTTACGGCGCGCACACCAAGTGCAAGGTCGTCAAGAATAAGGTCGCTCCCCCGTTCAGAACCGCGGAGTTTGATATTCTCTACGGCACGGGCATCTCGAAGTCGAGCGAGATTATTGATATGGCTATCGCGTTTGGCATCATTGAAAAGAGCGGCGCATGGTTCTCGTACGACGGAAACCGACTCGGCCAGGGCAAGGATAACGTAAGACGCCTGATTGAGGGAGATCGGGAGCTTATGGATAAGCTTGAGGCTCTCGTGCGTGAGCGCGCGATGAACGACGGCTTTGACGATGAGGTCAGTGCTTCTGACGACGATTTTGAAATCAAGGATTTTGATGACGACGAGGATTAATAATTCTCAGGAAATATATGGACGCAATACTTAAGGCCGTAAGGTCGGCAGGCGAGGGTAATACGACCTACACGCTGACCGTGCTTGTCGGTGAGGATGAGCGAAAATATATAATTGACGAGGGGACTTACCTAAAAATAGGGTGTCCCCTTGCTGTCGTTTCTCTGCCCCACGGTGCTATGACGCTTATCGAGGAGTGCGACGGACGCATACGGTGCTTCAGACGTGCCGTACGGCTGCTTGAATACTCGGACAAGTCCGAAAGGGCGCTTTCGTCAAGACTGCGCTCGGCGGGCTTTTCGCGCGAAGCTATCGACCGGGCGATTATAAAATGCCGCGAGCTTTCATATCTTGACGAGGACAGGACTCTTACGAATCTTATAGAGAGATACGCAAACCGAGAGCTTCTCGGTCCTTACAGAATTGCGGCGCGTCTTGCCGCACGCGGTTATCGTGCGCAGGATATTTCCCGCGCCCTCTCGGAGCTTACCTCTGGCGGTGAGGTTGATTTTAAGAAAAACGCGCGAGAGCTACTTTCAAAAAAGGGTGCAGAGGACGACGCTACGCGTACGAAGCTTCTGCACAAATACGGATACAAAAAATGATTAAAAGATTTATCGGCTACTACAAGCCCTACAAGCTGCTATTTGCCGTCGATATGCTTGCCGCCGTTATTATCGCGGTGTGCAACCTCTATTATCCGACGCTTGCAAAGGACATAATCAACGTATACTCCGGGGACGATACGCCGAGGCGCGTAATACTGTTCTCGGCACTGCTTCTCGGTATTTACCTTATAAAGTCGCTTTGCACCTATATCGTGAGCTACTACGGTCACGTTATGGGCATTAAGCTTCAGCAGGATATGAGGCGCGACCTTTTCAGAAAATACGAAAGCCTGCCCACGTCGTACTTTGACGACCATAAGACAGGCGACCTTTTGTCAAGGCTCGTAAACGATCTTTTCGAGGTGTCCGAGCTTGCTCACCACGGCCCTGAGAATATCTTTCTCATCGTGCTGATGCTGATAGGCTCGTTTATAATGCTTATAAGAATCAACCTGACGCTGACTCTTATAATGTTTGCGTTTCTTCCATTTATCGTTCTGCTTGCGGTGCTGTCGCGCCGCGGTATGAAGACGGCAATGAAGAAATCGCGCCAGCAGACCTCGGTTATCAACTCTACGCTTGAAAACTCTATTTCGGGCATCAGGGAAACCAAGTCCTACTGTGCCGAGCATTACGAGATGGAGCGCTTTGACGGCGCAAACCGTCTGTTCGCCACCTATCGCGGACAGGCTATGCTTGCTATGGGAAGATATGAAACCGTGATGGGCTTTATCGGAGATTTCCTCTATCTCGTTATCATATTTATCGGCGGTATTTTCCTCTGGAGAGAGCAAATAGACGCAGGTGAATTCGCCGCGTTTATACTCTATATAGGTATGTTCCTTACCCCCGTGCAGAAGTTCGTCGCTATATTTGAGCAGCTCCAGGAGGGTATGACGGGCTTTTCAAGGTTTTCTGAGATTATGGACGAGCCCTGCGAGGTTGACGAGGGCACGCTCGTGCCTAAGGAGGTCCTCGGCGATATACGCTTTGAGAACGTCAGCTTCAGCTACGGTGCTGATGGGGATATAAGAGTTATCGACAACCTTTCTCTTGACGTAAAACGAGGCAGGACGCTTGCGCTCGTCGGACCGTCGGGCGGCGGAAAAACCACTCTTTGCAACCTCATTCCAAGATTTTACGAGATAAACGAGGGTAAAATCACCCTCGACGGAAACGATATTCGCGATATAAAGCTTTCCTCACTAAGAAGTCATATAGGAATAGTATCGCAAAGCATCTTTCTCTTTGACGGAACGGTGCGCGACAATATTGCCTACGCAAGACCCGACGCTACCGACGAGGAAATAGCCGAGGCGGCAAGGCGTGCCAGCATTCACGATTTTATAGTGAGTCTGCCAAACGGCTACTCCACCCCCGTCGGTGAGCGCGGAGTAAAGCTCTCAGGCGGACAGTGCCAGAGAATATCCATTGCCAGGGCCTTTCTCAAAAATCCCTCGGTGCTTATTCTTGACGAGGCGACGAGTGCGCTTGACAACGTGACCGAGATGCAGGTACAGCGCTCGCTTGAGGAGCTTTCCTCAGGAAGAACGGTTATAGTCGTGGCACACAGGCTCTCTACGGTCAAGGGCGCTGACGAGATAGTAGTCCTTGACAAAAGCGGAGTCGTCGAGCGCGGCACGCACGAGGAGCTTCTTTCACTTGGCGGTGAGTACAGCCGACTCTACTCCTACCAATTCAAGCAATATTCATAAAATTTCAAGGCAACGATCAAAATGGACACGGTAATAAACGATATAAAAACAGGACTTCGCGACGGTCTGCCGATAGGGCTTGGCTATCTTGCCACCTCGTTTGCATTCGGCATACTGTCGACCTCCCTTGGGCTTTCGGTGCTGGAGGCGGTGCTTATCTCAATGACAAACCTCACCTCGGCAGGTCAGCTTGCCGCAGCGCCTATAATTGCTACGGGCGGCAGACTCGTCGAGCTTGCACTCACGCAGCTCGTTATAAATATGCGATACTCGCTTATGTCAATTTCGCTTTCGATGCAGCTTGACAAAAATATAGGTATTAAAAAGAGATTTATTCTTGCCTTTACCCTGACGGACGAAATGTACGCTGTCAGCGTCGGTAAGCACCGCCCTCTCGGTATGAGATATATGCTCTCGCTTCTGGTATTTCCCTACCTCGGCTGGACGCTCGGCACGCTTCTTGGCGCGGTGGCAGGAAATATTCTTCCCGCGGTAGTGGTTTCGGCGCTCGGAGTCGCTATGTACGCAATGTTTATCGCGATAGTAACTCCCGCCGCGCGCGACTCACGCCCGATACTTCTCGTGGTAGCAATATCGGTGGCTCTTTCCTGTCTTTTCTATTATCTTCCCGCACTTAGCACGGTGCCCGACGGCTTCGTTATTATCATTTGCGCCGTCACGGCAAGCATTATTATGTCTATCGTATCTCCCCTACCCGACGAGGACGGGTGTGACGGGGACGGAGTGTGCACCAAATATGACACGGTGACGGTAAGCGAGGTGGCGAGTGATGATTGATTTCGGACAGTTTCTTATAGGTCTTACGGTCGCAGCGGGTGTGACCTATCTTCTGCGCCTGCTTCCTATGCTTTTTATAAGGAAGAAAATAAAGAACCGCTTTATTCGCTCATTCCTCTACTACGTGCCCTATGCGGTGCTTTCGGTTATGGCAATTCCCGCGCTCTTTCACGCGACGAGCTATCTTATATCGGGCATCGCCGCGGCAGTCGTCGCGATAACCCTCGCCTACTTCAGAAGGAGTCTTATCACGGTTGCGACGGGCTCCGCCCTCGCGGTGCTGATTTTAGAGCTTGTATTGCCGCTTTTGATGTAAATTGCGTTAGCTAATCAATAAGCTTTATAAAAAGAGCAAAAGGAAAGCCTGCGAAGAAAACCTCGCAGGCAAAAAATCAAAGGAACTTGATAGGGATAACACGATCATTGTCCTTCAGAGTTATAAGATTGTCATATAAACAAACGACTCCACCGGAACCACGCTTGATATCGGGGATTTTGTCAAGCAAATTAAATGCTTCTATATCCTTCTTTGTAGGATCGGCATGCTTTTTGATTTCAATGGGATACAACGTTCCTCCATCCTCAATGATGAGGTCTATCTCGTTCATTTCTTTATCACGATAGAAGTAGATCGGAGGTTCAAGGAAGCCTTTGTTATAATAACTTTTTATAACTTCCGAAATAACAAAGCTCTCGAAGAAAGAACCTGCCATAGCTCCGTTTTTCAAAACATCCGGAGTGTTCCATTTGGTTAGATAAGCCGCAAGACCTGTATCAAGAAAATACACCTTCGGTGTTTTGATAGCTCTCTTGGTGATGTTGTTTGAATAGGGCTTGAGAAGATATACAATATTTGAAGCAACGAGAATGGAAAGCCATCTTTCGGCGGTAGGCTGACTGATTCCTACATCACGAGCGAGCGAAGCAAGATTGAGTAGACTGCCTGTCATTGCGGCAACTGAAACCATAAACTTGGAAAACTTGACGGCATCCCCGATTTCTGAGAGATCTCGCACATCACGCTCAATGTAGGTACGAAGATATGCGCCGTAAAACATTTGCCAATCAAAATCGGGGTTTTCGCAAAGCTCCGGCATGCTTCCTCTGTGAATGATGCTCCAAGCATCGTCGTAGGCGACGGTGGCAAGGCTCTCACGCCTTGAAGCGAAATATTCCTCCGTAGGAATAAATGGTATGTCAAAATCCACGCCTTTAATTTCACGCAGAGAATAACCAAGTAAGGTTAATAGTCCAATTCTGCCTGACAAAGAATCGCTGCCGCCCTTCATCATTTTGAATTGCTGTGAACCGCACATAAAGAATTGTCCCTTTTTATGATCACGGTCTATAAGCAATTTGATTTGTTCGAAGAGTTGAGGTGCTTTTTGAATCTCGTCGACAAAGACCGGTGGCGGATTGTCCTTGAAAAACGTACCGCTTTGCTCCTGTGCGACTGTTCTTACAATAATGTCGTCAAGCGTGGCATAACCAATATCTTGTGTTAGCGTTTTAAGCATCGTTGTTTTTCCAACCTGTCTTGGTCCCGCAACGAGAATTGCGCCAAACATTTTGGAAAGAGTTTTTACGGTATGTTCAGCGTGTCTTTTTCTATACATTGCAATCGCTCCTTTTGGCTAATTTAATATACGATATTATTATAGCCGATTTTGCCGAAAATATCAACCCTTTTCAAAGAAAAATATTTCAAATCAACTCAATATTTGCTTTGATGAAACGTAAAATATATTAGGCTGAGCCATTATTAGCTTGATTAAAGCTAATAATGGCTCAGCCCACTTTTTGTTTCTGCTCTTTTATAGGTTTTGACATAGCGCTCACGCTTATATCGCGAAGGTCATATCTCCGTAGGTGGGGACCGGCCAATACTCGCGTGCGGTGAGCGTTTCCATCGTGTCAACGCACTTGCGAAGGGCGTCCATTTTGGGAATTACGGTATCCTTGTAGAAGAACGCCGCCTCCTCCGTGTCGGCAATGGCAATTGCCTCGTTCTCTGCCGCCTCAAGCGCGTAGTAGGCGTCGTAGGTATCGGTAAGAAGCCCTGAGAGCCTTGCTATGTGGTCGCGCCTGTTCGGTGTATCGAGCGTGGGAAGCACCGAGAGCTGTGCCGCGAGGTCAGCCGAAAGCTTTCCTATATAGCTGCTTACGGCAGGAATATAGTCGCGCACGGTCATTTCAAGCATAGTACGCGCCTCAATATTCTTTATCTTGCGGTAGCTTTCAAAGAAAATCTCGCGTCTTGAGCGAAGCTCGCTTCTGCTCATTACACCGAAGCGCAGGAAAAGCTCTGCGTTCTTATCGTCGTCAAAGTGCGCGTACGCCTCGGGCGAGGTCTTGTGAGCGGAAAGTCCGCGGCGTTTTGCCTCGTCCTCCCACTCCTTTGAATAGGAGTTGCCTGAGAAGAGTATTCTCGCGTGCTCGGTGAGCGTTCTCTTTATAATAGCGTCAACACGCGCGTCAAAGTCCTCTGCCCCCTCAAGCTCGTCCGCGAAGAGCCTGAACGAATCCGCCACCGCGGTATTAAGCACGATATTGGCAAGGGCGATATTCTGCGACGAGCCTATCATACGGAACTCAAACTTATTACCCGTAAAGGCAAAGGGTGAGGTGCGGTTTCTGTCGGTGTTATCCTTGCGGAAAAGCGGAACGGACGGAACACCGAGCGACATATATTTCTTATCGGATTTGACGGTTTCCTTGCCGTCGATTATTGCTCCGACGAGAGCGTCAAGCTCATCACCGAGGAAAATCGAAACTATCGCGGGGGGCGCCTCATTTCCGCCAAGACGACAGTCGTTTCCGGCGGTTGCCGCAGAGATGCGAAGCAGATCCTGATACTCGTCCACCGCCCTGATA
>CAZDON010000029.1:0-18353 GCA_964507065.1 uncultured Ruminococcus sp. | reverse complement strand
CAAGTGTCCTTAGAGTTTGCAGAGCAAACTCTAAGGACCACGGAGTGGTGGATGAGTAGGCTCAAGGTATGAGCGAAGCACAAAACTCTCATTTCTACTTTGACCTAATTACCATCACTGCCACCCTGAGCGGAGCCCGTCCGAGATTCCACTCGGTGCCCTCGTGCTTTTGCGAAAATTCGCAAAAGTTCGACTTCGCTCAGAATGACACGGACGGGCGTAGTCGAATTAGAATGGCAAATGCGGAGCATTTGGGATCTGTTTGTCCCTTGATGTCAAGCTTGCCAACATAGAAACAAAAAACGAAGAAAATGCGTGTTATCCACATCGGAAAATGCACATTTTCTTCGCTTTTTTCTATCGTTTAATCGTTATTGAGATATATCGTTTTTCCAAGAGCGAGCGAGAATATGCCGACCGTTTTCGGCTCCTTTCCAAACATATTCTTCACTGCATCGCGGTAATAGGTAAGCTGATTTTTATGCCTTTCGAGAAGTGCATCCTCAGGGAAGGGCACGGGTTTTCCGTCCTTGTCCTTCGGGATTCGGTCGGTTTTATAGTCAATGACGTGAAGCTCTCCGTCCGTGTCCTCGATAATACAGTCAATAACACCCTGCACGAGAATCCTCTCATCACCGACGGCTTGTATTCTCTCGCCGTTGTCAGGGCTGATGAAATTTCTCGCCGGTAGCATTACGTTAAACCTGAGCTCCCTGAAAAGATTTCTTGCCCCCAGCATATCGGCAAAGAGCTGTGACCTTGTAAATCTCGTGACCTCGTAGGTATTTACTCTGTCGGAATCCTCTTCTGAGATAAAGCCGCGCTCGACGAGCTGACGGAGCTCCTCACCGACACTCGTGCAGGAAAGCCTCCCAGGGTCGAAGAACTGCATAAAGACGTGCGTTGCAGTACCTCGCGCGGCAGCCTCTTTTTCGTCCTTGCCACCCATAAATTTAGGAATTGGAGCAGGCTTTTCCTCGCCCTCGCTCTGTGCGTTGTCACCGCCGCTTTTGTTAAGGTCGGGAATTTCATCGGGCGCGTTACCGCCTGTGCCCCCTTCGTCACTCATATCAAGCACGGTTGGTGTCAGCACGGAAACCGAAAGCTTTTCGGGTATGCCGAGCCTGCCCTCACTGTGATAGACGTAATCAAAGCGGCTTTTAAGCGTATTTACAACGTCATTATTGACGGTGTGCGCCCCCTTTTGCGCGGTATCCTCGCTCGCGTTCGCAGTTTGCGTCTTGCCTGGCTCTGCTATATGAGGCACGAGCGTTACCTTTTCTTTTGCTCCGTCACCGTATTCGCGGCAGAAGAGAAGAATGTCAAGCGCGCTGGCAAGGTTTTTAAGCACGTATTTCGATTTGAGTCTGGCATCGGCGGCAATGCTTTTCAGCTTTTCGTCGATATTGCCCACCGCGCCGTAAACGTAAAGGCGCTCTCTTGCACGCGTCAGCGCCACGTAAAGCACGCGGAGCTCTTCCTCGTACTCCCTCTGTTTTATATGCAGACGGACGATTTCCTCACTTGAGTCCTTTAATGTGGCAATGCCGCTTTCGTCCTTTATGCCGAATGCTATGCCGAAGTCGCCTGAGAGTGCGACGTGAGTTTGCGCGCCCGAGCTTCGATGTTCAAGGAGTCTGTTTGCCTCAGGCATAAATACGACGGGGTATTCAAGACCCTTTGACTTGTGCGAGGTTACGATAGTTACACGGGTGCGCTCCTCTGCCTCGCCCTCGTCCGAGCTCTTGAAGGCTTCGTTATCCTCAAGCAGAGTATTTACGTAGCTTATGAAGCTGTAAAGCCCGTGGAACGAGCTTGACTCAAAATCTCTTGCATAGCCGTGAAGCAGAAGAAGATTATCCCTGCCCGAAGCACCTGCAATAGCGAGAAGCCCCGTTTCTCTATACAGAAGAGATATAAATGCGTCGACGCTCATTCCGCGCGAAAGCTCTCTGTATTCGGAAAGCTTCTCTACAAGCCTCGCCCCCTTATCAAAGCCCGGGTGACGGCTGTTATATTCAAGCAATGCGTCGTAAAGCGTAGCGTCCTTGTCGACCGCTTTTATCTCAGCAAGCTCGTCAAAGGTGAACGAGAACAAGGGTGACGCCATAATTGCTGAGAGGTAAACGTCCCACCTGGGGTTGTTTATTGCGTTAAGAAGCGCGAAGGTGAGAAGCACCTCCTTGTTCTTGAAGAAATTAGTCTTGTCCTTTATCTCGAACTCAATTCCGTGCTTTGCAAGAGCGTCGGAATAAAGCGCAGCGTGAGTTTTAGTGCGAAGAAGAATGGCGATATCCCCTGGGGCTATGATTTTCTGATTTGCAAGCCTCTGTCCGTTCTTCTTATTCACAAGGTAGGCTATCTTGTCTGCGACAAGCTCCGCCATCATCTCCGACGCCTCGCGCTCCTCGCGCTCGATGCTATCTGCATCCGATTCTTCACCCTCCTTAGCATCGGTGTCGTCCCTTCTGGTTTGTATAAGATGAAGCTCAGGTATATGACCTATCGGGCACTCGCCCTTTTCGCTTTTGTATTTTTTTGCAAAGCTCAGTCGGTCGCCCGCAACGTACGCAATGCTCTCTCCAAGCTCGGAAAACATAACGTCAAACACCGAGTTTACGTAATCGATAATAGGCTTGTCACAGCGGAAGTTCTTCGACATAAACAGCGATGCCTCGGCCGTGTAGGGGGAATTTACTGTAAGCCTTGGGAACGACGCCTTTTTCTTTTTGAAGAAATCAGGCTTTGCCGAGCGGAAGCCGTAGATGCTCTGCTTTATATCACCCACCATAAAGCAGTTGTCGGGACGCGATATTGCCTCGAAAATTTCACCCTGAAGCGCGTTTACGTCCTGATACTCGTCTATGTAGATGTCGGTGTATCTCTGGGCAAGCGAGCGCGCAAGGTCCGTGGGATTTCCGCTTTTGTCGATAAGCGCGCTGTACGCGTATCTTTCGGCATCGCGAAATTCAACTATGCTTCGCCTTTTCTTGTCAGCGAGAAACGCTTTGTCAAACTCTTTGAGGAATTTGTATATAATTTGCCCGTTTTTGTAAATAATAGGGTACAAAAGAGCGATATTTTCCTCAGAATTTACAAAATATCTTGACTTGAATGAACGCTCTTTTCCGAAGATTTTATTTTTGAATTTTGTGCGCCATCTCTTGATTTCATCATAAAGCGGACTGTCACAGGACTTGATATTCGGGAATTTCGTGTCCTGAAGCCTGCTGTAAAGCTCACCGTAGCTCACACACGAAAGAATGCCCCTGAGGATATCGACGTCCTCCGTCAGCGTGCCGACGGTAGCGTCGCAATCACCCTCGCGCACAAGGTCGACGATATATTGCTCGTGCCTTGCTATGACGTAGGTGATATACTCTGAAAGATGCTCTTTGATGAGGGCGAATTGCTCTGTTGCTGAAAAACCGCCCTCTCCGAGCTTGTACTCGTCCAAAAGAACCCTGAGTGTGTCAAGCCCCAGCTTTTCGTTAGAAAGCTTGTCGTAGAGGTAGAGGAATACCTCAACGAGCTCGTCCTCGTTTCTTACGGGTATAAGACCTTCGGTGAGTCCCTCGAAATCGAGCGCTGAGCATATTTCGGGCATCTCGTCCGAGAGGGTGGCGTTTATCATACCCCAGAGAAGATCTCTTGCGATAAGTGCCGCCTCGGCAGGCTCGGCTATTCGGTACGAGGGAGAAAGCCCTACACTTTCCGCGCACTGACGGAGAATGTCGTTGCAGAAGGAATTTATCGTGACGATTTTCGCGTCCTTTACTCTGAGGTACTGCTCCTCAAGCTCTGCGGCAAGACGGCTCGCCTCGATATCGGTTGCGCCAAGCTCTGCCTGCCGTCTTGCCTCGGCTCTTATTGCCGCCGTAATCTTTTTGCGAAGGTCGGCAACCGCGGCGTTTGTAAAGGTGACTATAAGCATTTTGCTCAAATCCTTGGGGTTATCGGTGTCAAGGATAGAGCGTATAATTCTTTCGGTAAGAGTGAAGGTCTTGCCCGATCCTGCCGCTGCCGAAACGATAAGCGTGCGGTCGCGGGTATTTATTGCCAGAAGCTGCTCGTCGGTGAAGCTTACGTCGCTCGCTTCCTTTGATGCCGCCTTTGCGCCGTCATTTATATCCATATCAGGTAACCTCCAATCCTTCGTTATAGAGAAAATTGCTTAACGGGCTTTATCGCTCGCCCCTCGTCAAGCTCTACGCACTCGCCTATAGCGAAAAACTCATTTCCTCGGTAGAGCCTTACTCCGACTCCCACCTCAAGCGAGAGCCCTATCTTCTTCAAGTATATAGGACAGCCCGATGCGGCTAGTCTTGCAAAAAAATCGGGTAGCACGACCGCGGCGCGGTCCTCGAAAATTCTCTCGACGGGCACGAGCGTGCTCATACGCTCTTCCTCGGTCATATTTTCAAGCGCATCAAGCGTTACCGCATCGTCAAGCGTAAATATGCTTGCTCTGGTACGAAGCAGGCTGCTCATCACGCCGCCTACTCCGAGCGCGTCGCCTATGTCAGCGCAAAGAGTGCGAATGTAGGTGCCCTTCTGACAGTGAACGTCGAGCGAATAGGAGCTGTCGTCTATGCGGGATACGTCAATTCCGTAAACCGTGACCTCTCTCGGCGGTCTTTCGACGGTGATGCCCGCTCTCGCCAGATCGCACAGCTTCCGTCCGTCTATCTTTATTGCCGAGTACATCGGCGGAGTTTGCTTTATTTTGCCGACGAATGAGAAAATCGCCTCCCGCACCTCCTTTTCGGTCGGGAGCGCTCCTTCGTGCCTGTACAGCACTTCGCCCGTCGTATCCTCGGTGTCTGTTCTTATGCCGAGGGTGAGGGTTGCCCTGTAATACTTGTCCGAGGACAGCATATAGTCGCTTGCCTTGACCGCCCTGCCGAGAAGGACGGGAAGAACACCCGTTGCCATAGGGTCAAGAGTGCCCGTATGACCTGCCTTCTTTTCACCGAAAAGACGCTTTATTCTGCTGACAACGCCCTGCGAGGTGATTCCCTCTTTCTTGTTTACCACTATAATTCCCGATGCCATACGGTGCTCCTTCAAATTTTTTAGCCGTTATTTTTATTTTACCATAGGTTTTGCGAAAATTCAACAAAAGACTTGTCAAAATTAAAAATATATAGTAAAATAAAAGGCACAAAGCAAAATTCTTTAAGAATGGAGAAAAACATGAGAGCAGTTATAACCGTAACGGGTAAGGATAAGGTAGGCATCATCGCGCTTGCAAGCGCTGAGTGCGCAAGGGCAGGCGCTAATATTATCGACATCAGCCAGAGCGTTCTTCGCGAATACTTTGCGATGATTATGCTTGTCGAGCTTGACGGTCTTGTCGGTGATTTCAAGAGCTTTGCCGACAGAATGAACGAGGTAGGCAGAGAAAACGGCGTTGATATCCGCGTAATGCACGAGGATATCTTCAATACTATGCACAGAATATAATTTCGGGGGTGCACAATGCTTAATACTCAGGACATTCTTGAAACTATAAGAATGATAAGAGAGGAAAACCTTGACATAAGAACCGTTACTATGGGTATATCCCTCTTTGACTGTATAACCGACGACGTAACGAGGCTTGAGGAAAAAATCTATAACAAGATAACGACCTCGGCGAAAAGACTCGTCAGCGTGTGCGAGGAGCTTGAGGCTACCTACGGTATTCCTATCGTGAATAAGAGAATAAGCGTCACACCGATTTCCTACGTCGGCGCAGGGCTTTCGCCTGACGGCTTCGTGCGCCTTGCGAAAACTCTTGAGCGCGCGGCGGCGGCGCTCGGTGTTAACTTCATAGGCGGCTTCTCCGCCCACGTGCAGAAGGGCGAGATTATCGGCGCGCACAACCTTATCGAGGCGATACCCGAGGCGCTTTCAGTTACCGAGCACGTATGCTCGTCGGTGAACGTGGCTACCACCAAGGCGGGCATTAATATGGACGCCGTAAGAAAGATGGGCGAGATAATAAAACAAACCGCCTATATAACACGCGACAGAGATTCTATCGGCTGTGCAAAGCTCGTCGTGTTCGCCAACATTCCGGAGGACAACCCCTTTATGGCAGGTGCGGTGCACGGAATAGGTGAGCCTGATACCGTAATCAACGTCGGCGTCAGCGGTCCCGGTGTTGTTGCCGCCGCAATTAAAGAGGCGGGTCACTGTGACTTCTCGGTGCTTGCTGAAACGGTAAAGAAGATTGCCTTCAAGATAACGAGAGTAGGTCAGCTTATTGCGGCTGAGGCATCGACAAGACTCGGTGTGCCCTACGGCATAGTGGACCTCTCGCTTGCCCCCACTCCCGCGGCTGGAGATTCGGTTGCGGAGATTCTTGAAAATATGGGACTTGAGATGGCCGGCACTCACGGAACCACGGCGGCGCTTGCGCTTCTTAACGACGCGGTAAAGAAGGGCGGCGTTATGGCAACGAACCACGTAGGCGGTCTGTCGGGCGCCTTCATACCCGTATCCGAGGACAGAGGCATGATAGCCGCGGCAGAGCGCGGTGTGCTCACTATTGAAAAGCTTGAGGCAATGACGGCGGTATGCTCTGTGGGACTCGATATGTTTGCCGTGCCCGGCGACACCTCGGCCGCTACGATATCGGGAATTATTGCAGATGAGATTTCTATCGGCGTGGTGAATAACAAGACTACCGCGGTAAGAGTTATTCCCGTGCACGGAAAGGGAGTCGGTGAGTCGGCAGAGTTCGGCGGACTTCTCGGCTACGCGCCCATAATGCCTGTGCGCAGTCAGTCCTGTGAGGAGTTCATATCACGCGGCGGAAGAATCCCGGCACCCATACATTCGCTGAGAAACTGATTTCAAAGACAAAGAGCTGCCTTGTCCTAGCTGGGTTATTTGCAAAATATCAATATAGGAGTAAAGACGGAAAAACAACCGTTTTTGCTCCTTTTTGTTTACAAATAAGGGTATTTTTGTCGCAAAATGCGACAAAATGCGCGCCGAGCCTCTTGCTATAATCTATAATAGAAAACTAGTATAAGGAGTGCTTTTGAGTATGGATAAGGGACGGGGTGAAAGGACGGGTGCGCTCGGAGATTTCTTTGCGCGCGTGTCGGAGAAGAGGGGCGTCGGCAGAGGGCGCATTTTGCTTGACGTCGCGGCGTGCGCGGTCGGCTTTTTATTTGGCGGACGGCATCTGATTTTCGGGGCGTACCCCTTGGGAATATCTCTCGTCGCTGCGCTCCCGTCGTCGGTGTGGGCATCGCTTCTCGGTGCTGTGGCAGGCTCGATTCTGCGAGGCGGAGAGGGGGTAGCGTTTGCGCTCGTATCGGTGCTTTGTGTGCTTATCCGAGTGATTATTTCGGGACAGGATAAAAGGCGTGGCGCGTTCTCTGAGAGCATTTTGCTTCGTATATCAAGCGCGCTTCTTTCGGGTCTCGTGCTTGCGATATATGAAATCCTGCTTCGCGGATTTTCACTGACGACGCTTCTTTTCGGGCTGTTTATGGCGCTGTGCCCCGTTTTGCTCGTGCCTCTTTTTGCCTGTCTTTTCGTTCAGGGGATAACGCCGAGGCGAGTGCTTTTCGGTGACAACGTGCCGCTCTTTTCGCACAGTGCCGTGGGACGCGAGCGATTTGATATGATAGCCTTCAGAATTTCCGCTGTCGGCTACATATTTTTTATATCGCTCTCCCTTGATACCTACCGTATTTTCGGTGTGGATACGTCACTCATCTTTGCTGCCTGCGTGGCAATCCTTCTCGGCAAGCGCTTTGGCGCTCTCTTCGGTGCTATCGGCGGCTTTATCGCGTCGGTGGGTATCTCTCCACTGTACTCGGTTGCCTTTATGCTGTTTGGCGCGGTGTCGGGCGCTCTTTTTCAGTTCAGCTCGCTCGTGGCGCTGGCACTCGGCGCATCGGCGCTTTCGCTCTTTTCGGGGTATGCGGGCGGTGTAACGGGGCTTTTGTCGGTGCTGCCCGAATGCCTTATCGGCTCGGTTGCAGCCTACCCTATGCTGAAGCGCCTGTCAGGCGAGGTCGGACAGACACCCGTAAAGGATAATAAAAGGCTTGCCGCCGATATGGTCGGAACGATGACTATGTCGTACAGGCTGAGAGTCAGACTCTCGGACGATAACCTGCCCTTGGCAGTATCAGAGCTTTCCGCACTTACGAGAGAGCTGCTCGGCACCCGTCCGTGGCTTGGCGCGGGTGAGCTTACTCTGCTTTCGACGGTTATGAAGGACTCGCGCGACTATTCACTCTCTCTTCGGGAGATCGACGATGCTCTTACGGACAGGCTTGAGGAGCTTTTTTGCGAGCGCGGCTTCAAGGATTCGGTCGTACGCGTATTCGGAGATGAGGAAAAGTACATCCTTGCCGCGGCACACGACGAGTCGGGTGAGAGAATAGCCGACCGCACTCTCAAGGAAAAAATTGAGGAGCTTACCGATTCTTGCTTCAGAGAGCCGAGGTTTTACAGGCGCGGCGGTATGGCGCTTATGGAGATGGCTCAGGCACCGAAATTCAAAATCGAATGTCAGAGGGCAACCCTTGCGGGCAACGGCGGCGAGGTGTCGGGTGATACCGTAAGCACCGTCCAGTGTGAGGACGGCCGCTTTTTCGCGATTATATCCGACGGTATGGGAAGCGGAAATCAGGCGCGCGCTACCTCGGAGCTTGCCGTAAGGTTCTTCGAAACGATGCTCAGGACACACGCAACCGAGGCAAGCCTCGTGCATCTTTTGAACGGCATTCTCAGGGGCTCTGACGAGGAGTGCCCCGTAACGCTCGACCTATTTAGCGTAAACACATACAGCGGTAAGGCGAGCTTTCTTAAGGCGGGTGCGGTGTGCTCGTATATTCGTCGCGGCGACTCGCTTTTCAGAATAAAAAGCGAAACCATGCCCGTCGGTGTGCTCAGCCGTGTTGAGGCGGAAACGGTGGCGGCTGAGGTAATGGCGGACGATATTATCGTAATGATGAGTGACGGAGTCAGCGGTGAGTGTGACGACGCACCCTGGCTTATAGACTTGCTTCATCGCGATATCGTCACGCTCAGCAGCCTTGCAGAGATGATAATTGACGGTGCGAGAGAAAACAATGCCACGAGAGATGATATGTCGGTGCTGGTGCTGAGGATATCGTCGATTTAGGAGCATAAAAATAATATTTTTCATACTTGTTGACAAGCGGACGAAAAAATGGTAACATTACTATATTAAGCAGCTTTTTTAAAAAGAGGCAACAATTCATTGCGGAGGGGCGTATGAAAAAGGATTACCTTGCACCGAGCGTCGAGCTTCTTATAAAGCTTCAGGACGACGTTATACTTACCTCGGACGACAGCCCTTACGAGGAGGACGAGGAAGAAGAGGACTAGGTCCTGTACAGTGCTCGTGCTTTAAAAAATTTGTCATAATTGTTGACATATTGAAACCTGCGTGATATAATAACTACATAAAAAATATTTTGGAGGGTCCGTTATGGAACGTATCAGAACTATCGAAACCCGCAAGCTTTGCGAGGGCAACGGTGGATGCGGTGAGTGCCAGACCTCTTGCCAGTCTGCGTGCAAGACCAGCTGCGGTATTGCAAATCAGGCTTGTGAGAACACCGCCGAGAAGGAAAGTAAGTAATATTCGTAAGGGATTCCTTCTGTTTGGTAAAGAGGCTGTCGCAGATGCGCTGTGTTGCGCTTGCGACGGCCTTTATTATTTAAATCAAGTGAAAAGGACAAATAAAAATGATACATCAGTATAACCTTCTCGGCTACAACATCGTCCTTGACGTTGCCTCCGGCGCTGTACACGCGACGGACGAGGTGTGCTACGAGATAATACGCGAGCTTGACGAGGGCGGCTATCAGGACACGCTTACCGACGACGGGGTGAGAGAGCTCGTGCTTGCGCGAGTGCGGGAAACGTTTGGCGACAGAGAGGATATTTGCGACAGTGACCTTCTTGAGTGCTACGCCGACGTCGCGGCGCTTAAGTCGGCGGGAAAGCTCTTCGCTCCCGACACGTTTGAGCCTATTGCGGGCAAGCTTAAGGAAAAGACGGGTGGTGTAATCAAGGCGCTGTGCCTTCACGTCGCGCACACCTGCAATCTCAACTGCTCGTATTGCTTTGCAAGTCAGGGCAAGTACAACGGCGAGCGCGCGGTGATGAGCTTTGAGGTCGGCAAGAGGGCGCTGGATTTTCTTATTGAAAACTCAGGCACAAGGCGTAATCTTGAGGTCGACTTCTTCGGTGGAGAGCCTCTTATGAATCTTGACGTTGTAAAGCGTTTGGTTGCCTATGCAAGAGAGGTAGAGGGAAAATATAATAAGAATTTCCGCTTTACCCTGACGACAAACGGTATGCTAATCGATGACGACCTTATTGAGTTTGCGAACAAGGAAATGAGCAACGTGGTGCTTTCTCTTGACGGACGGCGCGAGATTCACGACCGCTTCAGAGTAGATTATCAGGGGCGAGGCAGCTACGACCGAATAGTGCCGAAATTTAAGGAGCTGGTAGAGCGTCGCGGCGGTAAGAATTACTATATGCGCGGTACTTTTACTCATCGGAATCCCGATTTTCTTAATGATATTAAGGCTATGCTCGACCTTGGCTTCAGGGAGCTTAGTATGGAACCCGTCGTTTGCGCACCGGGTGATGAGGGCGAGCTTACCGACGAGGACCTTCCCGTAGTGCTTCAGCAATACGAGGAGCTTGCAAGACTTATGCGTGAGCGTGATAAGTCGGGCGAGCCGTTTACCTTCTACCACTATATGATAGACCTGACGGGCGGTCCCTGCATCTATAAAAGAATTTCCGGCTGTGGCTCAGGCACGGAATATATGGCAGTCACCCCATGGGGCGACCTCTATCCCTGCCACCAGTTCGTCGGTGATGAGAAATTCAAGCTCGGTGACATCTATATGGGTGTCACGAATACCGCGGTGAGAGAGGAGTTCGCCTCCTGCAACGTCTACGCAAGAGAGCAGTGCAGGGATTGCTGGGCAAGACTTTATTGCTCAGGTGGCTGTGCGGCAAACGCATATCACGCGACGGGCAGCGTGCGCGGCGTATATGAATACGGCTGCAAGCTCTTCAGAAAGCGTATGGAGTGCGCGGTAGCTCTGGCGGTGGCGCGTATGCTTGAGGACTAGTGCTACCTGAGAGTAACCTCTTTTACAAAGGAAGCTGATATGACTACTCCTATTTATTCTTTTCTTAAGAACTACTCCGATTCTTCAAAAAAAAGACTTCATATGCCCGGGCACAAGGGCAACGGACCTCTTGGTATAGAGGGTCTTGATATAACCGAGGTGTACGGGGCTGACAGTCTTTTTGAGGCTTCGGGAATAATTAAAGAGAGCGAGGATAACGCATCCCGTATCTTTGGCGCGCATACCCTCTATTCAACCGAGGGCTCGTCGCTTTCGGTGCGGGCAATGGTCTATCTTACGATGCTTTACGCGAAAAATACGGGGCGTGAGCCGAGGATACTCGCGGCAAGAAATTGCCACAGGTCGTTTTTGTCGGCGTTGGCGCTTACCGACTGCGAGGTTGAATGGCTTGAACCCGACCCGCTTGCTCCGTTTCTTTGCGCGGGGGATTCGACGGCGGCGTTTCTCGGCTATCTTAACGGCACGCAAGAGAGCGAGCTGCCCATCGCACTTTACGTAACCTCACCTGACTATCTTGGAAACATACAGAGCATCAAGGCACTTGCCGAGCTTTGTCACGAGAGGGGTATGCTTCTTCTCGTGGATAACGCCCACGGCGCGTATCTCAGTTTTATGGGTGAGGATATGCACCCCTGCTCACTTGGCGCGGATATGTGCTGCGACTCAGCACACAAAACTCTGCCCGCCCTGACGGGTGCGGCGTATCTTCATATAGCAAATGACGCCCCCGAAATTCTTCATAGCGAGGCAAAGCGCGCAATGGCTCTCTTTGCTTCAACCAGCCCGTCGTATCTTATACTTGCATCGCTTGATTTGCTCAATGAAATGCTGGAAAACGGATACGTGGATAAGCTTCGTGATTTTGCAGTAACTGTCAATAATTTCAAACAAATGTTGACAAATTACGGCTTTACGGTCGTGGGAAACGAGCCTATGAAGATTACGGTTTATGCAAAATCGGCAGGTTATACAGGGGAGGAGCTTGCACAGCTTCTTCGTGAAAACGGTATTGAATGCGAATTTTCAGACCCTGACTACGTGACGCTTATGCCGTCGCCTTCGGGAGAGCTTGACCTTTATCTTGCGGCGTCCGTATTCGGAAAAATTGAGCAGAGACACGACGAGGCGGCCGAGCTCGTGCTTGACGTCTCGCCGAGCGTCCTTTGCCCCGTACGGAAAATCTCCGTAAGAGAAGCGCTTTTTGCGCTGAGCGAGGAAGTAAATGCTGACGAGTCTCTCGGCCGCATAGCATCGGATACTGCGCTCGCCTGTCCGCCTGCGGTTCCCATACTTATACCCGGCGAGTATATAGACGAGGACGCAATTTCGGCGTTCAGATATTACGGAATAAAGAAGGTGCGCGTCGTTAAGGAGTGAACGCAAAAAGGCTATCTCAAATCTGCATTTGAGATAGCCTTTTTGTATCTTGAAGTGAAATTCGTTTGTCCGTCTTGCGATTACAGGCTGGTTCTTCTGCCTACCTCGTAGAGCATAGCAAGCTCTGCGCGGCGCTCCTCGCACTCAAGCTTCATTCTTTCGACGGTTGCCTCGTCAAACTCGTCAAGGTCGCCGTGGCCCAGCTTGCCCTTGTACATTCTGTCGAGAATGAGCGCGTAGTTGATGTCGTTTGCGATAATTCTTCCGTTTCTCTCGCAAATAACGATGTTAGACTCGCCTGCAAGAAGTTTATCTACCGCATATGCTCCCATAGAGGTTGCAAGCACTCTGTCACGGAGCGTGGGGCTACCGCCTCTTACTATGTGAGCGAATCTTGCAAACTTGGTTTCAACGCCCGTGTGCTCCTGAATCTTCTTAGCAATAGCAGGCGCGTAGTCAGAGCCTACGCCCTCGGATACGATAACGATGAAATTACGCTTGCCGAGCCTTCTCGACATTCTGATTTTCTCAAAAACAGCTTCCTCGTCAAAGGGCACCTCGGGGATAACCACAGCGGTAGCGCCCGACGCAATTGCAGTGTTGAGCGCGATATCTCCCGCACCTCTTCCCATAACCTCAACTACGTTGCATCTTGCGTGGGATTCACAGGTGTCGCGGAGCTTGTCGATAAGCTCAATTACCGTGTTCATTGCCGTATCAAAGCCGATGGTCACGTCAGTCGAGGAAATATCGTTGTCGATAGTACCGGGAATGCCTACGCAGGGAATACCGTGAGCGGTAAGGTCAGTAGCACCGCGGAAGGTTCCGTCGCCGCCAATTGCCACGATACCGTCGATGCCGAATGCGCGGCAGGTTTCGATTGCCTTCTGCATTCCAGCCTCGGTCTTGAATTCGGGGCAGCGGTCTGAATAAAGGAACGTACCTCCCTTGTTAATTATATTTGAAACGTCACGGATAGCGAGGGGCTTGATATCACCCTTGATAAGTCCTGAATATCCCTTGAAGATACCCATAACCTCAACCCCACTGGAAATTGCGGCACGCACTACGGCTCTTATTGCCGCGTTCATACCCGGGGCGTCACCGCCTGACGTTAAAACACCGATTTTTCTGAATTCTTTCATTTTTTGCTCCAAGAAAATTTTTTGTCTTTACTATTATACACCAATAATTTCACTTTTGCAATCGCTTTTTCAAAAAATACTGTCTTTTTGTGGGTGAATTTCATGCCCTCCGTCACGGGCGGGCGCACTCCTTTATTTATCAAAGCTTTGAAATTTTTACGTATGTAATTGACAAAGAGGATATTTTGTGATACAATACTCTAAAAAAGTAAGACACGGTACGGCTCTTAAACAAAAAGGGGGGACACTCTTGGTTATCGCAATTATAGCAGATGACAATAAAAAAGAATTGATGGCGCAGTTTTGTACTGCCTATTACGGTATCCTGTGCTGTCATCAGCTTTGCGCTACGCACACTACCGGAAAATATATATCCGACGCGACGGGTCTTGAGATAGAAACCTTTCTTATGGGCTCGACTGGCGGTCTTGAACAGATTTCCTCTAAAATATCCTTTAACGAGATAGACGTCGTATTTTACTTCCGCTCTACCGACCCGTCAAAGGAAATACACGACTACGAGAACACGCTTCTGCGTCTTTGTGACGTGTATAACATTCCTCTTGCAACGAATATCGCAACCGCCGAGGTGCTTGTCACCGCGATTAAGAGCGGTAGCCTTGATTGGAGAGAGTTCGTGAATCCGAGAAGCGAGTACAACACGAGAAAAAAGAAAAAGGTTTGAATTTCGCCGAGTAACGGCTGCCCCGTTTTCAAAGGCAGCCGTTTTGATTTGACTTAAGAAAGGCTATGGTATGAGGCTTTATCTCCGTTCTGAATTTACCTCGCCCGACGACGAGGATACCGAGGTCGTTGAAGAGGAGCTTGACTGTGAGCTTAAGCTCAGGGAGCGCACCTGGTTCGTGACCTATACTGAGTATAACGACGGTGCCGTGTGCGAGGTTGCCCTTGCCTACAACGGCAAGAGGCTTACTATGGCAAGACGCGGAGCGGTCAAGGTGACGCTCGGCTTTACGGTGGGCGAGAAATTTTCCACGATTTATACGGTAGCGGGTATGAGAATGAAAATGATGACCTATACCACTGAGCTTTCGGGTGAGCTTTCGTATGAGGGCGGTGAAATTAGGCTCGGCTACGATATGAACGTCGGCGGTGCTCCGAGGACGGCAAGACTGAGCTTCCGCTTTACACCCTGAAAAATAAAACCGAGAGAGGAGCGCTATGACACAGGCAGAGCTTAAGGAAAAAATCAAGTCGGGCAATATCGGCGGCGCGTACCTCTTCGTCGGTGATGAGGATTATCTCAAAAGGCATTATGCCTCGGAAATCAAAAGGGTCGTTCTTGCTGGGGGCGGTATGGAGATATTCTGTCACGCGGTGTTTGACGGCGAGGACGTGGAGCTCCAGGATATAAAAGAGGCAATATCGGCATCCCCTATGATGTCGGAATACAAGCTCGTTGAGTGGCGCTATCCTGATATTGACGCGATGAGCGAATCAGAGAAAAAGCGTCTTGAGGAGCTCGCCTCGTTCACGAGGGAATATCCCTATTGCGCTCTCGTCATAACGGTGTCGGGCGACGGTCTTGATGCGGGCACTGTAAGACGGCCGTCGCGGCTTGCCGCTAGGCTTGATAAGAGCTTTATGCTCGTGAATTTTGAAAAGAGCACCGATTCAGCGCTCGAAGGCTGGCTTAAAAGACATTTTGACACGGAGGGGGTCGGAGTCGATGCAAATACGCTTCACGCGTTGATTTTCCGCTCAGGGCACTCTATGCAGGTGCTTAAGGGTGAGGTGGACAAGCTGTGCGCCTTTGCCAAGGCGAGGTCGCTTGCCAAAATCGGAACTGACGAGGTGAATCTCGTTGCCTCGGCGACGCTTGAATGTGATGCGTTTGCGCTATCGGGCGCGATAAGCGACAAGAACCGTGAGCGTGCGTTTGTGGCGCTTATGGATATGAAGATGAGAAGGATAGAATCGGGCGCGGTGCTTGCGACGCTCTGTCGCTCGTTCGTTGAGCTTCTTACGGTTTCTATGCTTATAGACGAGGGGAAAAGCTCTCAGGATATCGAAAGCACGCTTAAATGGAATGCTTACAAGATAAAGCTGTGCATATCCTCTGCGCGCTCGTGGGGAACGGCACGGCTTGCCTCTGCAACCGCAAGGCTTAAGGAGCTTGACGCGCTCTCAAAATCGGGCGGTATAAGCGGATTTTCTCCCATTGAAACCTTTATATGCGAATATTTATAAAATAAGAGAGGATAAAAATGAAAGCTAAAAGATTAATTTCGCTCTTTCTTACGGTAGCGCTCACGCTTCTTGCGCTGACCTCACTCGTTTCCTGCTCGGGCGGCTCCTCTGAGCATTGGGGAGTGCGTAGCACCGAGGGCAGAACGCTCCGCTATGCGGAAATTTCTGTAAAGGGCTACGGAGATATTATAGTGCTTCTTGAAGAGAGCACTGCGCCCGAAACGGTTGGGGCATTCCTTGAGCTTGCGTCAAAGGGCTACTATGACGGGCTTACCTTCCACCGTGTAATGGCAGACTTTATGATTCAGGGCGGTGCGCCCACTACTGCTGAGAAGCAGGCTATGCTCAATAACGTCAAGGGTGAGTTCGGGGCAAACGGCTTTTACAATGACCTCAGCCATCTTCGCGGCACCATCTCGCTTGCGAGAGCAGATGCCTATGACAGCGGCTCGGGACAGTTCTTTATCACCAACGTTGACTACCCCTACCTCGACGATCAGTACGCCGCATTCGGATACGTTATCGCGGGAATGAACGTCGTTGACGGTATTACCGAGGACACCGCGAAATACGGAAATTACAACGGTGTAATCTACGACACCGCAAAGCAGGTGGTCATAGAGTCCGTAAGGGAGATAACCGAGGCAGAGGCGCAAAGCCGCGCGGATTAACCCTGTGAGGGCTGTGCGAGCACAGCATGACGATTCTTTTTCTTTTATACAGGGTGGAAATGGAGATTTAAATGAATTCACTGTATATACCTGAGGGGTACGCACCGAGGCTTGACGTTTACCGCACTCAGAAGGCTATTGCCTTTATCAAGGAAACCTTTCAGAGAAGGCTCGCTGAGGCGCTTGGGCTCAAGCGTGTGTCAGCGCCGCTCTTCGTTACCGAGGCGTCGGGTCTTAATGATAACCTGAGCGGAGTTGAGCGTCCAGTCAGCTTTGATATTCCTGCCGTGGGTGAGTCAGGACAGGTCGTTCACTCGCTTGCCAAGTGGAAGCGTCAGGCGCTGCGCGATTATCGCTTCTACGTAGGAAACGGTCTTTACACGGATATGAATGCGATAAGACGCGACGAGGAGCTTGACAACATACACTCAATTTACGTCGACCAGTGGGACTGGGAAAAGGTTATCACAAAAGAGGACCGCACGCGCGAGTATCTTGTCGATACGGTCAAGAAAATCGTGGGCGTTATATGCGACACCAACGACCTTCTCCGCGTCGATTTTCCCGAGCTTTCGGTAAATCTTAAAAGAGAAGTGTCCGTAATCACGGCAGAGGAGCTTCTTTCGCTGTATCCTGACCTCACACCCAAGGAGCGCGAGTACGAGTACGTAAAGGAGCATAAGACCGTGCTTATCATAGGCATCGGCGGTAAGCTCTCAAACGGTGAGCCTCACGACAGCCGAGCTCCCGACTACGACGATTGGGAGCTTAACGGTGATATTATGTTCTACAACGAGGTGCTTGACCGCGCCTTCGAGATATCGAGCATGGGTATACGCGTGGATGCGGCAAGCCTTGAAAGACAGCTTAAGCTGTCGGGCTGTGAGGAAAGACGCGAGCTTCCCTTCCATAAAATGCTGCTTTCGGGAGAGCTGCCTCTTACCGTGGGCGGCGGCATAGGACAGTCAAGGCTCTGTATGCTTATGATGGGCTGCGCGCATATAGGTGAGGTTCAGTCGTCTATATGGGACAAGGATACCGTCGAGGGCTGTCGCAAGGCGGGAATACGCCTGCTTTAAGCCGTTTTAGTAAACTTTTGTTTGATTATTTATGAAAATTCAATTTAAGGAGATATACGAAAATGAAGTGGACCTCGCTCAATGACCTGCGTGAGAAATTTCTCTCTTTCTTTGAGAGCAAGGGGCATATCCGTTTGCCCTCGTTCCCACTCGTTCCTATAAACGACAAATCACTCTTGCTTATAAATTCGGGCATGGCGCCTATGAAGAAATACTTCACGGGTGAGGAGATTCCCCCGAGAAACCGCGTCTGCACCTGCCAGAAGTGTATAAGAACGCCTGACCTTGAGCGCGTGGGACACACCGCGCGTCACGGTACTTACTTTGAGATGCTCGGAAACTTCTCGTTTGGCGATTATTTCAAGAACGAGGCTATTCCGTGGGCGTGGGAGTTCCTTACGGTGACGCTTGAGATACCTGCGGAGCTTCTCTGGCCGTCGGTTTACGAGCACGACGACGAGGCGTACGCTCTGTGGCGCGACGTGATAGGCGTGCCCGAGGAAAGAATAGTAAAGCTTGGCAAGGCGGATAATTTCTGGGAGCACGGTGAGGGTCCCTGCGGTCCTTGCTCGGAGATATACTTTGACAGAGGAATAAAGTACGGCTGTGGCTCGCCCGACTGTAAGCCTGGATGTGATTGCGACAGATTTATGGAGATATGGAACAACGTATTCTCCCAGTTCGACAACGACGGTAAGGGCAACTATACC
>CAZDON010000028.1:0-18739 GCA_964507065.1 uncultured Ruminococcus sp. | reverse complement strand
GCAACGCTATCGCTATGCCCTTTGCTAAGGGCTGGGGCTGGGGCTGCGAGCTTAATCTTCAGTACGTTTTTGAAAAGCTCTTCGTTTCCGAGTGGGGACTTGGATATCCCAGAGAGCGTGCCGTTCCCGAGCAGAGAAACAAGAGGATTCTTGACGAGGTCAAGAAGGTAACTCACAACGATATCGTTTACATTCTTGAAAATCTTGACCGCGAGCTTGTTCTCGGCGCTATTTCGGGCAAGAACTTCAAGAAGTATTTCCTTGAAAACTGCAAGGATGAGAGAATCAAGGAGTGCGTGCTCTCACTTCTTAAGTAATTAAAAACAGGGTCAGCGGAGTGCCTACGCAGTATTCCGCTGTCCGCTTTTATAAGGTAGAGGTAAATAAAATGGATTTCAGTGTGCAGACTCTGATATATCAGGTCGTACTGCTGTTTATAATGATGATTCCGGGCTTTCTTATAAAAAGACTCGGACTCGTTGACGACGGCTTTGGCAAGGGCGTGTCAAATCTCGTGCTCTATATAGCACAGCCCGCGCTCGTCGTCGTATCCTACGTAAGGAAATTCAACGTAGATATACTCGTAAATTCACTTTGGGTGTTTTTATTCTCGGTGGTGGCGCACGCGCTTTTCTGTATCGTATCGACTTTGGTATATAAGAGCGCCGAGGACGCAAGGCGAAGAATGCTCACTTTTGCGACGATATTCTCAAACGCCGCGTTTATGGGAATACCGCTCGTGGCAAAGATGAATCCCGAATGGGCGCTCTACGCGTCAATCTACAACATCACCTTCAACCTCTTTCTCTGGTCGCTCGGCGTGTCTATATGCACGAAGGACAGATGCGTGGAGGCGGGGGATATCGAGGACGCGCTTCCTCACCACACGGTAAAGGGAAGCGGTATTGTGCGCGCGATAATACACCCCGTGTTTATTGCCGCAATGATAGGAATAGTAATTTTCGTAACGCCTGCCGACGAGTGGCTGGGAGAGGGAAATCTTATCTACGATTCGCTCTCTATGCTCTCAAATCTCGTTGCGCCCCTGTCTATGACGGTTATAGGCATCCGTATGGCGGGAATTAATTTCAGGGGTTTCTTTACGGACAAATTCCTGTATATATTCCTGCTTCTGCGTCATATAGCGCTGCCTCTTGCGGTCGTCGGAATAATGAGGCTCGTCGCGCTTATCGCACCCGTTTCGGACGAGGTAATATGGGTGACGGCAATTCTTGCCTCGACTCCTGCCGCAAGCTCGGCTACTATGTTTGCCGTAAAGTACGACTGTGATGCCGAGTACGTAAGCAAGGTCGTTGCGGTATCAACGATTATTTCCGTTCTGAGCATGCCGCTGGTAATGCTCGTTGCAACGCTTTAACCCCGATTTTGGTAAATAATTATGGACATTAAGCAGATAAAAACTCAATATAAAAATGAAAAACGCCGTATAAGATACTCGACCCGTCTTGAAAAGGAAAACGCCAAGGAAAGATATCTTCACGAAATCTCGGCGTACTATACCCAAAACGGCAGACCCGCACCGAAAAATCCGCCCAAGCGCCCCATGCTTGAGGAAATAGGAAACTCGGTGACTCACGGTGTCGGCAGCGTCTTTGCTATCGTAGCGTTTATTCTTATGATGCTTTCAGCAGACGGTATAAAGCAGACGCTCGGCGCGTGCTTTTATTTCGCCGGGGCGCTCGTAATGTTCACTATGAGCTGCCTTTATCACGCATTTCCGCACGGAAGCTGTGTGAAGCGCGTTTTCAGGCGCTTTGATTACTCGTCTATATATCTTCTTATCGGAGCTACCTTCGCACCGATACTTCTTAACCTCGGCGGCACGCTCGGACTCGTATTCTTCATAGTTCAGTGGGTGATAATCGCCGCGGGAATTACCTTCGTCGGCGTGTTCGGTCCGACGAGGCTTAAGTGGCTTCACATTCCTCTTTATTTCATTCTCGGCTGGTCGGGGCTTATGCTCATACCTGAGATGCTTGAGGTCGGGCTCGGCTTCGTGTTCTTTATCGTAGTCGGCGGAATAATATATTCGCTCGGCATTATACCTTTTCTTCTGCGGCGCGGACCGTCGCACTTTATATGGCACTTCTTCGTTCTTCTCGGCGCAGTGGTGCAGTGGCTCGGAATATATTTCTATATCTATTTGTAAGAAGGGAAATTAAGTATGCAGCTGCTCTATTTATTTGAAAAAATCAGAAACCCCGTGCTTGACGCATTCTTCAGCGCCGTCACGCTCCTCGGTGAGGAAACGGCGTTCTTGGTCGTTGCTATTGCGTTCTTCTGGTGCGTCAGTAAGCGTCGTGGCTACTTCATTCTTATTTCGGGCTTCATCGGCACTCTTATAAATCAGTTTATGAAGCTTCTCTTCAAGGTGCCCCGTCCGTGGAAAATCGACCCCGAATTTACGATAGTCGAGTCCGCAAGAGAGGCGGCAACGGGCTACTCGTTCCCGTCGGGACATACCCAGTCGGCAGTAAGCACCTTCGGCGCGGTCTTTATGAAGGCGAAATGCCCGTGGGTCAAGTACCTCGCGCTCACCGTCGCGATACTCGTTCCGATATCGAGAATGTACCTCGGCGTGCATACCCCCTGGGACGTGCTTGCGGCAATTGCGACGGCGGTAATCATTCTTATTCTTCTTGACCCTCTTTTTGAGGACGAGCGTCTTTTCCGTCGCTCGATGCCCTTTATAATATGCGGCGTTATGGCGCTTGCAATAGCCTTTTATATCTACGCCGTGGTTATTAACGGGGACAACACAGACCCGAATTTCGTCAGCGCCGCCAAGAACGCGAGAACCTTTATGGGCTGCACGCTCGCACTCGGTCCTATATACGCGCTTGACCGCTTCGTAATTCACTTTAAGACCGACGCGAAATGGTACGCGCAGGTAATCAAGCTCGCTCTTGGTCTTGGCATCGTGCTTCTTATCAAGTCGCTTCTTAAGTCACCCCTTGAGTCGCTTCTTGGAGATAACGAGAGAATAGTCAGATACTTCCTCATCGTGATTTTTGCAGGCGGAGTATGGCCTCTTACCTTTAACCTTTTCTCAAAAATGAGAATAGCCCCCCTTGATAAATTCCGGGATTTTCTTGCGGATAAGCTTGGCTGTGGGCGTCAGGCGGCAGTAGCAGAGGGTGAGGGAAATACCCCCAAAAACGAAAACTAATATTTACATTCTTTGCCCCTTGCGCGCCGCGGAGTTGATAGATATGCTCCTCGGTGCGCAAGCTTTTTCGGGTGGGAGCCTTACGCCACCGTCAGAAGTGACGCACGCCCAAGAAGACCTCGGACGCGCCTACTCGTGCAAGCTCGCCCCGAGGCGTAGGGTAAATTTTTAAAATTTCTCTTTACTTTTATAAATATTTGTGCTAAAATATACAAAGATAAATTTTGAGGTAGCTTTTATTATGAGATGTCCCATTTGTAATTTTCAGGATTCAAGAGTGCTTGATTCAAGACCTCAGGACGACGGTGCCAGTATCAAAAGGCGCCGTGAGTGCCCCTCGTGCGGAAAGCGCTTTACTACCTACGAGGTAGTTGATACCGTGCCGATTACGGTTGTAAAGAAAAGCGGGCGCCGTGAGTTTTTCGATAAGCACAAGCTTAAGCTCGGCATTGAGCGCGCGTGTCAGAAGCGTCCCGTTGACCCCGAAGAGATTGCGAACTCGGTTGAGGCGGAGCTTCGCGATTCTATTGCCTCGGAAATAACCTCGGTCGACATCGGAGAAATGGTGCTTGCAAGACTCCGCGAGGTGGATATCGTGTCCTACATACGCTTTGCCAGCGTGTACCGCGAGTTCAGCGACGTTGATTCCTTTATGGCAGAAATAAAGAGTCTTTCAAGAAAGAACCTCAAAAGGAAAAAGAGCACTCGAGGCACGCCTAACGAATAAAAAGGAAATGCGGCACCTGCCGCCTGTGACGATATGATTAAAAGCATGACTGCCTTTGGCAGAGGCAAGGCATCGAATGAGAGGCTGTCCGTTACCGTCGAGATAAAGAGCGTCAACTCGCGCTTTTTTGACTGTACCGTAAAGCTTCCACGTGCGTATGCTGAGCTTGAGGAAAGAATAAAGGGAATTTTACAGAACGAATACACCTCGCGAGGAAAGCTTGACGTCTATATTACGGTAGAGGAGCTTTGCGACGTGGGCGCGGAGATTTCCGTCGACCTTGCTATGGCAGAGAAGTACGTTTCGGCGCTGAGGACGCTGCGCGACTCGCTCTCGCTCGCCGACGATATCAGCGTGATGCGCGTTGCGGGAAATCAGGAGCTTATCAGGACGAAAAGACCGGAGTGTGATATAGAGACGGGCTTCTCGGTGATAGGTGCTGCTTTACGCGAGGCAGCGGGCAGCCATCTTACGATGAGAAGTGTCGAGGGGGAGAGAATCCGCGAGGATATTATGAATAAGCTTTCGTCGCTTCGCAAAATGGCGGATGAGGCTGAGCAGATATCGAAAACCGACACGGTAGGCTACCGCGACAAGCTTTATGCGAGAATCAAGAAGCTTCTTGCGGATAACGAGGTCACGCCCGACGAGAACAGGCTTCTCACCGAGTGTGCAATTTTCCAGGATAAGATAGCTATCGACGAGGAGCTCGTACGGCTTCGCGCGCACTTCGAGGCGTTCGTTGAAATCGCAAATCTTGCCGAGCCGTCGGGAAGAAAGCTTGACTTTATCGTTCAGGAAATGAACCGAGAGGCGAATACCGTCGGCTCTAAGTGCAACAATGCGAAAATTGCAAGACTCGTCGTCGATATGAAGGGCGAGATTGAGAAGATTCGCGAGCAAATCCAGAACGTGGAATAAGGGGGCGTTTATGAAGTTCATCAACATAGGCTTTGGAAATATGGTATCCGCAAGCAGGATAATCACTATCGCAAGCCCCGATTCAGCACCCATTAAAAGACTCGTGCAGGACGCCAGGGAGGACGGCAGAGTTATAGACGTTTCCTGCGGCAGACGCACGCGCTCGGTAATCGTTACCGATTCTGATCACGTAATCCTCTCGGCAATTCAGGCAGAAACCGTTGCGGGCAGGCTTTCGCTTGACGGCGGCGACGACGGTGAGCCGTACGATGACGGAGAATAAGCACACACTTACGAAACAAATTATTTTTTAGGAGTACAGATATGATTTACCCAACCATTGATCAGCTTACACAGAAGAACGGAATCAACCGCTACGAGCTCGTTATAGGCGTTGCGAAGTGCGCGAGAATCGTTACCGATGAGTACGTTGCTATGCGGCAGAAGGCGCAGAAGATGATCGACAACAAGGAAACCGAAAAGCCCATTTCGGCTCTCATTGATCCCGAGTATAAGGATCAGAAGGCGGTTAAGATCGCGATAGGCAAGCTCGTTTCGGGAAGATTTGAGCTTTCTCGCTATGAGGAAGACTGATTTCGGGCAAGCCGGAGGCTTTGCAGCCGCTGACGAAGAAAACTGACGAGAGGTGACGCGATGTTTTGCGAGGTATATCTTTTTGATACGCCGTATCATCTTGATCGCGCGTTTGACTACCGCGCGATAGACGGTGTGCGCGAAGGCTCGCTCGTTACCGTTCCCTTTGGCAGAAGCAATATTAAAAGGCTCGGTGTCGTGATGCGCTTAAAGGACGAAAGCGACACCGACAGCCGAAGAATCAAGCCCGTGCATTCGGTGGTGCTTTCGGATTTTGCCCTCACCGATAATATGCGCGGGCTATGCCTGTTTTTAAAGGAGCACACGCTGTGCACCGTCGGTGAGGCGGTAAAGGCAATTCTTCCGCCGGGTGCTCTCCACGGTGAGAACGTCAGCAAAAGAACCCTGCTTACGCTTGCCGTAACCGACGCTGAGGCAGAGGATATTCTTGCGGGCGTCGGCAAGGTGCGCATAAGAAGCGACGGTCAGCGCGAGCTTCTTCGCTTTCTTATAGGCAAGGGCGAGTGCGACCGAGAGCTTGCGAGGGAGCTTCCTCTCGTAACGGGCGCGAATATTTCAGCCCTTATCGCTAAGGGCATCGTTTCCTCACGCACGGTTGAGAATATAAGAAATCCCTATACGGCAAGCGGTGCCGAAACGGACGGGAGCGAAATCGTGCTCTCTACCGCGCAAATGCGCGCGTACGAGGTAATTGAGGAGCTTTACGGCAGGGAGCGTGCCGAATGCGCGCTTCTTCACGGCGTTACGGGAAGCGGTAAGACAAAGGTCATAATGAAGGCGATAGACCTCGCTCACAAGGGAGGCAGGCGCGTTATTATGATGGTGCCCGAGATATCCCTGACACCGCAGACCGTGGGCATATTCTGCAAAAGATACGGTGAGGGTGTTGCGGTTATTCATTCGGGGCTCTCGCAGGGCGAGCGTCAGGACGCCTTTCGCCGTATCAGGCGCGGCGAGATAAATCTCGTCATAGGCACGCGCTCGGCGGTGCTTTGCCCTATCGAGAACGTAGGGCTTATAGTAATCGACGAGGAGCACGAGCACACCTACAAATCCGAGAGCGACCCCAAATACCACGCAAGAGAGGTTGCCTCGTATATATGCGGAAGAGAGCGGGCGCTGCTTTTGCTTGCCTCTGCCACCCCCTCGCTTGAAAGCTATCATAAGGCGCGCGAGGGAAGATACACCTATATCCCGATAAACGAGCGCTACGGCGGCGTGACGCTTCCCGACGCGGTTATCGTGGATATGCGCGAGGAGCTTCGTCTTGGAAATACCTCGCCGATAAGCCAGCGGCTTCTCGACTCGCTTTCGGGCGTGTACGACAGAGAGGAGCAGGCGATACTCTTTCTTAACAGGCGCGGCTACAACAGTCATATAATATGTAAAAGCTGCGGTGAGGCGCTTACCTGTCCTAAATGCTCGGTATCTCTCACCCACCACGTAAGTGCCTTCGGCGGCAAGCTTATGTGTCATCTTTGCGGATACACTGGGGCCGTCGTGAAAAAATGCCCCTCGTGCCAGTCGGATAGCCTTTCCTTTCTCGGCTTCGGCACGCAAAGGCTTGAGGGTGAGGTAGAGAAATATCTTCCCAAAATGAAGATTATGCGAATGGATGCCGATACCACTCAGGGAAAGCTTGCCTACGACAGGCTTCTTGAGGGCTTCAGGCGCGGTGAGGCGGACGTTCTTCTCGGCACGCAGATGGTTGCGAAGGGGCACGACTTCCCGAAAGTAACCTTAGTCGGCGTTGCCCTTGCGGACAGCTCGCTTCACACGGGCGACTTCCGCGCGAACGAGCGCACCTTCTCGCTTCTGACTCAGGTCATAGGACGGGCAGGGCGCGCGGCGTCGGGCGGCGTTGCCGTAATACAGACCTATTCACCCCAAAACGAGGTCTTGCGTCTTGCGTGTGAGCAGGATTACAATACCTTTGCCGACGGTGAGCTTATGCTCAGGCGTGAGCTGACGCTTCCGCCCTTTTGCGATATCGCGGTGCTTACCCTGACTTCTGAGGACGAGGGTGAGCTTATGCGCTGCTCGGAGCGTCTTTCGTCAAGGCTCAAGGAAATTCTGTCGGGCGAGATAGGGAAATACCCCTTTACCGTGTTCGGTCCCTTTGAGGCGAGCGTGTATAGGGTAAACGAAAAATACAGAATGAAAACGGTCATAAAGTGCAGGCTAAACCGTGAGGTGCGTGCTATGCTCGCCGGTGTTTTGCGTGAGTTTTCAAAGGACGCGGGCGAGGCTACGCTCTCCGTCTGCCTTAACCCCTCGACCGTATAAATTTACAAAAGGGTAATCTGAAAGGAAATTTAAATGGCAATACTTAATATAGTTAAATTCGGGGACGAGCTTCTTCGCAAGAGGTGCCGCCCCGTCGATGAGATGACTCCTAAGCTTAAAAGACTTATCGACGATATGATAGAAACGATGCGAAAGGCTGACGGCTGTGGGCTTGCCGCGCCTCAGGTTGGCATTCTTCGTCGTATTGCGGTTATCGAGGCAGAGGAGGGAGTAGTCCACGTTCTCGTAAACCCTGAGATAGTTAAGACCGAGGGGGAGGTCGAGGAGGTTGAGGGCTGCCTTTCAAACCCCGGCAACTGGGGCTACGTAAGGCGCCCTGCCAAGCTTACCCTGAGGGCGCTTGACCGAGAGGGCGTGCCTTATGAAATCGAGGCTGACGGGCTTCTTTGCCGCGCGATCTGCCACGAGTGTGATCACCTTGACGGCAGACTCTACACTGACCTTCAGACAAAGCCCTATATACCCGATTAAGCGCAGAAAAAGGGAGGACTCTTTTATGAAAATTATGTATATGGGCACGCCCGATATATCGGCCGTCGTGCTCAGACGTCTTGTGGAGGACGGTCACGAAATAATTGCGGTCGTTACGGGCGAGGATAAGCCAAGACGCCGCGGCGGCGGAGTTCTTCCCACACCCACCAAGGCGTGTGCCGAGTCGCTTGGAATTCCCGTTCTTACACCGAGCACGCTTTCTGACGAGGGCTTTCTTGACGAGCTTGACAGGCTCAGCCCCGACCTTATCGTAGTCGTTGCCTTCGGTAAGCTGCTGAAAAAGCGCGTGCTTGACGCACCGAGATTTGGCTGTATTAATCTTCACGTATCACTTTTGCCCAAATACCGCGGCGCTGCCCCTATGCAGAGGGCTATCATTGACGGAGAGAGCAAAACGGGCGTCACTATAATGTATATGGACGAGGGACTTGATACGGGTGATATAATCGCCGCGCAGGAGTTTCCTATCAGCGACGTCGACGACTTTGAGGCAATTCACGACAGAAGCGCTGATATCGGCGCGGCACTTCTTTCGCGCACCATACTTGATATTGCCGAGGGGCGCGCCGTGCGCGTGCCGCAGAACGACGCGCTTGCCACCTACGCTAAAAAAATTGAAAAGAACGACTGCAGGGTGGATTTTAACCTTGACGCTAAGGTCGTGAGCGCAAAGATTCGCGGAGTCACTCCGATTCCAGGTGCTTTCGTATATCAGGGCGACAAAATGCTAAAGCTTTATAACGTACGTGAGGTAGACGGCACGGGACGTGCGGGTGAGGTAATCTCGCTTGACGCAAAGGGCGAGGGAGCTATCACCGTCGCGTGCAGAACGGGCGCTATCTTAATACGCGGTGTAATCCCCGAGGGTCGCGGAAGAATGACCGCGGGCGACTATATCCGCGGAAGAAAAATCGAAGTGGGGGATATACTCAAATGACCTTTCTCTACGCAGTAGAGCCTTATCTCTATATACTTTTTATTTTCACGATTCTTCTCTCGCTTTACGCACAGCTCAAGGTATCCTCTACCTTCAGGCGTGAGTCGAGAAGCTTTACCCGCGCTGGAAGATGCGCCGCCGACGTGGCGAGGATGATTTTATCGACCCGCGGAATAGGCTACGTTCAGATAGTAAGAGTTGCGGGAAATCTTACCGACCACTTTAATCCGAGGACTAACACTCTTGCGCTTTCGGATTCCGTATGTCTTTCCACGTCGTGTGCGGCAATAGGCGTTGCGGCTCACGAGGCAGGCCACGCGATACAGCACGACGTCGGATATTTTCCGATAAAGCTGCGCGGCTGGCTCGTTCCCGTTACCAGCTTCGCCTCGCGTATGTCGTGGATATTCATACTCGCAGGCTCTTTGTTTTTTGCATTCTCATTTCTCGGAGATATAGGCTACCTCGTGCTTCTTGTCGGCGTGGCTCTTTTCTCCGTGACAACGCTCTTTCAGCTCGTGACGCTCCCCTGTGAGTTCAATGCGTCGAGGCGCGCCATGAGCGCTCTTCGCGCGTGCGGATGGTACGACGGTGACGAGCTTCGCTCGGCAAAGCGCGTGCTTTCCGCGGCTGCCCTTACCTACGTAGCGGCAACGCTTTCCTCTATGGTGCAGCTGCTCAGACTTCTCGTGCTTCTTCTCGGCAGACGGGGTAACAGAAGATGAGTGCCTCACCGCGAAAAAACGTAAGGGAGCTGGCGTACAGGCTTCTTCTTGGCACCGAGCGAGAGGGAAGATACGTAAATCTTCTTCTTAACACGCCTGAGGTAAGGGCACTCCCACCCGACGAGCGCTCGTTTCTCACGCTTCTTCTCTATACCGCGACGGAAAGGCGGCTTGCGTACGACTATGCGATAGCGACCCTTGCGGGCAGAGGAATTGATAAAATATCAGACGAGGCGCTGTGCGCGCTTCGCCTGGGGCTTTGTCAGATATACGATATACACTCGGTGCCGAGCCACGCCGCGGTGAACGAAACTGTGGCGCTGCTTCAGAAAAAAAGCTTGAAAGCCTTCGTAAACGCGGTGCTTCGCGAGGCAGTAAGAAGAGGGGATGCACCGATGCCCCTAAGAGAGAAGAATTATCTTCGCTACCTTTCGGTAAAATACTCCGTGCCCCAGCCTCTCGTCCGCCACTACGCGTCGCTCACAGACGAGTCACGGCTTGAGGGGCTGCTTATAGCCCTTACTGAGAAAAAGCCTCTTTCGCTTACGGTAAACGCAAAAAAGACGAAAAGAGATGCGCTTCTTTCGTCGCTGTCCGCGTGGAATGCCAAGAGGGCACCCGTGTCGGATTTGGGAATAATAGTCGACACGCCCTGTGCCGTGTATAATCTTCCCGGCTTTGACGAGGGATATTTCTTCGTTCAGGACGAGTCGAGCCGCCTTGCGGTAGAGGCGCTCTCGCTGAAGAGGGGCGAAAGGGTAGCCGACGTATGCGCAGCGCCCGGTGGAAAGAGCTTTCTTGCCGCAATGCTCGTGGGGGAGGAGGGACGCGTGTATTCCTTCGAGCTTCACGAGAGCAAGCTTTCTCTCATTGAGGATGGGGCTGGCCGTCTTTGCCTTGACAATATCACCGTAAGTAGCCGTGACGCAAGAGAGCCCGATCCATCTCTTTTGGGGACGCTTGACGCGGTTATATGCGACGTGCCCTGCTCGGGACTTGGTGTAATAGGCAAAAAGCCCGACCTTCGCTACCGCGATTTGTCGAATATAGGCGAGCTTCCCGCGCTTCAGTACGAGATACTATCGAAAAGTGCCGGGTATCTTAAGGTGGGCGGCAGACTCCTGTACTCCACCTGCACGCTGAACCCTGAGGAAAACGAGTGCGTGACGCACCGCTTCACGTCGGAGCACCCCGAATACGAGCTTACGAGCTTTTCGCTAGGGGAGCTCAGCGCACCGCAGGGAAGTATTACGCTTTTTCCTCATATACATAACACGGACGGCTTTTATATATCACTAATAAGGAAAGTAAGATGACCGAAAAAAAGGACCTTTTATCCTGTGATTTTGACGAGCTTGAGCAGTGGCTCGTATCACAGGGACAGCCGCGCTTCCGTGCGGCACAGATATACGGCTGGCTTAAAGAAGGCACGCCCATATCGGAAATGACGAATATACCAAAGGCGCTTCGCGAGAGGCTTGCCGAAATC
Source organism: uncultured Ruminococcus sp. (assembly GCA_964507065.1). Classification (GTDB taxonomy): domain Bacteria; phylum Bacillota; class Clostridia; order Oscillospirales; family CAG-272; genus UBA1740. The sequence continues at coordinate 7,336 of CAZDON010000028.1, read as the reverse complement.
ACCCTCGATACGCTGCCCCGTGTCGAGAAAAAGCTCGTTTCCGCTATTGACGGCACCGTAAAATATCTTTTCAGGCTTTACGACGGGGCGTGCATAGAGAGCGTCTTTATGCGCTATAAGCACGGAAACACCCTCTGTATATCAAGTCAGGTGGGCTGCCGTATGGGATGTAAATTCTGCGCCTCTACCATAGGCGGTAAGGTGCGCGACCTGCTTCCCTCGGAGCTTTTAGGGCAGATAATTGCAGCAAATCGCGACACGGGTGAGCGTGTGTCGAACGTCGTAATGATGGGAATAGGCGAGCCTCTTGACAACTATTCAAACGTAATAAAATTCTTAAGGCTCGTTGGTGACGAGAGAGGACTCAATATAGGCTACCGCCATATTTCGCTCTCGACCTGCGGAGTCGTTGACGGTATCTTAGCGCTTGCAAAAGAAAAATTCCCGATAACGCTCTCAATCTCGCTTCACGCGGTGACTGACGATAGACGCTCCGAGATAATGCCCGTCAATCGCAAGTGGGGAATCGACTCGCTCCTCCGTGCCTGCCGTGAGTATTATCAGACGGCGGGGCGGAGAATATCCTTTGAGTATACGCTCCTTTCGGGTAAAAACGACGGTGAGGGGGACGCAGTGGCGCTGGCGGAGCTTCTGAAGAGGGCGTTTCTTGGAACGGGAGCACCGCTTCACGTCAACCTCATTCGTGTGAACGAGGTTGAGGAAACCTCCTTTAAAAGGGGCAGCCGCGAGAGCGCGGATAGGTTCAAGGCGGCTCTTGAGCGAGGCGGTGTCGTAGCCACGGTAAGAAGACGGCTCGGTGCCGATATAAACGGTGCTTGCGGTCAGCTCCGTCGCTCGTCGGGCTGACGGTCGGGTGTAGGGCGGTGGTTTACTGCCGCCGTTTACCACGGACGAATTGTGCACTATGCATCGCTTTCGTTAAATCATAACTCTATTTTTGGAAGGTAAAATTATTTGATACTTGAAAGATACGGAAAGGTAATAAAGGGGCTCGGCGGTCTTTACAGCATTCTCATAGGCGGGGATTCGGGGGAGCGTGAGCTTGTCAGCTGCCGCGCAAAGGGTACGCTTCATAAGGACGAGAACAAGCTTCTCGTCGGTGACAACGTAAAGGTCACCTATGATACCGACCTGCCTGACAGTGTGGTTGTGTCCGAGATACTTGAGCGCAAGAATGCGCTTATAAGACCGCCTCTTGCTAACTTAAATTTCCTTTTTATCACCATTTCAGCAAAAAAACCTACCCCCGTTCTTGACGTCGTGGATAAGCTTATCGCAATATCCATACATAATAATATCACCCCTGCCGTCATAATCACGAAGCAGGATTTGTCAGACTCCGAGGCTAGCCGCTATGCTGAAATATACCGCACGCTCGGCGTCGATACCTTTATCACCTCTGCCGAGGGCGGACACGGTGTCGGGGGGCTCCTTGATTTTGTTAAGGAGCGTGTGAGGGGAGGCGCAACCGCCGCCTTTGCGGGCGCGTCGGGCGTCGGTAAATCCACGCTTATGAACGCTCTTTTTCCCGATCTCTCGCTTTCGGTCGGTAGCATATCCGCAAAAATTGAAAGGGGAAAGCACACCACCCGTCACGTTGAGCTTTTTGAAATAGGTGAGGGCTCACGCGGCTTTATTGCGGATACCCCGGGCTTCTCGCTTATCGACTTTTCGCGCTTTGACTTCTTCGCGCTTGAGGACCTTGAGGCAACCTTCCCCGATATTATGCGGTATAAAAACGCTTGCAGATATTCGGATTGCACCCACCTCGGTGAGAGCGCGTGCGACTGCGCGGTTGCCAGAGCCGCAGAGGAGGGCAAAATTTCGCCCACACGCCTCGAATCCTACCGCAGTCTTTACAGAACACTAAAGGAAAAGAAAAACACCTGGAGCTGAAAATTTTGTACTCCACGCGCGTTCGCGTGTATTTCGCTCGTATTTCCTACGCTATTATGAAATAATAAAAGACCTATCAGTATCCCAAGAAATCGGGTAATACTAATGGGTCTTTTTCATTAGCGGCAATATCCGCGCTCACTCGTCATCCTCGGCGCCTTTCTTCGCGAGATATTTTTCCAGCGCCTCGGCATAGCCGTAATCCTTGAAAATCTCGCCCATCACCTCGCGGTAGAGGACGGTATCCTCTTTGGTGGCGACGTTTCCGTAGAGCTTAAGAGCCTCAAAGTCGGTAAAGACGCTTTTCCAGCGTCCCGCGCTGTTTTTCCTCTTCGCGACCTTTGCATAGCTGTCGTGATAGACGGTAAGCAGACCGCTGAGGCAGACCGCCCTGTTGTCCCTGACGCTCTCATCCTCGTGTCTTAAAAACGCGCGAAGAAGCTTTTCATAGCGCTCCCTCGGACAAATAAGATTTTCTATGTACATAGCACCACTTCCTTCCCTTTAATAACATTTTACACGCGCACGCGTTCCTTGTCAAGAGAAAGAGAGATAGATTAAAAAAACACAAGCACTGGTCGGGGTGAGGCTGTGAGTGCTCTTATAATCTCTTTCTCTCTTTTATAAGCTATGATATATTCTGTTCTGTTCTATTCTATTCTTATATTATAAATATTTAAAGGAATGTAACGCCTATGTAACGCTCGTGTAACGCCTATGTAACGCTCGTGTAACGCCTATGTAACGGTAGGTGTTACGCTCCTGTTACGGTAGCCGTTACGCTCCTGTTACGCCAGATGCGTATTAACGTGCCCCACGCCCCTCGGAAAAAATATTTTTGAAAAAATTTAAAAAGCCCTTGACAAACCAAACGCCTGGTGATATAATGCTTTAGGTATCCTAAGACAGCAGGTTACGGTAAAAGTGATAAGCTTTCCTGCCGAGGTGAACGAAATTAAAAATTTTATAAGTTTTTATTTTTGTCCTATCTTGGCTTGCTTTGTCTTTTGCCGCGATAGGATTTTTTGTTTTAAATTTTTATGGAGGTAGAATAATGCCAAGCAACAAGATTCTTGAAGAAAAGAAATTAGTCGTTGAATCACTTGCTCAGAAGCTCAGCACTGCTAAGGCAGGCGTGCTTGTAAAGTATGAAGGCATTAAGGTATCTGAGGACACAGAGCTTCGTAATGCTCTGCGTAAGGCAGGCGTTGAGTACACCGTAATGAAGAATACTCTTACGGGTAGAGCTTGCGACATCGCAGGCTACGGCGATATGAAGCAGTACCTTAGTGGAATGACGGCTATCGCATTCAGCCAGGACGATGCAATCGCTCCTGCTAAAATTATGAAGGAATACGCTGACAAGATTGACTGCTTTGAGATTAAGGCAGGCTTTGTTGACGGTGGTGTTCTTGATCTTGCAGGCGTTGAGGCTCTCGCAGCAACACCCAGCAAGGAGGTTCTCATTGCAAAGATGATGGGCAGCCTTATGTCCTCTCTTTACGGCTTTGCTCGCGTACTTCAGGGCAAAATCGACAAGGAAAACGGCGAAGGTGCCGACGCTCCCGCAGAGGCGTAATTTCTGCTACACTTTAATAAATTATTGATTATTTGGAGGAAACCAAAATGAACGAAAAGACTACACAGATTCTTGATCTCGTAAAGGAACTCACCATTCTTGAGCTTGCTGACCTCGTTAAGGCTCTTGAGGAGGAGTTCGGCGTATCCGCTGCTCCCGTAGCAGTAGCAGCAGCTCCCGGTGCAGCTGCAGCAGCTCCCGTTGAGGAGAAGACCGAGTTCGACGTTGTTCTCGTTAACGACGGCGGCAAGAAGCTTCCCGTTATCAAGGTTGTTCGTGAGATCACCGGCCTTGGACTTAAGGAGGCTAAGGACCTCGTTGAGGGCGCTCCCAAGACTATCAAGGAGGGCATTTCTAAGGAGGATGCAGACAAGATCGCAGCACAGCTTAAGGAGGCCGGCGCTGAGGTTGAGGTTAAGTAATTTCTACCTTTATAAAAGAGGATGGGGCAACCTGCTGCCCTATCCTCTTTTTTCGCAGCTTTATACCCCGTTCGGAGTATAAAGCTGCAACTATGATTGCCTTGCGTCAAACTATGATTGACTCCGTCAAGTTATGATGCTCGCCAAGGTTCGCAGTTATGAGCGGCGTTGCCGCGTTATAGGTTAGAAAGGCAATCATATCATAACTTTCACAGAGTGAAATCATAACATTTGGCAGAGCCAAATTCATAACGTTTGCAAAGCAAACTCATAACTCAAAAAAGCTAGCAAATAGAAACAAAAACCGAGCCGTTTTCAAGGCTCGGTTTTTTATGTATACCGCTACTAATTAAAGAGGCATGATGGGAAGTGCGTTTTCGTCGTTAGATTCCTCACCGCCGTTTATAGTGGGCGTGTCAGGAGTCGTGTCAGGAGTCGTGTCAGGAGTCGTGTCAGGAGTAGTGTCGGGAGTCGTGTCGGGGGTAGTGTCGGGAGTCTCGTCAGGGTTCTCGTCGGGATTCTCATCGGGATTCTCGTCGGGATTCTCATCGGGATTCTCGTCGGGATTCTCGTCAGGATTCTCTTCATCGTTACACGAGCCGAGTGCAAATACAAAGGTAAAGCAAAGCGCTATACAAAGCAAAAGGCAAAGCAGCTTTTTCATAATTAATCTCCTTAAGGGGTCTTTTTTCTATATTTTATCATTTTATTTTGAGAAAGTCAATAGTGCTTTGTCAATTTTGAAAAAATAGTGATTAGTGTCATCAAAATGCACAATTTTGTCAGTGTGCTTTTGTGTAATATAAAACTGTTCCTTGGGTTGCTTTTTTGCTTTTGCGGTGGTATAATAGATATTACCCCGAAAGGAGTCTTTAAATGATAAAAATAGATATAAAGGATTTCGCCTTAATCAGAGAAGGACGGGAGCCAGTACGCGCTACGGTGCCCTGCTCGCTTTATCAGATAATGAAAAATGAGGGTGAGCTTCCCGACCTTTACTTCAGGGATAATATCAGCAAGCTTGACGGTATGTTCGAGCCGCTTTCCTTTACCGCAACCGTTAATCTTGACGAGGCGTGTGCGGCAATGAAGCACGTCTACCTTACCTTCTCGCGCATATACGCGGATGCTGAGGTTTATCTTAACGGTAAGTGCTACCGTCGCGTGCATAACTACAACAGAATATATACGGTCGAGGTGTCGGATTCCGTCAGACCCGGCGAGAACAAGCTTGAAATAAAATGCACGAAGCCGCTTGCCGAGAGGAAAATAATCGGCACGGGTATAGGCGGCTCTATGGAATACGACCTGTGTCCGTACGTTACGGACGTTGGAATTATAGGCGAATGCTCGCTTATTGCGACGCCCTTTGCTATGATAGATAAAATTTCCGTAAGACAAAGGCACACCGAGGGCAGAGTAGACCTTGACGTCAGCCTTGAGGTAATCGGTGAGTGTGAGGATATGCGTGCTGTGGCAACGCTCACGTCCCCTGCGGGTAAAATGTACTTCGGTGCGATAAATGGCGGTGTTGGTACCGTGACCGTCGTAAATCCCGAGCTTTGGTGGCCGAGAGGACTCGGCACGCCCTCGCTTTACAAGCTAAGCGTGTCGCTTTACTGTAACGACTCGCTTGAGGACACTCGCTCTATGATGATAGGGCTTCGTGAAATTGAGCTTATCGAGGATGACACCGGCGCTTATATGACCGTAAACGGTGCGCGCTTTTTCCCTATGGGAGCGACCTACGTCATGGAGGGCGCGGTTATTCCCGATACCACGCCCGAAAGACTTTTGCGTATTATTTCCTCGTCGGCAGATGCGAATATGAACACTCTTCGACTCGTCGGCGCGGGGCTTTATCCCGATGACGAGCTTTATCGGCTTTGTGACGAGCACGGAATTATGATATGGCAGGATATTTCGCTGTATTATACGAAGCCGCCGGTCGCGCCGACCTTTGCTGCGGGTGTTTACAGTGAGCTTTGTGATATTATGTCGCGTATATCTCACCACGCCTGCGTTGCGCTTATGTATCTTTGCATTACAAAGAGGACGGACGGTGACTCGCCTGCGTCGGAGTCGGCGCTTGATGAGTTTGCGGATATATGCTATCACATAGCAGAGCCGCTTGCCGAGCGCTTTGCGTCGGGCATTCCCTTCGTTTCGGCAAGGGAGCACCTTGAAAGCTCCGATGAAAGCAGAGCCTCTGCCGACGATATTCTTCGCGACTGCTGCTCTGCCTCTCTTCCGCCCTTGGATAGCCTTCTTCGCTTTGCAGAGGGGGACGACCTCAACCTGACCTCCCCCATTATGGAGCGTCACACCGCAGGCGACGGCACGGTGGCAAAAATGCTGGTGAATATGGCGAGAACCGTGCGCTATCCCTATGACCTCGACACTCTTATATACGCCTCGCAGATAACCGCGGGATATAGCGTATACCGCTCGGTCAGCCTTGCCAGGCTTATGGGCAGCGGTGCGTCGTTTGCCGTGTGCAGACAGCTCAATGATTCCTGGCCGTCGGTATGCGACTCGGCTATTGATTTCTTTGGCAGAAGAAAGGCGCTGCACTACTATACCAAGCGTGCGTTCAGTCCCATTTTCGTCGCTGCGGGGATAAAGGGGGCTGTGGCTGAAATAGGCGTATCCAACGAAACGCAAAAGCCTCTTGAGGTGACGCTGGTTTACGCGCTTTATGATATAGAGGGTGTTTGCCATAGCGAGGATAAGCTTGACCTCACGGTTGTGCCTCACGGCAAGAGCGAGGCTATCGAGGTTGATTACTCCAAGAGAGTTGCAGGCTGTCCTGAGAATTTCTATCTGGTGCTGACGCTTTACGGCAAGGGGCGCAGGCTCTTCCACTCCATAGCCTTGTTCACGAAGCCAAAGCATATGAATCTTAAGGCGCCGAACGTCACCTACGATATTGACGGTGAGGGGTGCGAGTTTGAGATGCTTCTCAGAACCGATACGCTCACGCTTGCGTGTGAGGTGTCGCTTGAGGGTGAGTGTGCCGATCTGTCAGACAACTTCGTAAGCCTTGACGGGGATACCTTTAAAAAAATAAGTATAAGGACGCAAAGACCCCTGACTAAGGACGCGCTCAGGGAAAAAATTGTGATAAGAAGTGTCTACGATATCGGCAGATAAAGCAAATAAATATTTACAAATACATCCATAAAAATGCCGACGTTGGGCGACCTGCGATAAAGCAGGTCGCCCAACGTTAGCATTTTTGCGTGCTTCTATTATACAGACCCACGCACGGTAAGCACTGCAACACCGGGGGTGAGAATTACGTTTCCGCCTGCATCTCTCGTATAGGCTGCGGCAGGGACGGTAAGTGCACCCGCAGCGGTTGCAAACTCGCCCGTCTGGGTGTTGAAGTACTTCTCGTCCGGCCAGATCAGCACGT
>CAZDON010000027.1:0-18844 GCA_964507065.1 uncultured Ruminococcus sp. | reverse complement strand
ATAAGAAACACCCTGCTTATCGTAGAGCAAAAGACGATTGCAGGCTGGGTAAATGAGATTTTAACGAAGTTTCCCGATATATTCAAGCTTTACGTGCCGAGAGCGGCGTTTTCCAAGAGCGATAAAAGACAGCGGCAGGAGCTTGCGACGCTTTGCGCTATGGCTGGGAATTCCCCCGATGCAGTAGAGCTTGTCAGCCCCGAATCAGGCGGCTGTGAGGATTCCTTTATAGCGCTTATCAATAAAATGGCTGAGGATAACGGTAGGGGCGACGGTGTTTTTCGCGTTTACATAGCAAGTGATACTATGCTCTCGGCATCAAACGACTATTTTGAGAATATGCGCAAAAAGGATGCTCAGACCTCAATTCTTGAAGCTCCCCTTGAGGTGTGGCAGCGCAAGGTCACTACGGGCTTTATAGACGCGCTTCGCGGTGTAGACGTGAGGTCGGGCGGAAGCTTTTCTGAATTTTTTGAAAGACGCCTGATAGAGTACGAGGGTGCGCTTGGGCGCACTGTAACGACGCTTGACGGGGCGATAAGCGAATGCCTTGTGCCCTCGCGTTATCTTAATTGGCTGTCGTTTTTCCTTGACGGACTCAGGGCTCTTCGCGCGGAGCTTGGCGGTGTAAGAGGCCGTCTGCTTGAGGGCGCGAGAATTAAGGATAATCTTGCCGTGCTTGATGAGAAAATCTCTATGCTGGAATCTGCCAGGCTCTCGCTTGATGCCGAGCTTGCGGGAGTTCAGAGCGTAAGGTCGCTTTTCTCAGGCGAGAGAATTATAGACCTTTTGATGATAGACGAGATTCACAAGGTCTATAACACGGGAAAAAGGAAGAAAAGAGAAAGCTTCGTAGAGGACAAGGCGTCATACCTTTCCTCAATGCAAAAGAAGTTTTGCGTGCTTATTTCCGCAACTCCCGTAAGAACGAGGCTTGAGGATATTTTTGAGCTTCTCTATATGGCAGACCCCGGAATGTTCGGCCGCGGCACGGACGAGGATATAAGGCGATATTTTTACACGACTCTCTGCCGACTTCCCGTCGCGAGCCGTGGAGCGACGGAGGATGAATTTCCTCTGGCACAGATGATAAACGACGACCGCGGAAACGTATCGAAGGACAAAATCAAGGTATTTCTCGGTCTTGTCAACAACTTCTTCACAAGAAAACGCATAAACGACGTAAAGAACGATATGATGGGCATCAGCGGCAAGGCGTACGCGTCCCTCAGTAAGGATGAGCAAAGAATCGTAAAGGCGCTCACCGAGAGTATAATCACCAAGCGCGCCGTGGCGTATATGCAGCGCGGAAGCACGGACACGGAGCTGCAAAGACGGCGTGCGGCAACCGAGGAGCTTACGGGCTGGATGCACGCGCCCGTCGGCAGGGTGGACTCCGTTTTTGCCGACGAGAATAAGAAAAGGCACTTCTTCTCGGCAATTGACGCCGCCATAATCGAGGTTATACGCGTTATGGACGAGCTTGAGCTTAAGCGCACTCAGGGGCTTTTGGACGGGACGCTGAGGACGGCAAACGACCTGCTTAAAAGAACCCTCGCAAGAGTGTATCTTATGTTCACCCTCAGTGAGAGCAGAATGCCCTTTAAAATAGATTGCGACGCGCAGATAAAAAAGCTTCTCTGTGACAAGGCGACCTGCCGCCGTCTTAAAAGGCTTCTTTACTCTATGGCAGATTGGCGCAGACGCGAAAAGCGCGGTATGGCGTTCCTGCCTACGCCAGATGTAAATAATAATTCCCATTCGGGAGAATATTCCGCAATAGTGCAGAACACCTTTGACAGCCTTGTGAGCGCCGTGCGCACCTCAAGCAAGGAGGCACCCGGCGGAAGATTTATATCAAGAGAGAGCTTTGATACGAATGCGGACGACGATTTTCTGTATTCGCTTCTCTTTGACGGTGTTTTAGCCTACATATCGAGAAAAGAGGATAAGCGTGTCGGCAGCAGCGACGTGAGAGCCGAGGCGATACGGGGAATAGAGGCGGCGTCGAGGGACCAGGCGGCATTCTGCGACTTCCCGCAGCATATCAGGGAATACGTGGGCTCTCGCCGCGTGGGTATGCATTCGGATATGACGAGCAATCTTTCCGCAGGCGAGGAGCCTAACAGATTTGCCTTCGTCGAAAAGACCTATCAGGCGGGTGTCAACCTACAGCAGTACAGAAGCTTTATATTCTTCCAGATGGACGAAAGCCAGCGGCTGCTCGGCCCTGCCGATATCGAGCAGTGGATAGGCAGAATACACAGAACGGGTCAGGTGAAGAACTGCAGAATCCTTACTGTGCTTGCCGATTATCTCAACTACGGTGAGAGTGGCGGTGAGGGCGGCAAATACTCGCCCGAATTTCTTGAGTGGTACTACACCCACGTGCTTGCAGACCCCGAGGGGCTTGATTTATACGGTAACACAACGCCCGACGTGGCGTTTATAGAGCCCATCGTATGCGACTGTGTAAGACTTGTGCTTCATAAAAACAAGGTAAGCCGTGGCAAAAGCGGTAAGAGCATCAAGGCTATGAGCTTTGCGGAGCTTGCTCACGAATGCTTTGAGTACGACCGAGCTCGTGGCGGGGAGCTGATGAAGAGCTTTATCGTAGGGCGCATCAGGGAGCTTTGCAGATACGAGGGCTTCGGTAAGCCGTCCCTAGCGTAAGGAGTAGATTATGCCAAACGAAGAAATAAAAAGACTTATTGACGCAGCCGATGCCGTGGGGCTTGTAAGCGACGCGCGCACCGAGGGCAGCCTTGGCGGCTTTACGCTGGGCGGGAAGCGCTACGAGCTGAGCTTTGATAAAAACGGTGCGGCGGCGAGTCCCACGGCGGAGTATGCTATGCGTGCGTCGGACGCTGTTATAGACCTGTTCTCGGAGATAGAGCATTCATATAATTGCTTTGCGGTTTCAATGGCGAATATCGCGCCCCCCTCAGGCAAGACCTTCGGTACGATGCTTCACACCGACAGCACCGTCACCGTTTCAGAGCCTGTCGAAATGGTAGTCAGTGACCGCCTTTCAGGTGAAATCACCCATATGCTTGAGGTTATTATCGATATATTTCTCGGAGATAGCGTCTACAAGACGGTAATCGATAAGGTGTTCGTTGATAATCCCGACGGCAGCGGCTATCGCTTCAGGGGCGCGGGTAAAACCAACCTCAAGACTAACGAGAGCATCAGAGGCGCAATAGATGAAGCTGACAGACGGGCGGCAGAGCGGGTGCTTGACGGGCTCAGGGGCGCTAATATAGGCAAGACCTATCAGGGTATTCTTGATGCGCTTTGCCGTGACGAGTCATCTCGGCTCTACCGATTCCTTCTCGAAAAATCCAAGGAAAAGAATCCGCAGACCTTTGGCCGTATTGAGATGAGAATCAGATCGTTCTATCTTGGGGCTGAGCGAGTAAAGACCTTCGAGTACAGGCTTACCGCCAAGGACGGATATACGCAGACCGTCACGCTCGTGTGGGATAAGGCGTCCTGCGACGCCAAGGATACCTCTCTATATATCAAAAGAGAGGGCGACGATTTTATCGGCGTTACCTGCGAGGCGCCAAAGGGCGCGGGCGCGTTGCTTTCGGCAGACGACAAGCTCATATACGCCAAAACTCCCGTAAGAGTCGAGGGGGGCAGGCTTTCGCTGAGGAGCAGATTTTTTCCGAGGTCGATGCTGGGCAGACACGCCTGCTCTCATTGTCGGGGTGTGTATTTCTCATCCTTTGGAGTCGACGTTGAATACAAAAAGTCCTTTCTGCTTCTTGACGGCTCATTCGGCTGTGAGATGTGCTGCACCGAGGGAAAAACGGTCGTGAGGGACGGCAAAAAATATAAATACTCGTCATCTGCTAAGAGATTTCGCGACGATGCACAGGGCGCGGTCTTTGCGCTTGCCGCCGATATCGGAAGCGACGAGCTTGCACGGCTTACGGACGGTGGAAACGCATTCGTTTGCTCGTGCTGTGGGCTTACGGTGTATAGGGGTGTTGAGGACGTCGCGTCAATTCCCACCTGTGATATATGCGGAGGCTTCGTCTGCAAGAGCTGCCGCAGTAAAATGGAAAACGAGCTTACTGCGCATTACGAGTCGGGTGAAGGCAGGCTGGGGGTTTGCTTTTGCACGGGGTGTCAGAATGCCGAGTCACTCGAATTCGACGGCAGAGCGCTTAAAATATACGAGGCGTACGAGGATGCCTCTGAAGCAAAGCTTTGCTTCGTGCTTGACGGCGTCACCGAAAAGGAAATATCCACGCTCGAAAGATGCGCGGGGTGCGAAAGACTTATCTATACGGGCAACGGCGCGATAAGCCGGACGAACCGCTGCGAAAGATGCGGTGCGTTTTTTGGCAACGTCTGCTTCGCAAACGAAGAGAACAGACACGAAAGCGGCGCTCCTATGTGTCAGCTTTGTATGGACGAGCTTAACCGTAGCGAGTGGGCGAGAGCTACCTTTGCGGCGTATATCGACGAAAAGAACAAATTCGCGGCAGAGGATATCCGCATAGCAGCAATTGAGAGTCTGGTGAGGTCGCGAGGATATCTTATCTCGCTTACTCAAAAATACAAAAATCAGCTTTTGGCAAGTATGAGCTTTTTTGACAGGCGGGAGCTTGATTACGCGGACCTCAGCGTCAGCAGCGACGTATCCATAAGGGCGGTCATCGGACAGCAGTCGTACGATAACCTCGCTCCGAGGATATACGAGGTTGCGTTTATAGTCAGAGCTGCGGTTAAGAAAAGCGCGTACCGCTTTATAATAAATGCTAAGGCACACACGGGCGTGATTGAGGACGGCGAGTGCTGTGTCGAGCTCACGAACGAAAAAATCACTTACGGAGGCGTAACGGCTAGATGATAGGAAGAGATTCCGGCTATTTTGGAAAAAACGCAACCAAGCGAAGGACGAAAAGGGACCTTGACGGTGCTTTGCGTGTTTTCAGGCTTCGCGAGGCAAAGAGGGCGTCGATTTTGTGGCGGCTGCTTTACTGCCTTTGCTACGTTGCCTTTTGTCTGTTCACGCTGCATTTTATTCTTGAAAAGATACTCGTCGGCGGCTTTTATTCCACGGCTCACGGTGCGGCAATTGCGTTTCTTATAAGCGCTGCCGTGCTTCTCGTCCTGGGCATCGTGCTGTTCTTCGCGGTATGGAGAATACGGTATAAAACGGGCTTTCATTTTATAAGGATAATGCTTTTTGCCACGGCGCTGGTCATAGCCGTTATATCTATGGGTATTCTCGGCGTTTCGGGATACCTCGTGATTGCGATAGCGATATCGGTGGCGGTGATAGCGTTCCAGATAGTTATTTCGGTAAGAACAGGCGAGAGCTTCTCAAAGCCCCTTCATATAATGCTTGTCGCGGTGGTAGCAGCCGCACTCACCGTCTCGTGCCTTTTTTCATTCGGTGCGGTGAACGTCAGCCCGTCGGGAGAGTACGTCGATATGACTGCATACTCCAGGGTGGCAAGGTACGAGCGTTACGGCGAGGGGGGCGCTAAGCTCAGCAAGGTTATGCTGACGGCAGCCGACGCCTTTCATATAAAATCACAAGAGGTGTACGAGGTAAGGAGCTCGGTTGTGATTGATTCGGTGGAATACTCGATTACGGTAATAGGCGAGCACGCCTTTCGCCACTTGGGCTCATTTGACACCGTGTCGCTTCCCGATACGGTAAGGGTGGTTGAGGACGGCGCGTTTTCCGAAAGCGCGGTAAGGACCGTCGTTGCATCGGGGATGGATATTGATTTCGGAAACGCTTTTCTGGGCTCGTCGGTTGAGATGATAACGCTGACCTCACCCGTGGCAGGCAAAGTAGGGGTATCCTCGCTTCCCGAGGGCGCCGTTATAAGCGTGCCGAGAGGGCTTCTGGATTCGTACAGAGCTATAAATCCTCACCTCGGACGATCATTCGTTCCTACCGTGAGCGAGGGTGAGCTTTACGTGACCTTTGATATTGCCGCCGATAAGGACGAGGCGGATACGACAGGGGGCATTTTGGAAACCTTCATAGTCAAAAAGGACGAAAGCGGATGCGCGACGGTTGAGCTGCCTTTGTCGGAATACGTAACCGAAAACGAGCGCTACGGCACGCACTGGGCAAGACGCGACGCGGACGGCACCTTCCGTATGCTTGCGCTTTACTTGGGTGATAGGGCGCTTACCGCTGACACGACCGAGCTTACACTCACGGACAACGCCGTGATTTTGGGACAGTGGCAGAAAATGCACTACGTGTATGCAGATGCATCGGCACTCGGCGGCGGTACGGTAATGATAGAGGAGCTTGATATCACAAAGACGAACTACACGCTCCCCACCGAGTATTATTTCGGCGGTATTTCGGGCTACGTATGCAGGTCGTTCCACGAGAACGAGCAGCTAGTTGGCGGCAGGGTAGAGGCAATAAGCGATTTTAGCAAGGATTACGTACTGTATCCCAGATTCGAGCTTCTTGCGCCGACGCTTACCGTTGATAGCTACGAGGCGGCTTACGATGCTTGCGAGCATACGCTGAGGGTAAGCCTTACCCACGCACAGAGCGTAACCGTTTCTCACGTAACCTGGAAAAAGGACGGCACTGACGCCGTCTTATCCGGCACGACCGAGCTTACCGTAAAGGACGTCTATGACAGCGGCGCTTATAGCGTGACCGTGACCGTAAAGGATAAGGACGGACGCTTCGCGACGGCAACCGCCCACACTCTCGTTGCTATTACTAAGGCACCTCTTTCGGTGACGGCTGAGGCAAAGGGGAGCGTTTATCAACAGAGCAAGGCACCGCTTACGTATACGCATAGCGGACTTCTTGGCGGTGATACGCTTTCGGGCGCACTTTTCTGTGATATAAGCACGGGCGCGGGCACTCATAAAATAGAGCTTGGCTCGCTTACCGCCGGCGAAAACTATCATATAACCTACACGCCCGCAAGCTATACGGTAGAGAAGGCAGATGCAAGCATTGATATAAGCGGCGTTTTGACAATGTATGTTTACACAGGTGCGCTGCAATCAGTAAACAGCGGTGCGACTCTCAACCATAGTGAAACGACTCTGGTTTACAGTAACAACACATTCACTACCGTTGCCGAGGGCAACGGAATGGAGGTCGTAATCACCGCCCCCGAAACCGATAACTACAAGTCGGCAAGTGCTACGGTAACGATTACCGTAAGTCCTATGACGGTTGCCGCTCCCGAATATACCGCGACGGAGCTTGCCTATACTGCCGAGGAAATCGTATTCCTCGCTGAGGACGAGGTCTATCCTTATACCGTAAGCGGCGGCAGCGCTACCGAGGTTGGCAGCTATACGGCAATTCTTACGCTTAAGGATTCGGAAAACTTCGTCTGGGAGAGCGGCGGCTCGGTTCTTGAAATCGAGTGGAGTATAGTCTAAAAAATTGCCGCGCCCTGTCAAAGTATGGAGCGCGGCACAGGAAGGGTATAGGATATGTTAGAAATTATTGCACTTGCGACAGCCTTTGGAGTGCTGACGCGCGTTCGCAAGGGGCGCGATGAGCTCGATTTGATTGGTGATTTAATCAGCACGACGTGGGGCGGTGTGGTTGAGGAGCTTGCTGAGGAGCTCGTTGAGGTTACTGCCAAGCTTTTAGGCGGCTTTTTCGGTACTGCCCAAAGACTCCCTCTTTATTTTCGCAAAAGGAAGATAGTTGCCACCGCCACCCTCGCTGTGCTTGATATAATCAGGAGCCTTGACGAAAAGGAGCAAAACGAGCTTTATAGTTTTCTTGCTAAGGCGTATAACGAGCATCTTGACGATAAGCGCTTCGCGAAATTCAAAAAGACCTATGAGGCAGGCTGCAAGGCGGTCCTCAGCGCAAAGGGTGATGAGAAAAAGCTCGTAAAGAAGCTCTTTTCGGTAATAGATTCTATCGTAGACTCGTTTGAGAGGGAGGCGCTGTGCAGCTTTGATTACAAGAATGAATCACAGCTTGCCGAGAGCTATTTCGGAGCGAAGAATATCCCCGAAGCCGTGCGCAGGATAGCAGCACCGATTTACGAGTGTGTTTATCAGCTTAAATACGTTGACCTTGCTGACGAGGACAGGGATATAATAAAGCTGACTCAGCGGATGATAAAGGAAAATAATCAGGATTTAGTCGCTGAGCTTGCAGACTATTTTTCACTTGTCATTCAGCAAAATACCCGCGCCGAATTCAAGCCCGAAGTCGGCATCAGCGCCTCTCTTGTGCGCAAGGACCCCTTAATGTGGGTAGAGCTTACCTGCCCGAAGTGCGGAGCTCACGCTGAGGGCGTGGAAAGATACAACGACCTTCTTCTTTGCAAGATTTGCGGCGGTCAGTTTGCCGTCTACGACGGTCTTGGCGACGATATGAGGGCTGCTATTGATGAAATGAGTGACGCTCTTAAATGCGGTCTTGGTAAAATCGACGGCAGCGTCAGCGAGCTTTCGGCTGAGGTCGGCAGACTGTCGGCAAGCCTGCTGCTCGAAAACGAAAGGCTTATGAGCGGTATAGTGTTCCTGACGGCAGATGCCGAGCAAAGACACGGGCTCATACTCGATGCCGTAAGGGGCGTGTGCGGTGAGATAAAGAGGGAAATCAGGCAGGAAAGCCTGACGCTTGCCGCCGCAATTCAAAATAGAATTGACGCGGGTGTCGAAAGAATTATTGATGAGCTTAAGGCAGACAAGAACGAGATTCTTACCGTGATAAGAGAATACGCAATTCTCTTTATGACGGGCGCACCCGCGCCAGCCCCCGTCGCACCCACACCCGTGCCGCCTGCCGTACTGCCGACCGCCCCTGAGGAAGCTCACGAATGCTCGGTTTGCGGAAGAGAGGACTCGCACTGGAGTGACGGAAGGCATACGACCTGCGGAGCTCTGGACAATGAGAAAAATGTCGTGAAATTTAAGCTTTCGGGGCAGGGAAATCTTCTTTGCTTAAGCCTTGGCTTGGATACCGTAGAAAAGAGCGCAACCGTCGCGAGAATAGATCTTGCCGACCTACCGTCACGCGCCCTCGGTGCGCCTGCCGTGCAGATGCTCGTTGACGATGAGAGGCCGTGTAAGGCAGCGGTAAAGAGATGCAGGTATATCGTGCTTCATTCGGACAGAGAAATCAAGGTGAAAAAATCCTTCGTTACTCTCTTTATGACGGAGTTTTCCGCGTGCGAGCAGGTAACCCTATCTCAGAAAATTGGCTTTGAGGGTAAATTTTCCTTTGGCGGCTGGAGCTACGACGCGCAAAGAAAAACCTTCAAAAAGAGGAGATGAGTGCTATGGTTGATTTGGTTTTAGCTTTGGTTCTGCTGGTTGTGACCGCTTGCGGCGGAGTCATTCTCGCTGCGGTAGTCGTCAGCCTTATAAGAAAGGATAAGCAGCGTGCCGACGCCCTCGACGTAGCGTATTCGGAGCTCTCGGAGCTGGTGCTCAGTCTTGAAAGCAGCAAGGAGCAGCTGAGGAGTCAGAGAGATGAGCTTATATCCGAAAGGGACGGTCTTTCAGGTGAGCTTTCAAGCGTTAAGGCGGAGCGCGATTTGCTTCAGGGAAAAAAGGACGGTCTTGCAAAAAAGCAAAGGCAGCAGAATAGCACGGTTGCCTCGCTTAAGAGATATCTTGCGTCGCTTGAGGAAAAAAACGAAGCGCTCTCACAGCAGAATGCGGCGCTTTCGGGCGAGCTTGACGCTCTTCGCGGACAGAGCGGAGGTCTGCATGCGGAGCTCGACGAAGCGCACCTTATAATCGAGAGGGCGTCTGTGGAAAACGACAGGCTGAGAACGGGGCTTATAGAAAGCCGTGAGATACTCGTCTTTGCCAAGGATTCCACCTCGTGCGATTATCTCAAGGAGGAAATGCAAAGGGCAGCCGATGCTATAAGGGAAGCTCTTGAATAAATCCCAAAAAACAAGAAAACGAAGAGGAGTGGGGCTATGACGAAGCTCAAGATAAAACAGCTCGGACTTGATTTCGGAAGCAGCGTTACCACCGTGGTTGGCTTTGCCGAGGGCGTGGACTTTCCTATACTGTTCAATTCGGGCAGCAGCGCGTATTTTTACAGTGCCGTTGCAAAGGAGCGGACGAACGAGAGCTATAAATTCTTTACCGACGCCTACGATACCGACGTAAAAAATTATATTTTCTTCGGCAATATAAAGGAAAACGTTAAAGAGGAGCGGGAAATAGTCCGTCTTTTCCTAAGACGCGTAATGGAGTCCGTCAGAGATGCCAGCGCGCATTTCGGTACTACCGTGTACGATTTTTCCGACCTTAAGACCGTATGCTACGGATACCCCGAATACTATATAGAGGAGGGAAGAGAGAGCTACCGAAGAATAATGAACGCAATTCTTCCCGAAATTATAAGCGAGGTTTTCGGCAGGCAAAGAGGTGAGGTTGCTATAATTGGTGTCGGGGAGCCTCAGCTTGCCGCCGTGGCGTATAACTGGACGAGGCTTGGCGACGCGGGCTATCCCGTAGCCAAGGACGACGTAATGCTTACTCTTGATTTTGGCGGACATACGCTTGATATGGCGCTTATCAAGGTCGGTGTCGGCGGTGTGCTTGAGCAGATAAAAAGCGGAAGCTGTGAAATCAATCCCAAGGGCACGGGCAAAATGATAACCCAGACGATTTGTCGCAGAGTTTATAAAAGGGCTATCTACGACAACGCGGTTGACGCCGCGAAAATCAAGCTTTTTTCAGAGGGCAGACAGGATTTCGTGCCCCTTAAATACGACTCCTTGACGAAGATATCCTTAAGCTACGTGACGGCGGCGGATAACGAGGCAAACGATATGATAGTCGTAACCGAGCGCCACGGCGACGGCTCCATGGTCACGGGCTACGTAAACGTTGGCGATATTTACGATGCCGCCGCGGATTACGTAAAGGATTTCCTGAAGGATGCGCCTCTCGGCGGCAAGAAAATAAAGCACGTGCTCTTCACGGGCGGTACGGCAAGAATAAACCGTCTGAGAAGCTATATCGTAGGTGCAATAGAGGCGTGGCTTCTGCCGACGAGAAATGAGCTTCTCGTTGACGACGCAGGACGCGCGACTTTGGCAAAGGCGTCCGTGATGAAATGCGAGCTTGCCCTTGAGGCGGAAACGGCAGTGGCGCTAGGCGCGGCGCTTATCGCGAGAGATAAAAAAATGCTAAAGAGCAAGAGAAGCGCCGCTGACCCCGCGCCAGCAGCACCCTCTGCCCCTCTGCCTCAGGTAGAGCACTTTGGCAGCATCAAGGCAAGATTTGCCCAGGCTGTGATGAATCTTGCAAATACGAGCACGCTTGACGCACAGCAGCGCAAAAGGCTTCTTGAGGAGCTTAGAAAAATCTACGAGATGATGACGAAATTCCCAAGATAAACCGCAAGAGGCTGCTTCATTTAGGTGTAACTGAAAAAGAGCGGAGTTTCCCCAAAAATACGGGAACTTCGCTCTTTATTATTGCATTTGTATTAAAAAAGAGGCAATTTGATTTTGCAGAATTTTAATAACTCAGCCCCTTGTTTTATAAGCGTACACTTCTTTAGCCTTTTATTTAGTCTGCTGCGGTGAGTAGACCTTTTTTTGTCCGTGGCCGCCGAAGATGCTCCAGACTCCCGCGCCGAGCCTTTGCAAAAATGCGGAGCGCTCCTTTGCGCAAAGGGTGGGGTCGGTGTCAACCGAGGTCATTAAAATAGGAGCGTACCTGTTGTACTCGGCTTGCTTTTTCGTCAGGTCGGATAGGTTTATAAATACGTCCCCCGTAAACGCGACCTTAAGCTCAAAATCAATGAGTAATATCTCGCCAGATAAATGTCCGCCCTTGCCCTCGTAAACTTCAAAGCACAGCTCGCCTACGCGGTAAAAGCCTATTTGCTCTATCGGAGCCGTCAGGCTTGATTTTTTCCACATAGGACAAATTTTGTTTACATCCGGGGCCTCATATTCGGTTAAAAGCTTGCAGATGTTAACGTAAGGAAGATGCAAATGGTTGCGCTCTCTGAATCCGTTTTCCTTTGCCGCCTCTGCCGTTAAGCTCTCCGCGCTTCTCTGGCTGACGATAACCTCGTCAAACTCGTTCAGGAGTCCGCAGTGGTCGACGTCAGCGTGAGTAATAAGCAGCCTTTCACCCTTTGCTTTGAAATCGGGCACAAGAGCTTTTATAATTTCGAGCATTTCCTTCTTGTAGCAGGCGTATCCCGTATCGACGAAAAGCCTCTCACCGTCGCTCTCTATTATGGCGGTATTGCTGCCGCAATCAGGCTCTATCAAGGTGATTTTGGTTTTTTCGCTGATAGTGTGTACGGTAATTCTCGGCTTGAAGCGCTCTCTCTTGCAATTGGCCAGAAGCTCTGCAAATTTGCTTATGCTGTCAAAGGTTTTATAGGGGGATAGCCCTTGCTCGTCGAGCGTCTGCATTGCCAGATTTACGTTGACTAACAGCTCTTCCTTTTTTCTCTCACAGAGCGGTATTGCTTTAACCAAGCCGTCGACGTAGGAATTGTAGAAAATGCTGTTGTCGTAATTCCTCTCGGACCTGTTGTAGCTGAGCACCTTCACGTCGCAAAGCCTTTGGGCTTGCGCTAAAAACTCAGGCAAGCCGCCTGGCTCGTTGATATAAAGTCCCATTTTAAATTGCTGATATCCGCTTCCGTTTTCCTGCGAGCTTATATAGGAAATGTTAAGCTTGAATTTGCTTATCAATTCAAGCACGCCCCCAACGCTGCCCGGCTTATCCTCAAGCATGAACTCCAAAAGAATTATTTTGCTGTTTTCTTCTCCGTTTGAAAGATAGCCAATCTCGTTTAACCTTTCGCCAGCCTCCCGAAGCTGCCCCTCATCACCCTCGACCTCAATAAAGAGAGTGTGCGAATCCACCGCCTTGTCGTAGCTTACTCTCGTAATGTTGACACCAAGCTCTGAGAAGCATCTGCTAGCCTTTAAGAAAGCGCCTATGTGATCAGGCATTTTGGTTACGTAGGTTTTTTTCATAAAACAAAATTAAAGCTTATTTCTTTGGATTTTACCGCTTATAGTCTTTGGAAGCTCGTCGCGGAATACGACGATTCTCGGATATTTGTAAGGAGCGGTATGGTCCTTGACGTATTTCTGAATTTCCTTCTTTAATTCCTCGGTGCCTTCAGTGCCCTTCGTTAAAACGATGCTCGCCTTAACGACCTGACCGCGCACCTCGTCGGGAACGGCAGAAACACCGCATTCGAGCACGTAGGGCAGCTCCATTATTACCGACTCGATTTCAAACGGGCCGATGCGGTAGCCGCTTGATTTAATTACGTCGTCAACACGACCGACGTACCAGAAGTATCCGTCCTCATCGCGCCAAGCGGTATCACCTGTGTGATACAGTCCGTCGTGCCACGCATCGTTCGTTTTTTCGCTGTCGCGGTAGTATTCTCTGAACAGTCCGCAGGGAACCTTTTTGTCCGTGTGAATTACGATTTCACCGACCTCTCCCGCTGCAACGCTGTTACCGTCGCTATCCACGACGTCAACGTCATATTGAGGATTTGCCTTACCCATAGCGCCGATTTTAGGCACGGTGCCGTAAAGGTTTGCAATTGCAAGAGTCGTTTCGGTCTGACCGAAGCCCTCCATTATTTCAAGACCCGTTGCTTCCTTAAATTTATTAAAGACCTCAGGGTTAAGAGCCTCGCCTGCGGTAGTCATATGATGAATTGAGGACAAATCGTATTTTGAAAGGTCACCGCGGATGAGCATACGGAGCATCGTGGGCGGAGCGCAGAAGGTTGTGATGTTGTATTCTGCGAACATAGGAAGAAGGTCGTTTTCATCAAATTTGTCAAAGTCGTAAACGAAAACCGCGCCCTCGCACAGCCACTGACCGTAAAGCTTACCCCAAAGGGATTTGCCCCAGCCCGTATCCGAAATAGTAAGATGCAAGCCGTCGCGCTCACAGCAATGCCAGTATTTAGCCGTAACGTAGTGACCCAAAGCATAGGTGTGCTTGTGAGATGCCATCTTGGGGTTGCCCGTCGTTCCTGAGGTGAAGAACATAAGCGCCGCCTCGTCTCCCGCTGAGCAATCCACGGGGCGCTCGTATTTACCAGAGAACAAGGTGTATTCCTTATCGAAATCCAGCCAGCCCTCTCTTGCGCCGCCTACCATAACGAGCTTTTCAACCTGAGGGCACTTTTTAGCAGCGCTCTCGGCAAACCTGTAGGTATCTCCGTCGGCGGTGCAAACTATTGCCTTAACGCCTGCCGAATTGTATCTGTACTCAAAATCGTGCTCCTTCAGCTGATTGGTTGCGGGAATTGCAATTGCACCGATTTTATGAAGCGCAACCATACAGAACCAGAACTGATAATGACGCTTGAGAACCAGCATAACCTTGTCACCGCGCTTGATGCCGAGTGAGGTGAAATAGTTTGCAACCTGGTTAGAGGCTCTCTTTATATCCTTAAAGGTGAAGCGCCTTTCAACCTTGTTTCTGTCAAGATGAAGCATAGCAAGCTTTTCGGGATACTTCTCGGCAATTCCGTCAACGATATCAAAGCCGAAGTTAAAGGTGTCGGTGTTCTTGAATTCAATTGCCTCAAGCTTGCCGTCGGCGTCCTCTTTAGTTTCAACGAATTTCTCGCATACGAGCTTCTCGCTTACCTTTGCCGCCATAACGCTCTTTCTGACAACGGGCTCAGAGGTATTGTCGCCCGACATAACGACCGCTATAAAGGTGCAATTTTTGCCGTCAACGGCAATCATTCCGTGAGGCATAGACGAGTTGTAGTAGATGCTGTCGCCCTCTTCCAGAATTTCCGTATGATTTCCGACCTGCACCTTAAGCTTGCCGCTTAAAACAAGGTCAAACTCCTGACCGCTGTGCGTGGTTAGGTGAATCGGCTTGTTCTGCTGCGATTGGGAAAATTCATAGGTAACGTAATAGGGCTCGGCAAGCTTGTCCTTGAATTTGGGCGCAAGGTTAGAGATATCAATGCCGTCCTCCTTTGCCGTTTCCTGTCCCTTACCCTTTCTTGTAACGGTGTAGGTTGAGAGCTTTGCTGAGCTACCCTCAAGAAGCTCGGTCATCTCAACTCCATATGCCAGGGCGCATTTATGTATAAATGAAAAGGGAATATCCTCTTTTCCGCTTTCATACGCTAAAAACTGCTCTTCGGTGACGTTGGTTTTTTCAGTCATTTCACCAACGGAAAATCCCATAATCTCGCGCAACTCCTTAATTCTTGTTGCGACTTCCGATAGCTGACTTAAAGTGTTGGTTGTGTTCATGGTTGTAACCCTCCCCTAAAAAAATTATTTTGATTTTTAAAAATAAAAACCCGTCTCAAGCTTTTGCTTTGAGACGGGTATAATAATACTCGCGGTACCACTCAAATTGTAGTTATAAAACTACCACCTTTAGAGTCCAACAACTCCTATGCACTGACGTAGCAAACACGGAAAGCCCTACTTGAAGCTTGTTCTTTTGGACCTTCAGCTCGGAAGTGATAGATTTCTATTAGTTTTTATCGGGATTTCACCGTCCCCGACTCTCTGTGAAAACGCTTGATAGAATCAGTCTTCGTCGTAGCTTTTCAATATTAAGATGCGTTAAGTATATCACTTCAAAAAACATTTGTCAAGTCATTTTTGAAATTTTTTGATTTTTCTTTTTACCGCCAAGAAATCACCCTATTTGCGAAAGCTGTGTTTTTGCGGGCTGGACGGTTCGGAAGGTAAAACAAACTTAATGTTCAATGTATATAATGCAGGTCTTGTGCAATTAGTTTTTATTTGACAAATCGTTTGTAAAAAATTCTCTAAGTTTTTTACAAAAACTACACTCCGAAAATAAAGTTCCATCTTCAATCTCAATCATAGTTGTGGTGTGAACACAATGACATATATCGCATGATAAAGTGATCTCTTTAGTTATATTATTGAACTTTATGCACGAATAATGACCATATCCATTACTGAGCAATCTTGCTTCAATAAGATCTTGAATTGGGCTTTTTCTATATTGTCCGAGTGATAAGTTTAATGAATCCAAATTCTCAATCAATTCTTGCAAACTCTTTCTATTGAGAACACGAAGCTTTAGCATCTCTTCTTCAGTCAGGTTAATAATTTCCTCTAAAGTATCGAAACCAGCTCGTTTTAAAAGCGAATATGTCCTTGTTGATAATCCTAAATCTTTTATTGACATCTTTAATATGTTTACACTCATTAGTTATATACGTCGCCCCTTTTTGGATTCAATGCTTTTTATTTGGCTTATTTCATATTCATCTTGTTTTGACATTTCATACTGCAACACAAACTCCAAATCTTGTTTCCATTTTGAAAGCGCAATTTCATTTCCTATTATCCGTCCGTTCATGTTGATAAAATGCTCCAAGTAACGAATTACTTCGTTTTTTAACAATGCTCCACTTTCGATTGCTTTGGAAAGTATATATTGTCTATCAGACCTCGAATATCCCTCGTTCTGATTTACACTATAACCATTTAATTTTAGCGGTGAATATTCCGACAAAACAACATCGGCAATTCCTGATGTTGAGGCACTATCCATACGCAATTTGCCGAGCAACATACCGTGTTTTTCTCTGTAAGATTCATATACAGTATAGCTCATAAAGAACTTTTTACAATGAGGGCAATACTCAACATTCAACTTGATTTCCGAGTTGTTTCTGCCTGTCAGAACAGCGGTAGCAGATACCATTTCATGCTTACGGGCGTGACAGCTTGTCCGACTCTTGTAAATATATAAAACACTATCTTCATCCCACTCACAATTCCTATCTGTTTTTTCAAAACAAACAATGTTCTTTTCATCCAATACTTGCTTTATCATTTCGTAAAGTTTTTGATAAAAAGTAGCTTCTATAAGAGGGCGAGGATTTACCATGCTATGTTGCCATAAATTGTTATACAAAATGTCTTTCATTCGTTCATTCATTCTTTTTTGCAGCATTTTGAGTCCCTTATATCGAGGTGTTAAACCCAGAAAAGAAACAAATTTAGCCCAGGCATCATCATATTCCTCATTTGATAGTTTGAAAAACAAAAACGAAATGAATGCATTGAATAGACTTTCATCTTCTTCACATATGTTCTTTCGGTACACCAAAGGATTAGATGCGATTTGATTAACCAATTTCCTTTTTTCTCGCGGCATTTTTGAAAAGTCAATTTTCCCTTTTTCAATTATCATGTCAGATTCTCTCCCTCTACAGTAGTCCATTATATCATATTTTCATAAAAAAGTAAAGAAACCCCGATAAGACAATGAATGTTTGGAAAGCGGTTTTTCGCTGTAGTGTGTGTTTGTTCCTTTATGGTTAACTCAGTTGAACATCTAGGGGCTTGCCCTCTGGGCAACACACCCGCACTCTGCGCCTGGAGAGCAAGCTCTCCGATCTTCGAGTGGGGTATGCGAACCTATTTCCTTGGCTGCGCCTGCGGAAACTGTGTTCTCGCAGGCTAGATGGTCCACCAGGCAAAACAAAAACCCCGACTTGCGTCGGGGCGTTTTGGCTGGTGGACCATCTAGGACTCGAACCTAGGACCTACCGGTTATGAGCCGGGAGCTCTAACCAACTGAGCTAATGGTCCATATATAAAATGCTTATGTATTATAACAAATAAATATGTATAAATTGTTACGAAGATATTAATAATGTATAAAATAGCATAGAGCCTGAGATTATTTTACGGCAAGCGCGTTGTGAAGCGCAAGCGCGCCTGTATTAACCAATAATTTGGCGGGGATTTTGTTAAGTGCGCTGATTTTTTTGTTATAATTTATTTTGGTAAAATAAATTGACTATTGTCATATACTGTGATAAAATGAAATCAGATTAAATAACGTATAATAAGGAGGCACACAATGAACGCATTAATTCGTGTTTACAAGGACGCATTTTCTTCGTACAAGGACAGAGCACTCAGAATGCTAGGAATCACCTGGTTTGCGGGCTTGATTTCATTTCTGGCAACTATTCTTCTGTCTGGTATTATGCTTCTTGCGCTTGCGGTTGATTTCGCGGTAAGCTCCGCACTTGCCGTAATTTACCTGCGTGAATACAACAAGGAGCAAACCACGGTTGAGGACGTGTTCGCACCGTTTTCCGATAGGGAAAAGCTCCGTCGCGTCGTGCTCGGTATGGCGTGGATGAATCTTTGGATTTTCATATGGGCGCTTATTCCCGTCGTGGGTATCGTTTTTGCCATAATTAAGGGCTACAAGTACCGCTTTACGCCATACGTACTTATGAATGAGCCAGAGATACCGATTATGGAGGCAATAAAGGAAAGTGAAAGACGTACCGAGGGGCTTCGTCTTAAAATGTTTATTGCAGAGCTTGCCGCATATTCCGCTCTTACCGTGGTATGTATAATTCTCGGACTTCTTTCGATGATACCCTACGTCGGAGTCGTTTTTCTCATTCTTCTTATTCTTTGTATGATAGCGGGAGTCGCCGCTATGCCCGTGGTAACGAATGCGCTTAATTGCCTGTTCTTTGCAAAGCGCGATGAGTACCTTGAGGATAAGCTCAGCTCAGACGGAGAGCCCGTCGTTGAGTTGGAGCCCACTGCCGAGTCGGAGCCTGCTACCGAGTCGGAGCCCACTGCCGAGTCAGAACCTGCTACCGAGTCGGAGTCCGTCGAGTCGGAGCCCACTGCCGAGCCGGAGGTGAAGCCGTTTGTGAAAAAGAGGACTACCGCAAGGAAGTCCACGACGGCCGCGAAGAAGTCTGCGGCTACTGCGAAAAAGTCCACCGCCGCAAAAAAGACGGACGGTGAATAAAAACAAAAGAGCTGTTTCATTAAAATAGCCTAAAAGAAAAAAAGCGGATGTTCTTTACCGAAAGGTA
>CAZDON010000026.1:0-19032 GCA_964507065.1 uncultured Ruminococcus sp. | reverse complement strand
TTTTCAATATCGTAGCCGAACACACCGTCCTCATCTGCAAACGAGTCGGCAAGATACAGCGCCGCGCGTGCGCTGCCGTTCATTACGGCTGTCATAAGAATGCCGAGTGCTGCCTTTGCATCTGCCTCAGTGCCGACGCCCTCTGCTGTGAGTATTCCGTAGGTAGCCTGATAATCGAGATACGCTCTGTCCGAGAGAATTGACGCAAGGCGGTAGTGGGCGGTGTCAAAGCCGTATGCCTGTGCCTCACGGGCAAGCGAATCAAGATACGCGTCGTAATCAGGAAAGGTAAGCTCGCTCGGAGCTTCTGAGGCGGTAGAGCGGAGCCTGTGGGCAAGCTTGATTGCTGAAAGCGGCGGTATTTTGAATTTATCAAGATACCATTTTGCGTGCGAATCGCACTTGGCAACGCCTATTCCGCCCTCGTATCTCTTTGCCATAGAAACGATAGAGGGAACGTCGTCAGCCGCCGCGGCAAGCTGACAGTAGTAGGCTGAAATTTTGTATTCACCGATAGCATCAAAGTGCTCTGCAAGCTCCGGGTAGGCGTTTACACAGCCGAGCACGCCTGAGAATTTGAGCCAGAACGCACCTGCCGTATCACTCGTTCTCGCAACGAGCCTTGAATAGCGGTAAGCGGAGTAGGCGTCGTTTTTCTTTGCGGCAGAGAAGTAAAAACGCATAGCGAGGTCAAGATTGCGTCTTGCCGAGTCGGTTCTTTCAAGAAAGCTTGCGAACTCACGCTCACTGTCAGTATCGCCAAAGTAGGCAAGAAGCTCTCTTGCCGCAAGTGCCTTTGGCTGATTTTTCTTATATATAGCTAAAGCGAGCGCCTCTTTTGCCGAGGCGATTTCCTCTTTAGTAGGATTAAGTGCCGTGCCGCATATAGGGCATATTCCGCCGTTATAGTCAACGTCGTGACGGCACGCTGTGCATAGTACCATAAAAACCTCACGCTGAAAATTAGTATATATATTTTATACTACAAAATAAATTTTGTCAACCGTAATAATTAGACGGGTGCAGGGGAATAATCGAAATAAGGGTATCATTTATTAAGGAGTATGCTTTTATGTTTTCAAAGAATGAAAAAAAGAAAAAAGGCCCCGCTCTCGCGGCAGGAATAGGCGCGCTCGCCGTTTACGGTGCGTACAGCGTGGTAAGCAAGATAAAAAATATGACTACGGATAAGATGAGCGCGCTTATGAATAAAATGAAGCGTAAGAGGGGGGCGTCCGAGTCGCAGAGCGGCTGCTCCTGCGACACCGATATGGACGACGGAAATCAGTATTAATACAACCTCAGGTATTGTTATAATTCAGCACCGCGTCACAATTTGTGACGCGGTGCATTTTGCCAATGAATGCAAATAATTATTGACATTACATATTCTCTAATATGAAATTCACAAAGAAATCCGAGCCTATCATATCGGACAAGCACGTCTACGTTATAGGTGCTGTTCATAGCGCCTACGTCGGCGACGAGAGCATCGGCGGAATAGCCGCTTGCCATAGAGAGCCTGATATTGTCAAGAGTGAAATCAAAGGACTTCGCGCTGGCGAGATTGGTGTTTGACGCGATTTCTATAAGAGGCTTGCTTTCCGACAGAGATATATAGCCGTCCTTGATAATATGCACGGATTCGTCGGTTACAGTACTCTTTGCCGTCGCATTAAGAAGGTATATCCCGTGCCGTCACGGAAAAACAGCGCGAAGGGATAGTCCGCGGTGCTTGAATAAGCGCTTGGAATTTTTCCGTACTCATTAACTTTGCCCGCCGCATCTGACGGGACGAATAGCATCAGAAGCGATGCCGCTGCCGCAAGAATCACGGCTCTTAATCCTCTTTGAGATTTTGTCATATAAGATACCCCTGAACGTAAAGCTTGAATTTTAGTCGGTAAGCTCACTGATGCCCCTTGTGGCGTCGTTTATTTTCCTGAGATATGGAATGAACATTATCACCGCGGTGGCCATTGCAATGAGGTCGCATATCGGGGTGGTGAAGGGGATTCCGTACGAGCCGAAGCGTGCGTTGATAAGAAAAACCAGCGGTATATCAAGACCACCCTTTCTTATAATAGAAAGAATCATAGGACGCACTCGCCTGCCCGTTGCCTGAAAGATAGCTATTATCATCATGGTTACCGATATAGCGGGGCAGGTCACGCAGATAACGCGCAGGAAATGCTGACCGTATTCCACGGTTGGAGCATCGTCAATAAAGAAGCGAAGAACGGGAACAGCCGAAGTGAAGAGTAGAACTGCACCGACCGTTGCAACCGCAATATTGTAAACAAAAGATGTCTTTATAGCCTTTTTCATCCTGTCGTAATTCTTCGCAGCGAAGTTGTATCCTATGAGAGGAAGAACGCCCTGTGACATACCGTTTGCAATCGCAAAGGCGAGCGTGTCTATCTTCTTCGCGATGCCCATGCCGGCAATACATTCGTTGGAATATCCCGAAACGAGCTTGTTGAGAACGATGTTTGAGGCAGTTCCCATAAACAGAAGCACGAAGCTTGGGAAGCCTACCGTGACGACCTCAAGAGCTATACCTTTTATTCGGAAATTTTTGAAGCTGGGTATAATAACCGTACTGCCTCGGTTCTTATATATAAGAATCACGAAATAAAGCGTTGCCGCGACGTTTGAGAGCATAGTAGCTATTGCCGCTCCCGCAATACCGAGCTTGAATACGAAAATGAACAGGGGGTCGAGTGCTATGTTGAGAACGCCGCCGATTGCCATACCTATGCTAGCTTGCGTGGCGTGACCCTCAGACCTGACAAGATGCGCAAGGCAGGCGTTAAGAACGGTAGGAACGGCGCCGACTGTCACACACCAGAGAAGATACTCGAAGCAATAGGAGTATGTGCTCTCGTCGGTGCCGAGAAGCGGCAGAAGAACGGGGGCAAGGGCAAAAACTGCGAGCCCGTAAATCAGTGCCGACACGGCAGAGCCGAATATTGAAAAGCTCGCGCAGCTCCGAGCACGCTCCGTGTCACCGACACCAAGACTTCTCGATATAAGGCTTGCACCGCCGATTCCGAAAAGATTTGCAAAGCCTGTCAGCATTACGAAAGGGGGCATAGCAAGCGTTGCCGCCGCCACCTGATTCGGGTCGCCGAGCTGACCTATAAAAAACGTATCCGCCATGTTGTAGACGACGGTGATTATCTGGCTTACTATCGTAGGAATTACGAGCGAAATTATAGCTCGCCACACGGGCGCGCGCTCGAACAACTCCTCATTCGTGACCTTCATCTTAATTTCCTTTCAAAAAGACCTTGCTATGTATTTTAGCACAAAGCGCTGAAAAAATCCACAGTTTTCGCAAAAGATTTAAAATAAACGTGCCGCTTACCAGAAAGTTATAAAAAAGATGTGCAAAAATTCTTGATAAGCGCCGTCCTTTGTGCTAAAATTATCTTAACTTGATTAATCTTAAGGAGCTTGTAAAGTGAAAATCACGCTTGAAGGAGTTACAAAAATATTCCCCTCACGCTCACGAAAGAAGCCTGAGCCTGTCGTCGCTGTAAATAATTTTTCGTTTGAGTTTCCCGACGGCACTCTCGTCGCGATACTCGGTCCGTCGGGCTGCGGAAAAAGCACGACGCTTCATCTGATATCGGGACTTGAAAGGCCGAGCGAGGGCAGAGTGCTTTTCGGGGAAAACGATATGACCGAGGTGCCCGCTGAGAACAGAGGAGTCGGACTCGTGTTCCAGAGCTATGCGCTTTATCCTCACCTCTCGGTATTGCGGAATATAACCTTCCCGCTTGAAAATCTTCGCGGCAAGGATAAGCTTACGCGCGAGGAAAGAGAGCGCCGAGCATACGAGGCGGCAAGGCTTGTGCAGATTGACGAGCTTATGGACAGACGGCCAAGCGAGCTCTCGGGCGGTCAGATGCAGCGCGTTGCAATAGCAAGAGCACTCGTTAAGCTTCCGTCGGTGCTTCTTCTTGACGAGCCTCTTTCAAACCTCGACGCAAGACTTCGTCTCAAGACGCGCGAGGAAATAAGAAGAATACAGCGCGCGACGGGTATTACGACGCTTTTCGTCACACACGACCAGGAGGAGGCTATGAGCATATCCGACCTTATCGTGGTAATGAGGGACGGTGTCGTAATGCAGACGGGAAAGCCCCAGGAGGTCTACGATAATCCTGAGTGCCTTTTCGTTGCGACCTTCCTTGGTACTCCTCCGATAAACGTATTTTCGGCATCCGTTTCGTCAGGAAAGCTCTTTATAGATGGCACGGAGGTGTTGGACGTCGCGGGTGCGCCCGATGGCGAGGTGTTCTGCGCGATACGCCCGGAGGGCTTTGTTCCCGACGGTGACGGAGCGCTTGCGTGCTCGCTTGATACCGTCGAGGTGATGGGACGCGACGTGAGTGCCGTATGCGCTCACCCGTCGCTCATATCGGGTGAGATGAGAGCGATTGTTCCGTCCGACGCATCGCTTGAGGAATGCGGTGACACCGTAAAATTCAGACTGAAGCCAAGCAAGGTGTATCTCTTTGATAAGCAAACCGAAAAGCGTATTTATTTCGAGATATAAGTCGATGTATGCAAATAAATATTGTCATATTCTATGTTTTGGAGAAGAATGATGAAATTCAATAAATACAAGGCGTGGCTTTATCTTGCCCCCGCGCTTATATTCCTTATTGCCTTTATGGTATATCCTCTTATAGACGTTCTTGTCTACTCGCTTGAGGAAGGCTTCAATTCCGCGTCAGGGACCTATTTCGGCATAGGCTTTTACAATTATTCCTACGTGCTTTCCGACCCGTATTTTCTATCCGCTGTGGGAAATACCTTTATTCTCGTATTTATTACAGTACCCATCTCAACTCTGCTTTCGCTCGTTATATCGCTTGCCCTGAGCTCGATAAAAAAGCTTCGGGAGCTGTTTCAGACGATATACTTTCTTCCTTACGTGACGAATACTCTTGCCGTGGGACTCGTTTTTATGATACTCTTTCGCCCCACGCCGCACAGCGACGGACTCGTCAATGCGTTTCTTTCTCTTTTCGGCATATCCCCGATAGATTTTATCGACGGCCCGTATGCTATGAAGATGCTGGTGCTTTGCATTTATACGGTGTGGACGGTTATGCCGTTTAAGATTCTCGTTCTTACGAGCGCCTTGCTTTCTGTAAAGGAAGAGTATTACAACGCGGCAAAAATCGACGGCACTCCGAGGCTTCGTATTATAACGAAAATCACGCTTCCAATGATTTCGCCCACGCTCTTCTATCTTATAATCACGGGCTTTATCGGTGCGTTCAAGGCGTACAGTGATGCGGTGGCGCTTTTCGGTGTAAACCTGAACGTCGCTGGAATGAACACCATTGTCGGATATATCTACGATATGCTCTACGGCGAGGGCGGCGGTTATCCCTCTTACGCCTCTGCCGCGGCAATTATACTGTTCCTCATTATCCTGACTGTGACGACAATTAATCTTACGGTAAGCAAGCGCCGTACCTTTTATTAAGGGGGTGACGGGATGATTAGTACAGATAAGACTATAAGGCAGGGAAGAACGAGGGAGTGTATATTTAATATTCTCGTATACTCGCTTCTTACGCTTTTTGCCCTTGCCGTGATTTTTCCGTTTTACTGGATGATTATAACCTCCTTCAAAAGCTACGGTGACTATAACGCTGAGGTTATTCCTACGCTTATTGCCGTAAATCCGACCGTCACGAACTTTATCAAGGTGTTTACCGACGTGCCGCTTGCAAGGTATATTCTCAACACGGTGATTTACAGCGTATCGACGACGGCGCTTATGCTCGTGATTTCAATTCCCGCGGCGTTTGCGTTCGCGAGGCTTGAATTTCGCGGTAAGGAGCTTCTTTTCACCCTGTTTCTGGCACTTATGATGATTCCGAGTGAGCTGGTTATCATAACGAACTTCGTTACGGTTACTGAGCTTAATCTCAGAAATACCTTTACAGGACTTATTCTTCCCACCGTAAGCTCGGTATTCTACGTATATCTTCTAAAGGAAAGCTTTGCCGCCGTGCCGAATGAGCTGTATCTTGCGGCAAAGGTTGACGGCACCTCTGATTTTAAGTTTATGCTTAAGGTAATGGCGCCCGTCTGCAAGCCGACTGTTATCACGGTCACGCTTCTCAAGCTTATAGAGTGCTGGAATGCGTACGTGTGGCCAAGGCTCATCACCGACGAGGAGGCGTACTACCTCGTGTCAAACGGAATACAGCAGCTTCGCGAGAGCGGACTTGGCCGCGAGAACGTTCCCGCTATGATGGCGGCGGTCGTCGTTATATCGTTGCCGCTCATCGTGCTGTTCCTTGTATTCAGAGGACGGATAATGGAGGGTGTTGCGAGAGGAGGCAGCAAGGGATGAGAAAAATCGTTTCACTTTTGCTTCTTTTATCGATGCTCATAGCTCTTACCTCCTGCCACGGAAAGCTAAAGGATAAGACGGCAGACGACCGCACCGACTATTCGAGGGCGCTTACGGAGTACGAGCTTCCCGATAGCCTTGACGAGAGTAAAACCTACAATATAAGCTTCCTTGCCAAGAGTGACAGCAACGAGGTTCAGACGGGAATATACAAGCGCGCTATTGAGGAATTTG
Organism: uncultured Ruminococcus sp.; assembly: GCA_964507065.1. Classification (GTDB taxonomy): domain Bacteria; phylum Bacillota; class Clostridia; order Oscillospirales; family CAG-272; genus UBA1740. The sequence goes on along the minus strand of CAZDON010000026.1, from coordinate 12,410 downwards.
AGGCGCTTTATCCGAATATAAAGGTAAAGCTCTCGGTCGATAACGATTATTCGAGAATATACCAGACCGTAATAACGAATATTCCCACCGACACGACACCGAACGTATGTATAAGCTATCCCGACCACGTAGCGACGTATCTTACGGGGGATAAAACAGTCGTGCCCCTTGACTCGCTCTTTACCGATGAAAAATTCGGTCTTGGCGGAAGCGAGGTGAGGTTTGATTCACCGAAGCTGTCGGAGCTCACGCAAAAATATCTTGACGAGTGTAAGCTTGCGGGCAGATATTACGCGATGCCCTTTATGCGATCGAGCGAGGCGTGTTATATTAACAAAAATCTGGTCGAGGCACTCGGCTATACAATTCCCGAGACGTTGACATGGGACTTCATTTTTGAGGTCAGTAATGCCGCGCTTGCAAAAAATTCAGACGGCACTTATCTTGCCAACGGACAGTCGGTTTTGCTACCCTTTATTTACAAATCAACCGATAATATGATGATTCAGATGCTGAGTCAGCTTGAAGCACCTTATTCAAATGAGGAAGCAGAGGTGCTCCTGTTTAACGACGTAACGAGGGATATTCTCTGCGAGCTTTTTCCCTTGGCTGATTCGGGCGCGTTTACAACCTTTAAAATAGTTTCGTATCCAGGAAATTACTTTAACCGCGGTCAGTGTATATTTGCTATAGACTCGACGGCAGGCGCTACCTGGATAGGCTCGGATGCACCAAGCTCGGACATACCTAAGGAGGATTTCGTTGAGTTTGAAACCGTCGTAATGCCTGTGCCTCAGTATAATACCGAGCGCATGAAAATGATTTCTCAGGGACCGTCTATCTGTCTTTTCAACAAGGAGGATAAGGGTGAGGTGCTTGCCTCGTGGCTCTTTATGCAGTATCTTCTCACTGACGGCGTGCAGATACCTTATTCCACCACCGAGGGCTACGTTCCCGTCACCGATAAGGCGATACAGAGCGCTGAGTACAAGGACTATCTATCTCGCGCGGGTGAGGATAACGACCTGCATTATAAGGTTAAGCTTGATGCGGTCAGGATGCTTATAGATAATACCGAGAACACCTTTATCACGCCCGTGTTCAACGGCTCGGCAAACCTCAGGAATGCGGCAGGACAGCTCGTAGAGGAGGTATGCCGCGCTGCAATCGCGGGTAAAGAGGTAGACGGACGGTACGTTGAATCGCTCTTCCGCAATATGAGGACGCTCTACCGACTTGAAAGAGAGGTTGAGGCGATTCCCGTCGGGTCAGTCGTGCTTATCGTCGGTATTGCCGCCACTAACGCATCGCTTCTTTCATTCTTCCTTGTAAAATGGATGAAAAAGCGCAAAAATGCAAAAAAGGACTTGACTTGACGGTGTGATGGTGTATAATTAAAGAAAACAAAATTTAATATAAAGGAGTTTTTAAAATGAAAAAAATCATTTGTCTTTCGCTTCTCGTAGCTCTTTGCCTTTGCGCTACCGCTTGCGGTGCTAAGGTTATGACCTACGACGAATACGTCGCCGCTCCGCTTGAGAGCGAGGTTGTTATCGAAACTTACGTTCAGGCTCACCAGAGCTGGTGGCAGGATAAGGTTACCGTGTATACTCAGGATGAGAATGGCGGCTACTTCCTTTACGAGCTTCAGTGCTCCGAGGAGGATGCGGCAAAGCTCGTTCCCGGTCAGAAGATCAGAGTAACGGGTAACAAGACCGCCTACGCAGGTATGGTTGAAATCCTCGGCGCTACCTTTGAGTTCGTAGACGGCGACACCTACGTTGCAGAGGCAAAGGACCTCACCGATAAGCTTGGCACCGACGCTCTTTACGACTACCTTGGTCAGAAGGCAAGCTTCAAGGGACTTACCGTTGCATCTGTCGAATACCAGAACGGCGCAAGAGGCAGCGATATCTACGTAACCCTTAATGACGGCGAGGCTGATTACAGCTTCTGCGTTGAGAGCTATCTTACCTCTCCCTCGTCCGACACCTACCTTGCGGTTGAGGCACTCACCGCAGGACAGACCGTAGACGTTACGGGCTTCGTTTACTACTGGTCGAGCGATGACGTTATCACTCCCTCGGACGTAAACGTTCACATCACCGCAGTTGAGGTAAAATAATTTTATAAAACCGAATATCAAAGGGCTTCGCACCGAATATGTGCGAAGCCCTTTTTTCATCTTTGTTAACCTTAATTATTTATCAAGCGGGTTCTCCCATTGACCGAGATATGGATTATACATACATCTAGGGTTCTTTTTGAGCATGTTATTTGACGATATCATGCCCAAAGCGCGACAATCTTTGCACGCAAAACGAAATTCACAATCTTTGCATGATTCAATGTTGGAGAAATCCAAAAACCATCCTTGGCTGAGTTCTGATGAGGATAAAATATCTTTTACGGAATGAGTTAAAACGTTTCCATAAGTTATTGTTCTTTGAAAAATGCAAGGAAAAACGTTACCCAATGAATCTACTGCGATTTTTCCGTACCAACACGTGTTTCTATACAATGCTCGTTCAAAATATTCTCTTGATGCTTTAAAATGGGCGTATAATTGATGTTTAGAATATAAGACATCTGGAATAGTTGGCATATGAGCATCTTGATTTCCGTAACAAGCTGGACGAATCACATCATATCCCTTATATTCAAGCCCTAAAGATTCAATAAAATCTTTTATCTCTTTTATGTACAACTCATTTTCTTTTAATATGATTACTGATGGATACAAATCAATTTTATGATTGATCATCTTCTTCACATTTGCAATTGTTTTATCAAAGCTACCTTGACGGTTAGTAACAGTATCATGTACTTCATGGCAATGTCCATATAAAGAAAATCGCACATGAATATTCAAAGCACAAAACAGGTTGATTAATTCATCATCTAATAGACTGGCATTTGTAAAAACAGTAATATCTTCGAAGCCAATTTTTGAAGCGTAATATATCAAATCTTTTAAATATGGAGATAGGCAAGGCTCACCGCCAGTAAATTGGATTTTTCGGCAACCAACGTCTAATATTTGATCCAACACACGTTTCCAATCCTCAAAAGTCAATTCGTTTTTGCCTTGACAATGGGCATTTCCTTGGTAACAATGAACGCATTGATGGGTACAAAGCTGAGTTAATTCTATCCAAGCAAAATTCAATTGAATAGAGTAGTCACATTCCAATTTGAACTCTTTGCATTGAAAAGAATCATCCAACAAACCAATCCTTTTTAACTGCGTTAAGTAATTTATTTCAATGTCGTTTTTGGGCTCTTCTTGCTTAATTAATACTCTATAAATTATTGAATATGCAGCATCGTCGATAGAGTAAATATTTCCATCATTAAAGTTATATACAGCCGCGTTCTTGGCCCCTTTTACCAGCACTACATTTCTATTGATTTCAAACATTTTTAATCTGGACGGCATGAATCATCTGGAAAACACGAATTATTTGGATGATAATCATTAGAAAGCGCATATTTTTGTGCAAATTCTAAAATGACTTTGTTTTCTTTCGAAATTGTCTTATTGTTTGGCGAACTAACGCAAATTAGAGTAGGCATAATTTTTCCTTTCATATTTATGCTTTTGTAAATTAGAAATCATTCATTTGAATCATCTATTGGTGTATATTCGGGCTCCCCTTTTCTTCTGATTATTCCCTCATTATCAAAATAGAACTCATCATCTTCAAAAACGATTATTTGAGATAATGGGATTTTCGCACAGTACGCATATGTCATTATTTTTTCGAGCGTAACCCCGGTTCCAGAGGATTCCATATTGCTCAGCTCTTTTCCAGTTCTTTCAAAGCATCGGCCTAAGGATTCTAAGCTTGCATTATGATATGCCTTTTTCCCAAGATTACGAGATTCTTCTTCTCGGCTTTCAGCAACTGAACAGTTCTTGCAATCATAGTGATTCTTACACGAATCCTTTTTGTCAGCATTCTTTTTTGCTCTGTTGATGTATTTAAAAAAACGAGAATGGCGACAAACATACTTTATTAGATTTTTATTTTTAGTTCTAATTTGTCTTAAGCGCTCTCCTGTTTTTCTATGATCCATTCTAATACCGTCTAATTGCATATTTTGATATGATTCGAGAATTTTGTGTTTCAAAAAAATACCCCCTATAATATAATAGCAAAAAAATCATACAACATTATAACTGTTTTGTCAAGCCCTAAAATTTAGGGGGCAAAACAAAACGAAAAAAAATATCAGAATTAACTATTGACAAAAAACAGGAAATGCGGTAACATTTATATAGGGTGAGCATTTCACACCGATTTATATGATATTATCGATAAGGGAGACATTAAAATGTTTGATTTTCTGAAAAGCATTCTTACTTCCGTACTAGGCAATGCGTGGTATCAGAACTTGGCTCTTGAATTAGCCTCAGAGCCGATAGAGCATTATCTTGGCAAGGCCATTAACGCGGTTAAAGATGCAAGGATAAAAAGCGAGGCGTTTCGTGACGCCGAGGAATCGATGGCGGTTCTTGTCGATAATTTAGGTGAAGCGTTTCTTGAAGAACTTAAGGATGAGCTTACTGAAAAGGGAATTCTTAAGCCCGACCGTGGCGTTATTGGGAAAATTAAAGCACTCTTTTCTAAAAAGGGTAACGACTTTGACCCTAAAGAGTTTAATAATCTGTTTCTTAAATCGCTCGATTTCAGCGTCGATGCCGTGATGAAGCTTAAATGCGTAAATAAGCTTGATGATGTTAACAAGAAGCACGTCAGGCGCGCATTTGAGAACATTCGTAGAGTATTAACCGAAATGCATATTAATATGCTGGAAAAGGACCAGCTTATGCTTGCGAGCGTCATTGATTACAGACTCGGTGCTGCTCTCGATAATAAATTTGAAGAATTCAAGTCGTATTTCGAAGGCTTGTTTTCGGCGATTGAGTACATAGATGTGACTGAGTGTCCTTTCTGTGGACGATCCGAAAGAGAAGAATTTGATGGCAACAAAGCAACATGCAAAGCCTGCGGTCATAGCTACGCATTGAAGGCTAGAAAATTATCGAAAAGCGGATCTTCGTTAAACGCTTTGCTCAACACGCAACTTAAGGAAATAATGGACGAGCTTGTCATAATTTCTAAAGACACGAATGATACTGTCCATATTATCGATCAAAACGTCAACAGCATAGATCGAAAGCTTTCTTTAATTGAACAAAAAATAACTGATGAAACAGATGAAAGGAGCGAAAGCATGAAAAAGAAAGAAAATTCCAGCAGACCCTACATCGTCAATAACGGAGACGGCAATCACAACAAAATAATTAATAGCTCCAACAGCGTGTTGGGTCTGGTTTCAATCGCCGCGTGCTTGCTTATTACAGGCGTTGTTATTGCAATCGTCTTGTTCTAAGACGATTGCAAATCAGTTCTTATTCAAAGGGGAAATATTATGAAAATGAATCTTACTAACAACGGAAACGGAAATAGTAATAAAATAGTTATTTTTAAAATAAGCATAACAGGACTTATAATTGCGCTTCTTTTTGCGGCGGCTTGGGCGATTTCATACATCGCAACGCGCGAGGAAATTGTAGATGAGACCACTGGTGTAGCGTTATCTGTTTCCTTTGCAGACAAACGCAATGCGAGCGAAATATCAATAAGCCCGGTGGTTGCAAACGGTGCTATGCTGGCATCTGTGTCAGATGCGGTCGGAATGCCGGACGGAATGGTATCCGTACGCTCCTTTGAAGTCTTTCTTACGAATGCTTCAGGTGTAGCACAGCCGCTTTCGAGAAGTGCGACTCTTTCAATTCCTCTTACCGCAGAAGAGCAAAAGCATTCTTACAATGTTAGGGTTTTGCGTATTGAAGGTGATGGGGCGATTTTGGCGTCAAGTACAGTAGGTGCAGAACGCATTATAGCCGAGGTGGATTCGCTTGGCGTATATGCGATTGCTGTCGTGCCGTATACCGTAACATACTACTCTGACAATATTCCGTTTGCGAAAACCTATTGCTTGCACGGAGAAACAGTTACTGCTCCTACGGCTCCAGAAAGAACAGGCTATAATTTTTCTCACTATTCAAACGCCAACGGAGCTGTTGTGAACTTTTCATCGTTTTACATTAATAATGATGAAAATCTTGTTGCATCATACATAGCTGATACGTATGAGCTTACGCTGAAAGCTCCTGATTCATCGCAAATAACAGTTCGCGTTACGTATGACAGCACATATTCTTTGCCCATGGAAGTGCTTTCCAAGGTGGGTTACGAGATATCCTCGCTTAATATAAGCGGAATGCCTATTTCGAATACGGGAATATGGAAATATGACCTTGGTGGCTTTGCGGATTTAAATGTGAGCATTATATACACTCCGAAGCATTACAATATTTTCGGCACCGAGGTCGTTTATGGAGCTCCGTATCAGCTTCAGACTCCTGTGAAGAAGGGCTACGATTTTGTAGGCTTCTATTATAATGAGGAAGTGATTCCTCTTAGCGGACAGTGTTGGCTGTACGATATTGATTCTTCTGATGATGTTGATTCGCGTTGGAATCGAAACACGTATTCTATTACGTTTGACTCGAATGGCGGAACAGAGGTTTCGGCACAGAGCTATTTGTACGGTGACAAAACTTCGTTGCCTGATGTTCCGTCGAGAGAGGGATACGATCTGGTTTCGTGGACCTTTAGCAGAGCGGATTTTACGCTAGGAGATCCTATGCCCGCCGAAAGCATCGTTGCAACCGCTCAGTGGGCGTATAAAAAGGTGAATTACTACTCAGGTGACAACGGCACCACCTATAAGATATCCGACAACGATAATAATGAGCCCGTTCTGGACTATATGGACGTTTCAGACCTTTCGGTATTCTTTAACGAGGATTATTACCTAGTCTTTGAAATCGAGATGTGTATGAAGGAGGTTGACACCGGATATCAACAGATATGGCTTATTAACGAAGGAAGCGGAATCGAGCGCGGTTACGCAATGCTTGAATACGGTGGTAGTCCTGCTGTCAAGGAATGGGGTATCGTTACGTTCAGGTTTGTAATCAGCGGAGAGACTTGCACAGACGTAATGCGGTTGAGGTTCGGCGCATCCGGCAAATACGGCGACACCTGGTATAGAAGATGGGTTGTAGCTAACATCTCCGTGGCCGCAAAATAAGTTGCCGTTCGCGGGAGCGCGTTGATTGTCTATGCACCTTGCGCTTTGAGAAAGCAGAGAGCTGAGCCAATTGTTTTATCAAAGACTTTTGGCTTAGCTCCGTATTCGGGGTTATAATTCGTATTTTTGAAGAGTATAGGCTAGAGAATAATATATTTTGACTTATATATCGCATATATTTAACATGTGAAAACCGCGAAATCATAACGCTGTCTCATTTTATGATACAAACAGCCGACTTTCATTGACAGCGGTTTTTGGCCCTGATATAATTGAGTCACAACGACGAAGGGAGAATGAAATGTTCTTTAGAAAACGGGCAAGCAATCTTCAGCGCGTTATGTGCAATGAGCCCTTTATCGCTGCTTACAGCAACTCGCCGTTTTACGAGGCACGGGACGGCGCGGCTTTTCCCGATTACGTTTTCGATGACTACGGCGGACTTCACTTCTGTTTACGCGTCGGAGAGCTTGAAATGCTATGGGGCTTCGGTGATAAGGAGCTCGGATTTGGGGCAAACGGCTCACTGATAGTCAAGCGTAGGAACGTAGACGCGTCAAGTCTTGATATGAAGGGAATCCCCGTGACGAGGGTAGGCGAGATATGCTATATATTCGTCAACCGAGTTACCGAGCGCGGCAGAGAGGGCTTTGCAAGATACCTTGAGCCGAGGCTTTTACCTCATATTAAGGATATCGCAAGACGCTACGGCAAGGAGGGCTTCAGCGAGGCTCTTCCCTCGGAGCTTATAAAGAACGAGGAGCTTCGGGCTCTGCTTGATGAGCACGGAATGGATATCGTATCCGCGTCGGTTGCATCCGTGGTCATTTACGATAAATAATAATTTCAAGGAGATACAACAATGGTAACAACGAATAAGAAGGAATCCTGGCGCCAGAAAAGAACCAGACTGCGCGCCGAGTCCGAATGTGCCGTAATCGATGCGTGCATTATCCAGGCGGACAGCATGAGTCGGGATTCGCAGAAGATTATAGCCGATCTCGATAAGCTCGTTAAGACGCTTTCCGATGAGTTGGCTCAGCGCTACTCGGCGAATGACGATATCGGTGAGCTTACTGTGCTTCGCGAGGAGGTTGAGATGTATAAGGCACAGATCGTTGATGAGCGTGATTATAAAGAAATGTTTATGACTCTCGTTCAGGTTCTCAAGGATCTCCGTATGCAGACCAGCCGTCTTATGAGAAACGGTGAGTACAAGTTCGTTATACGCACTATTCCCGAAAAGGCTCTTCCTAAATATATTTCGGGCGCAACCAAGGAAACGCTTGACGAGATAATTGCTAAGGCAAACGAGATTTATACGATTCTTAAGGATCGCTCGGCTGAGGTTCGTATGACTAAGGTAAAGCAGGACGCGAACCGCAAGAGAGATCGCGCGGTGTACGAGGGGCTCAGAGAGAAGAACGGTGATACCGAGGCACAGCAGCGCGCCAAGATGGAGAGGTTTATGGCAGATATGGCAAAGACCTCACCTACCGTTCCCGTGCCTGCGGAAATGGACGCGGCTTCACACGACGCGACCAAGCCCACCAACAAGGCGTAACCTAATTCACTAATTTAATTACATTTTAAAAGGAGATATATTCACCATGAAGAAAAAGATTGACAAAGAGTTTGAGCAGGAGAAGATGCTTGCGGGTCTCGTTTACGATATTGGTCAGCAGCGTGAAAACCTCGAGGGGCTTGTAGAAACCTACAGGCAGAGCGCCTACGAGGCGGCTAGGATGAGTCAAGACGATTTCGTGCGCGAGCTTCTTGAGTCGGTAGGTGAAACCAGAAGCTTCATTTCAGATCTTTCCTTCTGCGAGCTCGAGATCAAGACGGCAGCAATTACATCCAAGACCTTTGCGGCTTTGAAGAAGCTTCCCGATGCGTTAAAGTCGGTAAGCGCCGTGTTCTCCAAGGGCGTCAAGGTCGGTAAGATCGGTGAGAATCTCAGATCTCTTCGCGAAACCCTCAGAGGCGCAAGACAGCAGTTCAGCGAAATCAGAAACGCTATAAGCTCTGATTCCGAGAGAACTCACAGAGCGCTCTTTGGCGACACCGCGTCGAGCATCAACCCCAAGGCAAAGAAGTTCTTTGACGAGGAAACCAAGGCGCTCGAGGCAAGACTTGCCTGCGACGGAGCCGCACCCGCACCCGTATCCCAGTCCTCGGTAGCCGCTACCAGCGAGGCGGCTGCAAGAGTTGACGCAATCACCGCTATGCTTGATGAGGAGAAGCGCAAGAAATGACGACTGCGATAATCGATATCGTATCCAAATACGTCACGGAGTACAATGAGGCGAGAAAGGCAGGCAACGTAAGCCGAGCTGTCGATATGGGCAGCCGCGCGGTACAGCTTGCTAAGGACGAGCTTGCCAAGTCCGAGCTTAACCCCGTGCATAAGAGCTATTATGAAAACGTGGTAAGCTCGGTTGGTGAGTTTATTCGCAATCCTCAGCAGTATGCGCCCCAGCCCAAGGCGGCAAAGCGCCAGGACTCTGACCCCGACGACAAGATTTCCGCGACCGACTGGTTTGCAGCACCCGTTCCCAAGGTGAAGCTTAAGGATATCGCGGGACTCAGAAACGTCAAGGACGAGTTTATCGTCAACGTCTTTGCTCCCACGCTTCCCGGATACAGCGATATATACCGCAAGTACAGAGGCTCGGAGCGAGGACTTCAGGTTCTTCTCTACGGTCCTCCCGGTACGGGAAAGACGCACGCAGTGCGTTGCCTCGCGGGCGAGCTTGGCTGTAAGATAGCGGTCGTCAAGGTGTCCGATACTCTCCAGAAGTACGTTGGCGAGGGTGCGAAGGTTATCGAAACCGTATTCGAGCAGGCGGCGAAGTACGATAAGTGTATTATCTTCTTCGACGAGATAGATTCGATAGCGTCCTCCCGTGAGGGTGACGATTCCAGACACACGAAGGAGCAGCTTACCACGCTTCTGACCAGAATGGACGGCTTTACCTCAGGCGTAAAGGACGGTCAGATAAGAATAGTTATCGCCGCGACCAACAGACCGTGGGCGCTCGACAGCGCTGTAAAGAGAGGCGGTCGCTTTGATACACAGATTTATATACCTCTGCCCGACCTTGAGGCAAGGTGCCAGCTTGTGCGTCTTGCGCTCGGAAAGGACGAGCGGGTAGCAGGCAGAGTCGACGTGCCTTGTGCTCCCGACGTATCGGTTGAGGCGCTGGCATCGAGATTCGAGGGCTATTCGGGTGCCGATATCAAGGCTGTCTGCCGCCAGGCCATAAGCCTGCCGCTCAAGCGTGAGATCGTTTCCTTCGGAAGCGGCGCTCATATTGAGGATTGCCTTACTATGAGGGATTTTGACGAGGTGCTCGCGAAGTACATTAACTCGATTACAGACGACTCTCTTATGCAGTTTGATGCGTACAGACAGAATATGGAGTACGATATTGACTACATAAGATTCAAGATAAACGAGCTTCTTATCGCGCTTTACAACAGGCACGAAAGAGGAGCTGCGGTTGAGATTGAGCCGTATGAGCTTTCATGGCTTCGCACCTTCTATGATAACGGTTTTATAGAGAACAACTTTGGCAAAAAATACGACCTCAGCTTTTTGCCTCATATCTTTGACTGACGGAAGAGGGGATTAAAGTGGGCTTTAAGGATGCCGCAGAGAAATACCGCGCGGACTTATTTGCCGCGATAGAGAAAAACGACAGAACGGCAGGCCGTGAGAGCGCAATTGCTTACGCCACGCTTTTAAGGCAGATGGCAGGAATGCTCGATTCCTTTGCCGACCGCGCGTTCCTCACGAGGGAAGCGGATAAGTATGAATATATTGCCGCGATAATCACTAAATGGGGAAAATGCGACGGACTTTACCGCGCACTTAATTCATCGGCACCTCATCTTGAGAGGTCTGCGGAAAAGACACCCACGCTTCCTCTGCCCATAGAGAACGGGACGGCGGCCGCGGAGGGCAGAAAGCCCACGGCATCCAAGCGCCGCGCACCCAAAAGGGAAGATGCAACGCCCCCAAGGGATGACACGGAGCCTGATGACGGCGGATCCATCAGCAAGCTTATTGCCGAAATGAGTGCGTCCTCAGCATCAAAGCCCACGGCGCACACGCCCCCCGCACCCTCGGAGCCCACCTCACAGCAGACGGGCGTCGAGTGGATAGCAGACGCTATGGAAAAGTACATAGGCTCGGTGTGGGTAGTCAAGACGGGGCATAGCTCAGGAACGGGCTTCTTCATCTCAAAGGACGGGCTTTTCCTTACCAACAGACACGTAGTGTATGAAAACGAAGCGCCCGAGCCCGGGCTTTGGGTGGTATCGGACGATGAGAAGAAGCAGTATCCCGCAAAAATACTTCACGTAAACAAGACCTACGACGTAGCTCTTCTTCAGATTACAGGGCTGCTTTCGGAGGTTCCCCCTCTCCCTCTGCTTCGGGATTATTCGAGCGTCAGGGCGGGGTCTGATATGATGATTATCGGAAACGGACTTGGATACGGTCTGGCACCCATTACGGGAACGGTAAAGTATCCCAAGGCGAAGAAAAACGGTAATCTTATATATACCGCATTAACCAACAACGGTGACAGCGGCTCACCTGTTCTTAACAGAAGCGGCTTCGTTATCGGTATTCACAAGTCAATAACAAGCGCTAAAATCGTCGGAGATACGAGAATTGAGGCAAAGGGTATGTCTAACGCGACGCCCGTGTGCGATATTCTGGCTCTTCTTGACGGTTGGGGCGTAAAAATATAAGAAACGGAGTAGGGAATGAAAACCTTATCAGAGTTAAGAGATCTTTTTGTATCGGCAAGAGAAATAGCAAAGGAGGCGTCACCCGAGAGGGCGTCCGAGGCAGCACAGAAGCTTGCGGGCATATCCGAGCACTGCAAGGAGCTTTATGAGGTAAGCGCGTCCTATATGGAAAGGGCGAAGTGCCGCAACCTTTACGAGAGCATTGACAACGTCATTGAGATTCTCCGCGGGGCAGGCTTCTGCAACGAAATCGTAGCCTCGTTCTTCGGTCTTATCGACTCGAAAAGAGGTGTAAGCTTCAGTGAGGTAAGCGCAGGCCGTGCCTCGATAAAGAAGGCGGATATTCCCGAAATGCCTATGCCTGCGGCGTCAGGCGAGCAGAGCAAGTCTGCAGGCGGTGCCGCCGAGCTTCGTATGCCCCCTCCGCCCGCTAAATCCTCAACTGTACCTACCCCTGTAAAGACGGCTGCTGCAGCCGC
>CAZDON010000025.1:0-19268 GCA_964507065.1 uncultured Ruminococcus sp. | reverse complement strand
GAGGTACTCCGAGAATCGCAAACCGTCTTTTAAAACGCGTGCGTGATTTTGCGCTCGTCCGCGGTGACGGAATTATTACCGACGATATTGCAAGACACGCGCTTGCATCGCTTGAGATAGACGAACTTGGTCTTGACAACACCGACAGAAGAATGCTTGAGGCAATAATTAAGTTTTATCAGGGCGGTCCTGTCGGAGTTGAAACGCTATCGGCTACAATAGGTGAGGAGGTCGTGACTATCGAGGACGTGTACGAGCCTTATCTTATGCAGATAGGCTTCCTTGCAAGAACTCCTCGCGGAAGAGTTGCGACGAAGCTTGCGTACGACCACTTGAAAATTCCGTACGGACGCTTTTAAAATTGTTTTTCGCTAGATAATTCTGGGCAGAAATGAGTATTTGCAAAAAACAGCACGCAGACTGAAGAAAATTTGTCTGCGTGCTGTTTTCATTTTAAACGGTGTTTTTATGTAAAAACGCATGCGGCTTATCGCATAGAATCCATAGCCGCCTGTCTGTCAGGTGCACCGAAAACCGAGCTTCCTGCGACGAGAATATTCGCTCCCGCAGCCTTAACGAGATGCGCGTTTTTAGGTCCGATACCGCCGTCAACCTGAAGGTCAACCGAGAGTCCGCGCCTGTCTATTTCTTCCTTGATTACTCTTACCTTTTCAATAGTTTCGGGAATAAGAGACTGACCGCCGAATCCGGGCTCAACCGTCATTACGAGCACCATATCGCACTCGTCAAGATACGGGAAGGTTTCCTCAGCGGGAGTGAGGGGCTTTATTGATATTGCCGCCGTCTTACCTCTTTCTTTTATTTTTTTCAGCGTGCCTGACACATCGTCGGTAGCCTCGATATGAAAGGTTACTATATCCGCGCCAGCGTCAATAAACCTCTCTACGTATTTTTCGGGCTTATCAATCATAAGATGCACGTCAAAAATCATATCGCTCGACTTACGGAGCGAGGATATAACGGGAAGCCCAAAGGAAATATTAGGCACGAAAGCTCCGTCCATAACGTCAAGATGAACCATATCTGCACCCTTTTTGCGAATATCCTCTACCTCTTCGCCAAGACGGCAAAAATCGCAGGCAAGAACCGACGGTGAAATTTTAATCATAAGTCCTCCGATAGCGCTAAGTGTAGCGCTTTTTTAATATTTTAATATAATATAAAGTGAAAACAGGCGCACTCTGCTTGGGCAGTGACATTAAGAAATCAGGAAGTGTGAGTTTTAAGACCCTTTACAGCGTGCGTATATATTTGCGTTTTATTCCGCCCCGGGATAAGACGCATTTTTTAATATACCTTAAAGATTCCGGGAATCCTTTTTAAGCGAACACACCGCGTGGGCGGCACAGCCCTCACCGATACCGGTAAAGCCAAGCCCCTCCTCCGTGGTTGCCTTGACGTTGATACGCTCCTTATCAAGCTTCAGTGCAAAGGCGATATTCTCACGCATAGATTCAATATACGGTGAAACCTTTGGACGCTGAAGAATAAGCGTTGAGTCAATATTGACTATATCGTATCCGCGCACCTCAAGAAGTGCCTTAACTCTTATAAGAAGCGAAAGCGACGATATTCCCGAAAACTCCGCGTCAGTATCGGGAAAATGTCTGCCGATATCACCAAGACCTGCCGCCCCAAGAAGCGCATCCATTATTGCGTGAAGCAATACGTCGGCATCAGAGTGCCCGAGAAGTCCCTTTTCATGAGGAATCTCAACACCGCCGAGTATCAGGCGTCTGTTTTCCACAAGCCTGTGCACGTCATAGCCGTGACCGATTCTAATTTCCATATAATCTCCATTCATTAATAAAGAGCCGCTCTTGCAGAGGCACTGTAATCATTATATCGCGCGCCCGCAAATCTTAAGACTCACCGCGCGCTTTCAGTATATACTCAGCGAGCATAATATCCTCAGGGCGCGTAATTTTTATATTTTCATTCCCCAGAAATACGGGTGCTACGTGCTTACCCAAAAGCTCCACACGCATATTGTCGTCGGTAATTCCCTCGTCGTCAGGGCTGTTATTAAGCGCCTCGCGGTAAAGCCCGTAGGAAAACGCCTGAGGTGTCTGTACCGTAAGAAGCGTCGACCTGTCAACGGTAGATACGATGCTTTTACCGTCGAAGACCTTTACCGTATCAGTAAGCTCCTGTGCGGCGGTTGCTGCTCCCGTCGTATAGGCGACCGACGCTATTTTTTCAATGCCCTCAGGAGTGATAAGGCATCTTGCTGCGTCGTGTATGAGAACTGTATCACACAAGGAAAGAGCAAGAAAGCCGCGTCTTGCCGATTCCGAGCGCGTTTTGCCGCCAAGGGCGAGCACACACCTCTTTTTCATACGCGATGCAATATCCGCCACGAAATCACGCTCGTCCTCGCGGCATACCACAACTATCTCATCAACGCACTGTGTCATATCAAAGGCACTAAGGCATCTTTCGAGCACGGATTTTCCTAGTATTTCAAATTTCTGCTTTGTTTTTTCTTTCGAAAAACGACTTCCGCACCCTGCCGCAAGAATCACTGCACCTGTATAAGGGTGACTCTGCGCGTCCGTGCCGCTCGCTTTAAATTTCATATGCCGTCACTTTCTGTAATAGACGAAATGCACCGTAACGGTACGGTAGCTCCCGCCGCTTTGAATATCGGGACCCTTGATTATAACGCCGTCACCGCTCATAAGATAGCTTGCCTCCAGGTCACGTATCTTACAGGAAAAAAGACGTTCTCCCGATGAATCTACGATAAACTCGTCACCGTGAATAGCAAGAGCTCCGCCGCGTCCGACAACGTCCTCGTTGCCACCTCTTTGCTCCGTAACGTACTTTATGCTCTGCCCGTGAAGCTCCCTTGCGCGCTTAAGCCTGAACTCGTAGCTATCTGTATCCTTACCACGCCCGAATATTTTTGAAAAAAAAGACATTTCGTCCCCCAAAATATTTTCTTATTATATTTTAGCACAAGGCGCGGAAAAAAGAAAGAGCTTTTTTGATAAAATTTCAGCCTTTTCAAAAGAGCGTACGGGCTGACGCCCCACACCCTCCCCACAGCTCTTTTTCAAAAAATGCTTCACGCTTACCCTAAAAATCTCAAAAAACCTTAAATACAAGCCATTCTTCCACCATTTTTCACCCTGCATAAGCTCCGTCTTCAACTGCGACGAAAGAACTTGAAATTTATGAAAAAAAGTTCAAAAAAGCTATTGACAAACGCCTAATAATACTATATAATATACTCAATGGAGCGAAATGGGGCGAAATTCCTTAAAATCCCGCAAACGAACAGTGACCTGACATTACGGTTCCGATTTCGATGGGTTTTACGAAAAGAAATACGCTCATCGCTCGCAAATTCTAAGCAAGCAGACCCTACTTGCGGAAAGGAGATACGGTATGTCGTTCGTAGGAAGCTACACTCATACGCTTGATGCAAAGAAGCGAGTCTTCATACCCGCGAAGTATCGCGAGGAGCTTGGCAGCGAGTTTTATATTACGAGAAAGTTCGACCCGTATCTCTCGGTTTACACCGCAAAGGACTGGGCAGAATACGTAGATAAAATCGCCTCTTTACCTGAGTCAATCGCGGCAGAGCTTCAGGATTTCATTCTCGGTGCGGCGCAGAAGTGCGTCATTGACGCAAGCGGAAGAATCGTTCTTGATGAAAGACTTATGAAGCACGCAAGGATTGATAAGACGGTAGTCTTTACGGGCGCCGGACACCAGATACGAATCTGGGCTGAGGAGGTATGGCTTGCGCGTGAGGAAAAGCGCGACCTCGACAAGCTTCGTCAGACGCTCTCAGGCTACGGACTGTAAGGTGACTGTATGGAAAGGATTCCCTTCTCTCACACCTCGGTTCTTCTCTTCGAGTGCATCACGGCTCTTGACGTAAAAGACGGTCTTACTTACGTAGACTGCACGACGGGCGGCGGCGGTCACTCGTATGAAATAGCAAAACGATTACCCCCCTCATCAAGGCTTATATGTCTTGACCAGGACACGGACGCTCTCGAAACGGCAAGAGCAAGGCTCGCTGAGTTCAGGGACAAAATCACGTTTGTAAACGATAATTTCACGAACCTTGACAGAGTTCTGCGCGACAATTCGGTGGACAACCTCGGCGGAGTGCTTGCAGACCTCGGCTGTAGCTCCTTCCAGTTCGACTGTGCCGAGCGAGGCTTCAGCTACAAGAACGAGGCAAGGCTCGATATGAGAATGCGTAAGGACGCTCCCCTGTCTGCCTATGAGGTAGTAAACGAATACGAGGAGTCGGAGCTTGCGCGCATTATATACGAGTACGGCGAGGAGCGCTTCTCACGAAGCATTGCAAGAAAAATCTGCGAGGCAAGAGCCACGGAGCCTATTGCAACAACGACCGCACTTGCTGATATAATACGGGCGTCTATACCGAAATCGAACCGCAAGGACGGCCCGCACCCCGCAAAGCGCACCTTTCAGGCAATAAGAATTGAGGTAAACCGCGAGCTTGATACTATCGCGCCTATGATAAACTGTGCAAGCGACTCGCTTGTCCCTGGCGGCAGAATTGCCGTCATATCCTTCCACTCGCTTGAGGACAGAATAGTAAAGCAGACCTTTCGCGAGCATATGAAGGGATGTATATGTCCGAAGGACTTCCCCGTGTGCGTATGCGGTGTGCGTCCTACGCTTCGTGACGTAACGAAAAAACCGATATTACCCTCCGCTGACGAGCTTCTTTCAAATCCGAGGTCAAGGTCGGCAAAGCTAAGAGTAGCGGAAAAGATTTAAAAAAGATTCAGTATAAAAGGAGAAAATGAAAATGACCGAGAAGATTACTTACGGAAAACTTTATTCAGATATGGTTAAGCTTTTTGCCGTCAAGCAGGACGGTAAGGACGATATATGCCTTGGCGATTATATGCGTTCTCGCGCCACCGAGACTAAGCAGCTCGAGGCAGCGAAGGCAAAGCGCACGAAAAAATCCAATCTTCCCGTTGCGGCAAAGCAGAACGAAACACGCGCTATAACCGCCTTTTTCTCTTACGTAAACGAAAGACTTACCGTGAAGCAGGCGCCTGTACGCGACAAAACCATAAGAAGATTCCCTCTTCGCACTGCCCTTTCGTCCGCATTCTGCGCATTTATCATTTGCGCGGTTATGGCACTTTACGGAATAGTCGGTATTCACGGCGGTGATAACGCAAGCATCGCAAACGAGCCTGAGTATGAGTACAGTGAGGACTACACGACTACTCTCGGCTTCGACGAGTACGAGGATATTTTCTGATAAGAGAGCATAAAATCAATATTAACCTAATAAGATTAAGGGACGGAATCCTACAGAGGATTTCGTCCCTTAATCTATTTTTTCAACAAGAGGCAGGCTTTATGGCAGATTATTCAGGCGATAGAAATACCAAGGACAAAACGGGGCGAAGAATCAGGGTAATAGCAATATGCCTTCTTTTGTTTTTATCTCTTCTTATTTATAATCTTTTTACTCTCACCGTAGTCAAGGCTGACTTTTACAGAGAAAAGGTAAACGACCAGATAACTACGACCTCAAAAATTACCCCCAGGCGAGGAATTATCTACGACAGCGAGGGAGTCGTGCTCGCAACGGATAAAACCACCTACCGTATTTTCACCTCCACAAAGCAGCTTTCAAAATTCAAAAGCGAAACGGGACGTGACGGTGCAAGACTCATATCGGACGCCCTGTCCCCCATTCTATCGCTTGACAAGGACACGCTTTACGCAAAGCTTACGGGTAAAGCAAGCCTTGATATCACTATTAAGCGTGCGGTATCCGACGAGGAATACCGACAGGCTGCCTCGACGCTTGATAATCTCTCGCTCGCCACCGCGGTGTCCTTTGAGGCAACGAGCTCGCGTTATTATCCGGGCGGGACGCTCCTTGCTCACGCGCTCGGATTCGTCGGAAGCGATAATCAGGGGCTCTACGGACTCGAATACTACTACGATAAAACCCTTTGTGGCACGTCGGGATATTATCTTTACGGCAAGGACGCAAACGGAAACGCGCTCCCCTCGGGCTACACGGATATCGTCGAGGGCGTAGACGGAAACAGCCTTTTACTGACGATAGACACAAAAATTCAAGAGTATCTTGAGGGAATACTCGAAAAAATACGCATAGAGCAGCAGGTTACCTCGCGAGCAGCCGGTATATGTATGGATATAAACACGGGGAAAATTCTCGCAATGGCAACGAGCTCACCCTTTAACCCTAACTCCCCATACGAGCTTGACAGCGTATCTCAGGCGCTTCTTGATTCATCGGGGCTCACACCGGGAAGCGAGGAATATCTTGCAAAGCGGCGCGAGCTTCTTGAAATATGCTGGTCAAATAAGGCAGTAAGCGAAACCTACGAGCCGGGCTCTACCTTTAAAATTATAACCGTATCCTCTGCCCTCGATGCGGGTGCTGCCAAGGTCAGCGATACCTTTTCCTGCCACGGCTATCTTGCGGTTGGCGGCTGGCATATCAGGTGTCACAAGACAACGGGACACGGCTCCGGCTTTAATCTTTCGTACGGACTTCAGATGTCCTGCAACCCCTGTATGATGACGGTGGCGCAAAGACTCGGTGCTGAAAAATTCTACGAGTACGTAGAGAGCTTCGGATATCTTGAAAGGACTGGGATAGATTTACCGAGCGAGGCGTACAGCATCTTCCACGATAAGGATGCAATAGGAGCAACCGAGCTTGCGACGGCTTCCTTCGGTCAGCGCTTTAAGATATCTCTGATAAGACAGCTTACCTCAGTATGTGCTGTGGCAAACGGCGGAAAGCTTATGAAGCCCTATATCGTCGACAGCATTATTTCCCCTGACGGTGAGGTAATCAGCAAGACCGAGCCGGAGGTAATAAGGCAGGTAATCAGTGACGAAACCGCCCGCACCGTAACCGATATTCTCGAGGAGGGTACGAGCGGTGACGGCGGCGCAAAGAACGCGGCGGTTGCGGGCTATAAAATAGCGGCAAAGACGGGAACCTCCCAGAAATTCGATATTCTTGACGAAAACGGCGCGTCGTATCTCCGTATAGGCTCGTGCGTGGGCTACTCGGTGCACGATGACGGCAGCGGTATTGCCGTTATTATAATGACCGACGAGCCTCAGGGCTATATAAAATACGGAAGCACGACGGCAGCACCCTACGTAAGCGAGCTTCTTTCCTTTGCTCTGCCCTATCTCGGCTACGAAAGCTCCGCCGGCGAAAGCCGAATTGAAATACCCGATATGCGCGATATGACGGGTGATGATGCTAAAGCGCTTCTTGACTCAATGAAAATCACCTATGAAATAATAGGCGACGGTGAATATATAACCGCACAGACACCGGCGCCGTACGAAACGCTTAGCACCGAGCTTGCGCGCGTGATACTTATAGCGGGTGATGAGCGCGGAGCATTCGCTACTGTGCCTGACCTTGTCGGTATGCACTACAGTGAGGCCGTATCGATTCTTTCATCAAAATCACTGAATATCACCCACAGCGGCACCGCCGAGGCACAGGGCTGCACCGTAATATCGCAATCTCACACCCCAGGAAGCGTCGTACCGCTTGGAACTCTTATTACCCTTACGGTAAGCTATCTTGAATTTGAGGACTGAAAATGAAAATCAGAGATTTAATTGACGCAAACGCCCCTTCACCGATTTATGATGCTGAGGTGATAGGGATTACGCATATTCCCGATGAATGCAGGGACGGATATATATTTTTCGACCTGCCTCATACCGACGGGAGAATGCGCCGTGCCGCGAAGCTTCGCTGCCGTCCGCTTGCTGTGATATGTGAGAGGGATAGCGAATATAATTCCCGCGCGTATCAAATAATAATAACGGACGACGCGCGCGCCGCGTACAGCCTTGCGTGGTACAGATTCTCACGCTTTACTAAGGACGGTATTACACTCGTTGGAGTTACGGGCACCTGCGGAAAGACAACCACGGCAACGCTTATTTATAAAATGGCAATAAAGCAGGGGCTGAGGTGTGGATTTATCGGCACGGGAAAAATTCTTCTTGACGGTGAGCGCCTGACTCCCGATACCTACCAGATGACAACGCCCGACGCGAATTTACTTTATCCTATGCTTAGGAAAATGAAGGACGGCGGTGCAAGGCTTATCGTTATGGAAGCGTCAAGCCACGCGCTTTACTTAAAAAAGCTTTTTCCTCTTAGCTTTGATATCGGTATATTTACTAATCTTGCGCCTGAGCATCTTGACCTGCATAAAAATATGGAGGACTATTATCAGGCAAAGCGAATGCTTATAGAAAAATCCACACTCGGTATTATTTCTCTGTCGTGCCCGTACGGCAAAAGGCTATACTCGGAGTTTCGTGAAAAATCGCTATGCGTCGGCAAGGGCAGCGAGCACGATATGGGATTTATCGACTTTTGTCAGGACGGCTTTGACGGTAGCTCCTTTACAATGACGCAGGGCAATCTCAGGGAGGCTGTCAGAACCTCGCTTCTCGGTGAGTACAACACACACAATATACTCCTTGCCACGAGTGCGGCACTTGCACTTGGGCTTGATAAGAATTGCGCTCTTGCGACTCTTAAGGACGTGCAAATTGACGGTAGGCTAAAGGTCATACGGCGCGCCGGAATTTGTGTGATAAAGGACTTTGCGCATACGCCGGATGCTCTCGAGAAACTGCTCAATCTCGTGAATTCGATACAAATATCAAGGCAGAATGTCACGCTTGTCTTCGGGTGCGGCGGCGAGCGAGATAAATCAAAGCGTCAGAAATCACTTGAGATAGCACAGAGTCTCGCCTCTCGCGTAATTGTCACACAGGATAATCCGAGGGGCGAAGGCAGAGGGGCTATTCTCTTCGATATGCTAAAGGGCGCAAGATACGACGACCTCAGTATTATACTTGACAGAGAGTATGCTATTCGATATGCAATAGATACCGCCGTGAGTGGCGAGGTAGTAATAATTGCAGGCAAGGGTGACGAAAAATACATAATTGAAAACGGCAAGCTTTCCTATTTCCCTGAGGACGAAATAATTGAGGATGCTCTGTCGGCAAGGGAAGGAAAACGGTAGAATATGAGAATTAAGCTCGGTGTACCTCTTAAGGCTTCGCTTTTATGTATGAAGCTTGGAATCAGGACCAATCCCGATTATAACGAGAGGCTAATCACGCATATTACGACGAGGTCCTCGCTTTGTGAGCGCGGCGATTTGTTTATAGCACTTCGCGGCGAGAGCTTTAACGGGTGCGATTTTTTGCCTGAGGCTAAGGAAAGGGGTGCGCTTACACTCTCAGAGGTCAGCGAAAATACCGATTTTTCGGTAAAATCCTCACACGACGCACTGCTTTCAATAGCTAATCTGTATATTTCTAAGCTCGCCTCACTGCGTGAGGTCATAGCTGTTACGGGAAGCGTCGGAAAAACCACGACGAGAGAGCTCATTTATCACCTGATTAAGGACACCTACCGCACTCACGCGACCGAGGGAAATCTCAATAACACCGTAGGCGTTCCGCTAACCGTAATTGCAGCTCCTGCCGATACCGAGATACTTCTTATCGAGGCCGGAATGAACTCACTCGGCGAGCTTCGACGCATATCGGCAGCAATTAATCCTACTCTGTCGGTAATAACGAATATCGGCAATGCGCATATAGGACGCCTCGGCTGCGTCGATATGGTTGCCCGTGCGAAGCTCGAAATTCTTTCGGGAATGAAAAGGGTGCGTCTTATTGCGCCTGACGACTGTAAATATCTTACCGAAATTCAGGGAATAATACCCGTCAGCGTCGGTGACACCGACGCACCCTACCGTCTTTCGGTAAAAGGTAAAAGGTATAATTTTTTTAAGAACGGCCGGGAAATACTCCGTTGCGAGCTTCATCTTATCGGTGAGCATATTCCCTACTGTCTATCACTGGCACTCGCTACGGCTGACACCATAGGTGTCACACCCGACAAAATCAAGTCGGCGTATGATACTCCGTTTACACCGTCCAGAATGAAAATCTCCAAAATTTCGGGTATTACACTACTTGACGACGCCTATAACGCCGCCGAGGAATCGGTGAGGTCGGCGCTTAAAACCCTCGGAGGCATCGAGGCAAAACGAAGAATCGCGCTTCTTGGCGATATGCTGGAGCTTGGCAGCTATACGAGAGAGCTTCATATGGAGTGCGGTGCTCTTGCCGCCCGCGTGTGTGATATGCTCATTACGTTCGGTGTTTATTCGGAATTTTATGCCGAGGGCGCGTGCGATGGCGGAATGAGTCGTGAAAAAATAACAAAATTCAACGACTATCTTGATATAAACAAATGCGCTGATTTCGTAACCAATACGCTTCGCCAAGGGGACGCGCTGCTTATCAAGGCATCTCACAAAACAGGGCTATATCAGCTATCTGAAACAATAAAAGAAAGGCTTAAGGTGTAAAAATGTCCGACAACTATCTTCCGCTTTATCTCTTTACGCTTCTTCTGTCACTAACACTCACAGCCACGCTTCTTCGCATAATGATACCGAGGCTTAGAGCCGTTGCGATACAGCCGATTTACGAGGAGGGTCCCTCGTGGCACTTAAAAAAGCGCGGTACGCCAACAATGGGCGGACTTGCCTTTATAATCACAGGTCTTTTAGCGACGGTGCTTGCTATCGCCGTGCTTCTTATCAGGGGCGACGCGCGCGAGGCTGTGTCGCTTATCACCGTATCGGGCTTTGCCACGGCAAGCTCAGCTATCGGTATAATTGACGATTTAACCAAGCTAAGACACAAGGAAAACGCAGGGCTTACCCCAGTATCAAAGCTTATACTTCAGTCGCTTGCCGCGATACTTTTTCTTATATCAAGAGGCGTGTTTACCTCGGATTCTACCGTTATATATTTCAGGGGCGGAAGCGTTGACCTAGGCATATTTTACTATATTTTAGCATTTATAATGCTAATTGCTACGGTAAACTGTGCAAATCTTACCGACGGCATCGACGGGCTTGCATCGGGAGTTGCCTTCACAATAGGTATTTCGCTTTTCTATATTTCCTTTTCGTCACAGACTGAGGTTGCTATTCTCTCTGCTGCTGAGATAGGTATATCGCTTGCCTTTCTCGGCTTTAACCTCTACCCTGCAAAAATCTTTATGGGTGACACAGGCTCACTTTATTTCGGGGCACTCCTTGGTGGCTGCGCTATATGCCTCGGAAATCCTTTTATAGTTCTCGTTTTAGGGGCGGTATATCTTATCGAGGGTCTGTCGGTGATTATTCAGGTCGCGGTATTTAAGCTAACCCGAAAAAGAGTCTTCAAAATGGCGCCCATACACCACCATTTTGAAAAGCTGGGATACTCTGAGAATAAAATAGTCATTGGCTTTATGCTCCTGACACTCCTCTTTTCACTTGGGGCAACCTTTCTTTTTGTGTGAGGCTTTATGATAAGGCTGATAAACGGAACTAAAGCCGCAAAGCGCGGTGGCATTGATATAGCTCTCGTGACCCTCACCGTAATTCTTGCCGTTATCGGTACGGTATTCGTCTTTTCGGCGGGAGCGCCGTATGCCGAGGCAAGATACGGAGACGCGTATTTTTTCATAAAGCGTCAGGCGGTATTTCTTACGGTAGGCATTACCGTAATGCTTGCAGCCTCGCACATACCGCGTGAGGTATTCCGCAAGATAACCCCGACGCTTTATCTGATAACGCTTTTGCTTTTGCTGACGGTGCTCGTTTTCGGACTGGTTGGAAACGGAGCTAAGCGCTGGATTTCTCTCGGTCCTATAACTATTCAGCCCTCAGAAATCGCAAAAATGACCGTGGTTATGGCATTATCACTCTACTTTTCGGATAACAGCGAGCGCGCCCTGCACCCGAGGAGCAAAAAAGAGAGCTTTATTTTCGGTACGCTTTACCCCATATTGATTATGGGCGTGCCTATTCTTCTGATTATGCTGCAAAAGCATCTTTCCTGCATAATAATTCTCGGTGTTATCGGCATACTCCTGATTTTATCGGCTGGTGCTGACGGGCGGTACATAGCTATGGCATCCGGAGCAGGCGGCGTAGGCGTCACCTGTCTTGCGCTTTTTACCGACTACACCAAGGAGCGCATCACGGTCTGGCAGAATCCCGAGCAATATAAGCTGACGGGCGGCTGGCAGACGCTTCAGGGACTTATGGCAATAGGCTCGGGCGGTCTTTTCGGAGTCGGACTCGGCAAAAGCGTTATGAAAAGATGCTACGTATCCGAGCCTGCAAACGATATGATTTTTGCAATAGTATGTGAGGAAACGGGGCTTATCGGTGCAATTTTCGTCCTGCTTCTTTTCAGCCTGCTAATATACCGCTTAATCGTACTTGCTATGCGGTCGGTCGGAGTATTCGAGCGCCTGGTCACACTCGGTGTCGCGATAAAAATAGCAACTCAGACGCTTCTCAACGTCGCGGTCGTAACTAATACTATACCGAATACGGGAATATCTCTCCCCTTTTTCAGCTACGGCGGCTCAAGTCTGATTATGCTTTTCTTTGAAATCGGTATGCTTTTATCCTTTTCAAGAGAGGCAAAAATAACGAAGTAAGCACCACACGCAAGACTTACGGGCAAATTTAAAGAACATGGAGGAAGCGACGGAATTATGAGAATATTATTCGTAGGCGGCGGAACGGCAGGACATATCCATCCCGCACTTTCAATTGCCGAGCGTATGAGCGAGGAGGACGAGGTTTTCTTCATTCTCCGCGAGGGCGGTATGGAAAACGCGCCCGTGGAGCAAATAGGGTTCGGGCGGGAATATATTAAGGTCCGAGGTCTTAGCGGTGGACTTCGCGGCATTGCATCGGGGCTATGTGCAATCCCCGCGGCAAAGCGTCACTCACTTAAAATTCTTCGTGAATATAAGCCCGATATCGTCTTTGCGACTGGCGGTTACGTCGGGTATCCCGTGCTTCGCGCGGCAAAATCACTCGGTATAAAAACCGCAATACACGAGTCAAATCTTAAATCAGGCCTTGTAACGCGGGCGTGCGCGAGAGATGCTGCGCATCTTTTTCTGCCTGAAAATACGCACGACACAGCACTCCTGAAGCTAAAGGGGGCAATAACGGTAGGAACGCCCGTAAGACGCGCTTTTTTTGATTTTTCCTATCTTGAAGCAAGGCGAAGGCTCGGCATCGGAGCAAATCACCGTCTTATAATATCCCAAGGCGGAAGCCTTGGTGCAGAGGCGCTGAACTGTGCGTGTATTTCGCTTATGCGGTCATACTCCGCAAGGCTTAAGAATATTATTCATATTCACTCAGTCGGGCGAAGATATTTTGATAGAATATCAAAGGAGGAGCCGACGCTTACGGAGGGGGGTGGAGGATGCCGTATCGTACCCTATATTGAAAATATGCCGCTTTATCTTTCGGCGGCAGACCTTGCTATCTGCCGTGCGGGGGCATCGAGCATAGCGGAGCTTTATGCCTGCGGAACACCTGCAATTCTTATTCCCTCGCCAAACGTCAAGGACGACCACCAAAGCAAAAATGCCGGAGGCTTTATAGATAAAGCAAAGGGTGCGGTCATTACCGAGGACACTCTCACGGATAAGCTGCTTTACGATAAGACTCAGTCGCTTCTCAATGATAGTTCATTGAGAAAATCTTTATATAAAAACACGAAAGAGGCAAAATCAGAGCGGGATGAGGCAACGAAGATTATAGCCATACTGAAAAATCAAGCCTAAATATTTAGTTATCTTTAGTAATAATATATAATGTATAACTTTTTATTTTGGTAAAATCGTCAAAATCTTAAAAACCCCTTGCAATTGATGCTAAAGTATTATAAAATATTTATGTATAATAGATTTTTATAAAATACAGGAGTGGAAAGTTAATGGAATTTGATTTTGATCCGATTTATGACAGCGCGGTTAAGATTAAGGTCGTCGGTGTCGGCGGTGGCGGAAACAACGCTATCAACCGTATGATACAGACCAATATCCGCGGTGTTGAATTTATAGCTATAAATACTGATAAAATGGCGCTTGACACCTCTTGCGCTGCAAAAAAACTCTGCATAGGCAACAAAACCACAGGCGGTCTTGGCGCAGGTGCAAACCCCTCCGTCGGTAAGGCAAGCGCTGAGGAAAGCATCGAGGACATAAAGGCGCTTCTTGCAGGCGCTAATATGGTATTCGTTACCGCCGGAATGGGCGGTGGAACGGGTACGGGAGCCGCTCCCGTGGTTGCGAAGATAGCACGCGAAATGGGTATTCTTACCGTGGGTATCGTTACTACCCCCTTCTCGTTTGAGGGCAGACAGAGAATGGTTAAGGCTAACAGCGGTATAGACGAGCTTGCTAAGTACGTTGACTCGCTTATCGTTATTCCGAACGAGAGGCTTAAGCAGATTGAAGCTGAAAATCTTCAGCTCAGCCAGGCTTTTGAAATTGCAGACGACGTGCTTCGCCGCGGCGTTCAGTCGATTTCGGATGTTATCAACTTCCCCGGCTTTGTAAATCTTGACTTTGCCGACGTTACCGCTATAATGAAGGGCGCAGGCTATGCCCATATGGGTATCGGCTCTGCTAAGGGCGAGGGACGCGCAAAGCTTGCCGCTACTATGGCAATTTCCTCACCCCTTCTTTCTACAAGCATTTCGGGCGCGACGGGCGTGCTTATCAGCATTACCGCCTCTCACGACCTTGAGCTTAAAGAGGTTTACGAGGCGTCGGATATGGTTCAGAGCGAGGCTCACCCCGATGCAAATATAATCTGGGGTCACACCTTCAACGACGACCTTGAAAACGAGATGCGCATAACTATTATCGCAACGGGCTTCAATAACGATAAGACCGTTGCCGCACCCGAAGGTGCAGCACAGGGTACGGTACAGGGTGCGGCTCCCGCACAGCAACCCCCCGCCCATATTCCTAATATGAATCAGGGTTTTGCTCCGCAGCAGCCTGCATACGCACCCCAGCAGGGATATATGGGACAGCCCTACGGACAGCCTCAGTACTACGCACCCCAGCCTCAGTACTATGCTCCCCAGCAGGCCCCCTCGTACGTATATCCTACCGAGCCTAAGGTACAGGAGCAGCCTGCCGCAGCTCCCGCAGCACAGACTCAGCAGGCGCCGCCTGTTAATGAGAACCCGATAGCAAACGAAACTCCCGCGACGGCTTCGGTTGATGCAGAGCAGGTGTTCGGCACGGCGCAGCCGCCCGTTCAGGAAAAAGCTCCCGAGGTAAAGAACGAAACCGCAGCGCAAAAGGCATTCAGCGATTACGATGATATCGTGTTCCAGGAAATAAGAAGAATTAAGAAAAACTAAATAGCATTGCGGGCAAGGAATTTAACCGTTCCTTGCCCCTCTTTTTTGAAATTTCATTATTCCGTAATTTTGATTTTTCAGCTGTTGATAAAATGGAAAACTTGATTTTGCAATATTTCGGTGGAAAACTCAAAAGAATTTTTCTATCCGATTCCGTCGCAAACTCAGCCGTATAGTCGCGTTTTGAGATTATTTTATCAAATTCGAGCTCATAATTTTATACACAATGTGGATTTCTTCGCCTTATAAATAGAGATACTCAATCTTTTCCACATTGTGTATTTTTAATCTTTCCCGAATAGCAATCCCCTACCATGCCGCTTGCTCCGCCTCGGTATTTCAATTGATAATAAGAGAGGCGCGTCATAATACGAAAGGCGCGTCAAGCAAAAAAACAGGCGTCCTCATCGCTACGGCCGAGGACACCAGTTCTATTTTTACAGTCCTATCAGAACAGGAACGATAGACCCGCTATCACCGCAGAGCCAATCATAATCACGCAGAGCACGCCTGCGATAACCTTTACGTAAAGAGGAGTTTTGTTATCGTTGTTCATTTTATTATTTCCTTTCTTATGTGGATAAGCAAAAACGCTTTAATTTTCGAGTGAGTTAATCGCCCTTCTTTTTCTTTGCTTTCTGCGCCTGATACTGCGTGTAGAGGTCGCCTATTTTAGCGGTGATATCCTTCCCCTCCGAGCGCATCTTAACGGGAAGAAAGCTTGCTATTGCCGCAAGACCTCTTGCGACGAGGTCGTCGGGGTCCTTCATCGTCGATACCGGAAGCTTGAATACGTTACGCATCATTTTATCGAGTCCGAAGAGCTGTGCTCCGCCTCCCGTAAGCACCACACCGTTTTCAAGCATGGCGTCTATATATTTTGCCTCTAGCCTTCTTAACGCAACTGCTACTGCGTTAAGAAGGTCGTAAAGCGGCTTTTCAAACACACCGAGTATATCCTCGGTATTTATTGACATATGAATACGGTTTCCCGTAAGCGCCAGAGTGCCCGTCACCTCAATAGGCTCGGCATTCCTGCCCTCCCATACTGCGCCTATGCTTTCCTTGATTGCACGCGCGTCCTGAAGCGATATATTAAGCTCCCCGTTTTTAAGTATATACTCCTGCACTGCAAGGTCAAAATCCTCACCGCCAATATCCTCGGTAGCCGAATAAACGACCGCACCCTTATACAGAATAGCAACCTCGGTGCGCTTTGCACCGATATTGACGCTGCACACGCTCATAGTCGGTATAAAGCCTGAGCCTACTATCGCAGCCATAGCGCGGTTTACGAAGTAGCACTCTGTAACTCCTGCACCGTGAAGTATATCGGCAAGCTGACTTAGCTGCTTCTGATTAAAATCAGCGCCTATACCAAAGCAACACCTGATATCGGTGCCGCCCTTAAGCCTTGCCAGGGTGTTTTTGATAATCTGTTCGGTAAACTCAAGCGAATAGAGTATGCCGTTTCGCAAGGGACGGACAAGCCTGTTTTGCGCGTTAACCGACTCCATAGCCTCGCTGCCGACCGAAAGAATGCGTCGGGTAGCACCGTCAAGCAACGCAACTGACGGCTCGCGCACGACCTCAAGGCTGGCGTCGCTTAAAGTAATGTTAGCGTAGCCGAGGTCAAGACCTATCTTATTAACCATAGCGCATCCTTTCTGAAGATTTGTCTCTTATGAGTATAACATATTCCACTTTAAATTTCAAGATATATTTTAAATATTAGGAATATTTGGAATATTAGGAATATTAGGAATATTAGGAATAAGCGTTTATTCTCTCACAAAGAGTAGTGTTTCTTTTGATTTCCCGATTATTTTCTATCATAGAGGGCAAGAGGTCGGGATTTCCGACGAGAATGACCATACCGCGGGCGCGTGTTACCGCCGTATAAAGAAGATTTCTTGAACGAAGCGGAAACGGGCAGCTGTAAATCGGCATAATTACGATAGGATATTCACTTCCCTGGCTCT
Organism: uncultured Ruminococcus sp.; assembly: GCA_964507065.1. Taxonomy (GTDB): domain Bacteria; phylum Bacillota; class Clostridia; order Oscillospirales; family CAG-272; genus UBA1740. Next base: position 1,944 of record CAZDON010000025.1, on the reverse strand, counting down.
TATGCACGGTGATAGCATACGCAAGCTCAAGCTCGTCAAGCCTGTCGTAGCTGTAAAGCACGCGCTTTCCGTCAAAGTCTGCTATTATATGCTTTTCCGCATTATTGATTTTAGTGATGATACCGATATCTCCGTTAAAAATACCGATACCCTCTTCGCCGTCCTTTTCCCACACGAGCTCGTAATTGTTGACCGTCTGCATAATTCGGTCACCCTCGCGAAAGAGCGTGCCGTGTGAGCTATGCTCTGCCTTGTCACGGCTCGGTGGATTCAGTCTTGACTGAAGCTCACCGTTGAGCGAAAGAACTCCGCCTATTCCCTGCCTTGACGGAGTGACCGTTTGAATTCCCGACGCGACAGAGCGACCGTAGGTCTTGGGAAGCCTTTTCGTAATAAGCTCGCACACAGTGCTCGGAATATCGCTCTCATCACGGCGAATAAAGAAGAAGTCACGGTCGGCGCGGGATAGGTCGGGCATTTCCCCCTTATTTATTTTGTGCGCGTTAGTTACTATAAGACTCGACTCGGACTGACGGAATATCTCGTCAAGCGTAACCGTCCTGACTGCGCCCGAATGAATTATATCGAAAAGCACGTTACCCGCACCCACTGACGGAAGCTGATTTGAATCACCTATAAGTATAAGCCTTGAGCCTCGCTTGACGGCAGAAATAAGATACGAGGTAAGCTGTGTATCAAGCATCGACGCCTCGTCGACTATAATCACGTTTTTATCAATAGGATTATCCTTTGACCTGTTGAAGATTATATCCCCGCTCTTGCTGTCGCGCTCAGCCTCAAGGAGCCTGTGCACGGTCATTGCCTCGTGCGAGGTAGCCTCACTCATTCTCTTTGCAGCTCTTCCCGTAGGTGCCGCAAGCACGCAGGTGTGACCCATAGAGTCGAATATTGAAATAAGAGCCTTTACTACGGTAGTTTTACCCGTACCTGGACCGCCCGTAAGCACCATAAAGCCACCAAGCAGTGCCTCGGCAATTGCGTGCCTTTGCTGCTTTGCGTATGAAATACCGAGCCTTGCCTCAAGTGCACTTATCAGCGAATATACGTCCGCTATATCAAATCTTACGGCGTATTTTTCAATATTCAATATCCCCCTTGCTACATTGTCCTCGCACTCTGCCATCAGGTCAGTCTGTACGTAAACACCGTCCTCCTTGTTGTATTTCGACAGCACACCGCGCTTTACGAGAGCGGCTACGGCGTCCTTGATAATCATCTCATCAAGCGAAAGAAGCCTCGTCGCCTCCTCGTAAAGCTGAGTGAGCTTTATACAGGTATGACCGTTTTTCACCCCGTGTGAAGCGAGAATATAACGCATTGCGTGCGTGAAGCGGTCAGGGTGCATCTCGTCGAAGCCCATCTTCCTTGCCATCTCGTCCACCCGAGCAAAGGACAGGGGCTGCGGTCCCTCGCAAAGCGTATAGGGATTATCCTGAAGCCTCTCTACCGACGACGCGCCAAAGCGTCTGTATACTCTGCACGCCTCGGCTACGTCCATAAAGCCTCGGCAGAAGGTAACGAGCGATAAAAGAGCGTTTTGCTCGCGGAAGGATTCGGACATTTCCGCCGCCTTCCTAATAGTGATGCCGCTGATATCCGCAAGCCATTCGGGGTGATTTTCCAATACGAAAAAGGTATCCTCTCCGAATTTGTCAACTATCTTCTTTGCCGTCTTCGGTCCTATACCGCGCACGGTCTGTGAGGACAGATAGGTGAGAATTTCCTCTTTTGTCGCGGGAAGTGATTTTTCATATTCCTCAACGACGAGCTGCTTTCCAAATTCCTTGTGATAGGTATAGTGACCCGAAAGCTTGATACGCTCACCCTCAGCGGGCAGAGCTATGCTTCCTACGGCGGTAATAAGAAGCCCGTCATCAGCCTCGATATCAAGCACGGCGTAATCGCTATCCTCGTTGTAATAGA